>CAZTQR010000007.1:0-22591 GCA_964615795.1 uncultured Ignavibacteriaceae bacterium
AATTTAAATCAAATGAGAATGGCAGATATACTTAATTCAATGTAAGTCAAAAGATAGGAAGACAAGCCAATTCACAGACAGGGCAGCCATCTGACCGCCCTGTTCAACAGATCACGCTTTTATCTTTCTCAGAAACAAAGTAACCCCGAGCTTATTGATATCAATATCAGATCCGAGTTCATCGCGAATCATCATAGCCTCCGTCATGCACTGCAGCAGCAGCTGATAATCTTTGTTCGGAATATCATCATGTCCATTGTTTGAATGCGTTACAACTGACTTTGCATGTCCGTTAACTGCGTGACCATTTACAACTGTAACAGGTTTTTGTTCAAGCACCGCGATGTCATAATCAACAATGTTGGTCTTTCCATTCTTTGAGAGGCGCTTGGTTATAACAACTTCATCATTCTCCTGAACCTGATGTTCCTGGAATTTCTTTACGACCTTATCAGGAGCGAAGAATGATAATTCCTGGCCGTTGCTTTGTACGTTGTACAGAAACCACTGACCGTAAGCGTTTTCACCTGTGGCCGGTTCTGTTTGGAGAAGCTTGATCGTCTGAGGCATATTCACCTGCAGCTCGAGTTTTGGTTTCGACATTTTGCGTTTTCATTTTTAATTTCAACTTATTTAAAGCAGCAAGAGAATTTGCCCATTTAAAACGGGCAAAATCTCTTTGGGTTCAAATACTGCCGTTTAGTTTGTAATAAAACTTTGGATCCTGCGCCTTCAGCTCAATGCCCTTCGGTATTTCGCCGGTTTCTTTTATTAAGGCTTTAATCGCTTTCAGATCAGGCTCGTATGATTCAGGCACATGTCTTAGCAGATCAGGTGAAGCTTCAGATATGAAACTTAATTCATCCACAACTTCAATAGCTTCAGGTTGTTTGCGCATACCTATCGAACCATTCGGCAATGACAATGACTTGACGTCTTTTGTTATCAAATAGTTCTTCATTTGTCCTGTAAGCCAATCGATCGCATTCTGAATCTGTGTTTCTTTTTCACTGAGCCAGTCTGAAGTACTTCTGATGGAATCTGTTGCGATGGTCCTGCATCTGGATAGTTCTGATTCTTTTTGTTTGACCACCCACAAGTATTTGTTGAGTCGGATCTCGCCATCGATAGATTCTAAATCAGTAAGATTCGAAGTGTCGAGATCAAGCGATGCCATGAAATCATCAAACAATTCAGCGTCAGACTTTATATCTGTTATGTTCTTTGGCGCAGTTGCCACTCCATTTGTTCCAATCATTTTAGTTTTGTTATCAGCTTTGATATCTTTCGAATTGAATCAAGCACCAACTGTGTCAGCGCTTTTTTAATCAGCTCTCCCGGTGTGATCATCAGTGTCCTTTCGTGTTTAATGTTATCTGTAGTAAAAACTCTCCATCATATCAAGTCTGTTGCTGAGATCGCGCAGTTCAGTCAGAATGTCTTCAGCAGTGCAGATACTGTTTGCATCAGGTTCGAACTGCCTTTCAATTTTTGAAAGTGGAAACAATTCGTTGCGTTTGGTTTCAATGTTCTTGATATCAATGTCGCTCAATCCGTCTATCACCTGAACTTTCACAGGTATCGGAACTATTGCATCTTCAAGCTTCAGATTGTAAACGCCGTTGATAAAATTATCTTTCTTTGTATAGAGAAGACTAAGCTCGAAGTTCTGATTAATGTAAGCCTTGTCGGTTGAGCTGAAAGTATTATGATCATCAGGATGACGATGTATCACCACCGAATGGTGATACTCGTCGCTCAGATAATCAATACTGCCGGGTGTAACGGATTGCTTTGGTATATAGTAATCATCAGACAAACACACGCAATCAATCGTCTTTCCAACAATGTCAGTCACTATTGAAAATTCATTTTCATCAACTCGTTCAGCAATGTTGTTACACACCAGCAGTAATTTCATCGGCACTTGCACCAAAACCCGGCTTATGACCTTAAGATCTGAGTCCCACGGGCTTTGTTTTGATTCAGGTTCGGTTATTTCAAGATTATTTTTCATGCGAGTTCCTTCTTTTTTGTAAGGAGTTTCTTCACGTTGAAATTATATGAAGTACTCGCTGTTGATTTGCAGAGTATCATTTCAATCACAGCCAATGCTGAGAGCACCTGCGGCGTTCCTACAAAACTTGGTACGGCATTATAAGAACCATCATCACCCCAGCGTCCTGAATCAAAATCATTTACGGAAATTGTTCCCAGGAAGCCGTCATAGCCGCATTTGCAGTAGGGCGGCTTTTCAAGGTCTGTGTTTGCCTTGTAATATGAATCAATAAGTTTGCGTGTGGCCAGCGAGTCTGTTGCATCGAATATATAATCAACTTTGTATTTCTTCAGAAGTGCAATGTCGAAGTAATCATCCACCGTAAGTACAATAGTATCGGGGCGGCGTTCTGCTATCAATGACGTGATTGCATCAACTTTCTTTAAGCCCACTTGCTTAATCATGAACATTGTTCGGTTAAGATTAGAAGCTTCGATTGTATCAGGATCAACCAGAACCAGTGTGCCGACACCGATCAATGCAAGGTCCAGAGCCAGCCATGAGCCGACACCGCCGATGCCGATGACCATTGCGGAGTTTGATGAAAGGTCATCTATCATGCACTGTCTTTTGTAGATATCTGAGAGAGTATTATTTACGCTGTCCATTTATGTGATTCGTTTTGTTTTGTTGTGTAAGATTGTTCCGGAATAAAATACGCAGAGTCAAGATGACAGACTTCGTACATCTCACATATTTCATCAAGCAATTCAATCAGCGCCTGCGCATCATTCACCGGTATAGATCGGTTTTCCATATCGCCGATGCAAACTTCTGAGAATCCCGCGTTACTTGCGTTCGGATGACGGCCTTCTGTTGTAATGAATACCGTACCGTTAGTCATTTTCGGATGCAGAAGATTCACGTAAACGCCTTTGAGAGTACAAACAGGTTCATCAAAATCATAATCAATGCCTGACGTGAAACGCCCTACTGTTACATCATGCGCCGGGTTATAACATTTGTAAGCGTAAACTCTTTTGTGCATCATCACCAGTGTGTAATCATTATCGTTAAGCAGTTCAATCATCTCCAGCAATTGTGTTCCAAAGTACTGCTTCCGAAATGCTGATTGTATCTGCAGAAGCTCACGTTCATAGGCTGTGTTTACTTTGTCTATCGCAGATTCAAGCTGTTCATCGAAAACCTGCTTGAGTTGTTTAGCTGACTTCACGAAATCAATTTCAGATTCAAGTACGATCTCTTTTATCTTAAGCGTTGTTTGTTTTGCAGATGACAAGATAGGGTATATTTCGCCAATGCCGATTTCTTTTTGAATTACGTTTCGTAAATCGGCAGGCGCAGAGAATGCGTCATACTTGTCCTGTGAATTCACGTAATGCAGGAACTCCTTGTTGTCCATTATAAAAGTCCTTTTGTTTTTTGAAAGATGTGCCGGCTATGTAAGCAACCGGCACTTTGTGAAATGTAATGTGAAAGGGACGTTAGATGATCCAGTGTTTCAGGCAGCAACATTGAATCTTTGGATGGACAATGGTGAAGTGAACTCGCCGTTTTCAACATCTGCTGATGTAAGCGCCTTGCCGGTTGCGTCGTAAATGTCAAACTTGCCGATCGCGTTTTCTCTTGCGATAGCTTTCAGTCGTTCTACAAGTGCAATGCCAGCGGTGTCGCGCAGATCGTAATCTTTCGAATTGCATTTGACGACAGTGATATCGTCTGTTGACGTGCCGTTGCTGTTGGAATTTGTTGTCCACATGAGAATGATCTCCTTTGATGTTAAGGTTTTTGAAATTGTTTTGTGCGTTGTGAGTGAAGTAAAATTACAGAGTAGCGAGTTGTAAAAGATCTTGCAGAAAATGTTCCGGCACTGATTGATCTGATTTAAAGCCGTTCACAGCTGGCCTTGCAGGAATGTCAGCCGATGACAGATCAGATTCTTCGAGTTCGACCTCAAGCTCATCATAAAAATATTCTGAATCGCCTGAATCTTTATCGTTGTAATCTTCATCGTGCAGATTGCATCTGTCCTGCGCGAGATCTTCAGCCTCTTCCTCGTCTTCCGCATAGACAAAGCCGTACAGCGTGCCGTACTGCGGGTACTGATATGGAAGCTTGACTAAATATTTATTCATTGGTGAAAGTCTTTTGGTTATAACCATAGGTATTATACCAGAAAATGGAGAGTAAGTGGATTGTAGATGTATATTTAAGATATTGGAAGAGATTTTTTGAAGAATGTTAATATTTGATAAGTTCAGTTAAGAGTGAAAGGATCAATACTAGGAATAAATTCGTTCTAAACGCATTTATATCCTATTCCTAACAGAATAAGAGTAGATCTCAATAATCCAGACTTAAATATACATTTAGCTGAGTGGTTATACCGAACCGAAGACTCAGACTGCAGGTGGGCCTATTTTGAAACTCAACATTTCTACTTTGATAGTACACTCAGTTAACATCCATACTCCTGTAAGGAATTTTAAGACTTCTAATTTTTCTTGAGATCATTGCCTGTGTATAGCCTAGCTCCTGACCGACTTTTGTCTGGTTTCGTCCGAATTTCTTAAAGGCTGAAATTATATAATCCCTTTCTATATGGTCTAAGAACTTCTGAAGATCTTTTACGGCATCCAGGTCGACACGGTAAAGGTTGTCATATTCTATTGTGTTAGCCTCGATATCTTCTGTATCTGGATCCCCGGAATTGTCCAGTGTTTTAAGGCTCTCTAGCATTTCTTTGATTTTTGAATCAGAGGCAACAAGTTCACCAGTGGGACTTATCTCTTGTTTATTTAACGCAGCTGATACAATGATTTCAGTATAAGTGTTGATTAAAAAGTCTACCATTTCTCTATTGCTTTGCCATTTTGTTGAGAATATTCTTTTCAAACTTTCAGGAAGAAACTTTACGCTTAGTTTGAATTTATCCTGCATTGCCTTTTGTGCAATATCGAAGTACTCACTCAAATTTGAATTAAGCGTTTCGATAAGCTCAGTTGCGCCACTATTATCCGTAAATGAAATAGTTGGTAAATCAACTACTGCCTTTAGTAATCTTAATCTACCTTCTCTATCAAAATGTGACAATTTTGTTCTTGAATCAATTCCGAAAATGCATATTAGATCATTATTCCGAGGGCCTACAAGATCATTGAAAAACAAATCATGAAATTGATGAGGAATTAAGTCTATATTGTCTATAAATAAGAGTCTTCTTTCGGTTTTGTCAGAATCAATCTTGTGTTGACCGATGGCTTTTTTGAATTCAACATCCCGCAATAAATCCTTCAGCTTTTCATAAGAAATGTTTCCCTGTGGGGTAAATGGAATTTCAACATCCCGCGCAGTATTTTTCTTTGGTCCTTCATATGCTTCTTGTTGAAACAAAGATTGCAATGCATGTTCTAAAGTATCTGTTGCACTTTTTGACTCGTAATTTGCAAAGTCAATTGAAATGAATTTACTATTCTTGTATTTGGAATTCTCATATGTGTACTTGGTGAAATTCTGTCTGTCAAAACTAGAACCGCCAACCAACAAAATCGGTGATATTCCGCTTTCGTTATATAGTAAAGCCTTTGACCGTGCATACTGTAATCGGGGATCTTTTTCAGGCAGAAAACTAAAATTAAACGATGAACTTGTTGAAATTGAATTGACTGCAGAGATAGCTCTCTGCCAGCTCTCATCTGTTAAAGCAGTATTTACAAAGGAAAGCAATCCAGAACCTGGTTCTTTAACGATTTTTTTTCCCCTGTATTTTTCTGAATCGTACACTATGTATGCCTTCTTATATTCCTCTGGAAGATCAGATCTATGTTCAGACAGTCTTACAATCTCTAATTTTGATTTTGCATCCACTATTCCGGAAAGAAAATAATGATCCACAACTGCATCTGATTTATCGATTTCGTTAAGAATCCTAGCAATTTCCAGCTCTTCATTTTCATAAGGTCCAATAACCTTGACTCTGCAATTATGAAGTGTGGAGTAATAATTCTCAATTTTGTGCTTGATCTCAACTATGCCAGATGGAAGTTTCGTGCTCTTTTGATTGTTGGTTAAAGCGCTATCAACAAAAAGATTCTTACTTAAGGGGACATTATATATTAATAACTCAATAATTTTAGCCAGTTCAAAACGAAGACTTAGAATAATTTTCTCTACTTTTTTTCCTTCCATCTTCTGAGACTTAAAGATTTTCAGAAAACTGCTCAGTGAGCCTTGTTTCTCGGCATTGTGCAAGATTTCGATTAGATCGTCTTTATGAAGTAAATGGAAAATGAGCATAACTGAGTTTTTTACTCAATATACAATATCACAGGGAATAAAGCAAGTATTTTTTTGAAATGACTGCAGGTACGCAAAACGGCAGATCAATAAGAAATTGACCTTGATATTCAAAAAAAAGGTGTATACCTTTGTAATAAGTAAATTATGCAATAACGTGGTAAGTCAGAGAAATATATCATCGTTGGAAAAATGTAAAATGCAAGTTTACTTAAGAATCTCTTTGGAAATACGGTTCACCGATTTTAAATCCACAAAAAACCTTTAACAGAATACCTCAAAAATGATTCATATAAAAGCAAAATCCAGAGCACCGCCGAGGCAATCGGAAATGAAGCCTTGATTCTTGAAATCAAGCATAAATCTTTTCTTTAAAAAAAAATCAAAATTTATGTCACAGGACAAAAAAAGGACATATGGGATGTCCAAAATCGACTCAAAAGCATTTGAGGAGATTCGTCAAATCATCGATGAGATGAGGAAAAATGAAGACCAACCAGGAATATTAGAGATAACCCTGGAAAACACTTCCGGTGATATCGAGGATGCCGTGGCAATAATACAAGCAATACACGGTTGTGAAGATATCGACCTGCATACACATGCAAAAGGTAAGATTGATCCTGCCGGTACAGTGTTTGTGGCAGCGGGACAACCCGGATTCAGAAGTTCCGACAGAAATGCAACTTTTGAACTTCTCAGAGGATCAATCTATCCCAGCAATGCTGATATGAGCACATTGCGTGAAGAAGATGAATTATTTGTCGAAGTTCTTCAAAAACTAACCGGCAAAAGAAAAGCTGTTCTTGAAGCCATCAAGAAATATAAATCTTTGAATAGCGCATCTGCTTTGCGACTCGGGATCATTGATAGTAGACCTGAGTTCAAAAGCAAATATGCGGTCAAGAGAACAAGGACGGCTCCAAACAGCTGACTTCAGTCGGTAAAACTGAACTCCGGGTAACCGGTAGTTCTATAAACATAATGAAGAAAACCACACTGAAAATAAGAATCGATAGCGGTGGCATCCTACAGCAGTCCCGCGTTTACACTGACCCAAACAGGGTTATAGCGGAATTTGTTGACAATTCCATTGATGCCGCTGAGGATTGTTACAATGGTGTGGTTTATCTTCATGATATCGAAATCAATGTAACAAAGCATCAGGGTGGAAAGATCAGCATCAGCGATAATGCATCAGGGATGCTGATCGACCCTGATTCTCCTTACACGATATTCAGATCTCAGAAAAAGAATGATCCCAAGACAAACGGAATGTTTGGTTTCGGAATGTTCTCGTTCATGTCAATATGCAGGAGTCTTGAAATAGAAACGTGGCATAGGGCAACTTCAAAGCATGCAAAGCTTACATTTAATGCTGATCTTTTCACACAGAACTCAGACCATGAGCCCGCAGTTGAACTTGTAACTGAAGAATACGAAGATAAAGCGCTTGGAGGAACAATCATTACGCTGTCAGATTTTTACGAAGGGCAGTTTGAAGACATCTTAATTGAAATTTTAAAAAGAGAATTTGAAAGGCACTTTGAGTTGATCCTTCAAAGGTCAGGTATTACCGTGAATTTAATAGAAGAATCAGGAGGTGTATACAAGTGTTCTCCATTCAATTATGGTTTGTATTGCAAGAATCCATACAGAAGAACAATTGACAGACTTCACAAGACGCATTCAAAAAAACAAAGAACAGTGAAGGATATTGATGTTTCTTCTTATCCTGCAAGAATACATATCGCCATATCACGAACCACAGAATTCAACCGTCCTGTATTCTTTGTGGTTAAAGGTAGAAGAATCACTGACGTGTCGAGTGTAGAACAGTTCAGAACAAAGAAAAAATACCAGATCTGGTCACGATCGAATATCACCGGATACATTGATGTAACAGGCATATTATCTCCCGTTCTTTCAAGGAATGACTTTGTGCGAGATGAAATTTCAAAGGCATTCTTTCAGACTTTGCTTTCGTATGAAGATGAGATAATCAATTACATCGAAACTAATACTCAAGTGGATTCTTCGGAATGCTTAAGAAAGTTGGAATCTACGATAAGTGAAGCGTTGAAGGAATTGGATCTTGAAGAAAAGTCTAAGGGAAGAACAAAGGGAAGATCTTCAGGCAAAAGAATTTTCACAATAAAAGGTCCAAGCACAGAAGTAAGTAAAGACGAATGGTTCCGTTTCCAAAGAAGAGTATCTGAGTCTATTGGCTCAGGGCTTAACAAGGTTACCAGTCGGTCGATTGACAATAGAACATTTCACGAAATAGAGATACTTGGTAAAACGACCAGAACAGAAATTGGACCCGCTCAATTAGAAGTAAGAATAGATTTAAACAGCCAGCCGCATACAGACCTCGACGGCATACAGCTCAGGTCTGTAATGAGCGGCAACACAGTACATATTTTTAGAAAGCACGAGGATTTTCAGATTCGCGTTAAGACTTCATCTAAAGGTCACGAAGAAGTGAACCAGAGACTCATAAGTTACATTGCAATGGAGGTTTCGATGCATTACTTAAACAGGAAAACAAATCACATTGCCGATGACAGCAGTGAGAACAGAAGCAGACAATTTATTACAACTGTTTTAAGGCTGGAGGAGAAGCTCAAATCACTTGACGGGACAAGGATTTGAAAAATCTTCTGGGCTGAATAGTGATATAATATTAAATGAAGGCTTACAGGGAGCATTTGTTAATCTTAAAAAAATGAGGATACTTTAATCAATGCACCAAGAGAACCAAAGCAAACAGGATAACAATCAGCTGTTGTCAATTTACGCTGTGAGCAAAGAGCTCAAACTCGGAATGGTCAAAACAAAGAATCTAATAAAGAGAGGCCTCCTCGAATCCGTGGATTGCGGAGGTAAAATAATGGTACCGCGATGCAAGCTTGATGAATACATTAACGGAAACTCCGGTTATCGGACCATCAACAATGCAATATTCGAAGGAATCACTGAAGATGAAGTTGAAATGCAAAAAATATTTTCGGAATTTAAGAATCAGTAATGGCATCAAAATACAATTACAGAGGCAAGTTCTATATCAGCTACACGCTGAATGGCGAAAGAAAAGTGAAGAACACAGGGCTTGAGTTTCATCAGAGCAACGAACTCAAAGCTGAATTGTTCAGAAGAAAAGTTGAAGAACTTGAAAGGAAGAACAAACTGAAGATCAAGTACGGACTTGTAAGAGCATGTGATGCATCAGAGAAGATTACCTTGTATGATGTTTACGACGATTTCCTGAAAACCCTGAGCAAACCAACGGTTGGCAAGAATCACCATGAGCAAACTTTAAAAGTAACGATGACACAGTTCTTCAAAGTAACAAGCAAAGACCGCAAGATCTCTTCGGTTTCAGAGAATGATATCAAAATGTTTGTCAAGGATGCATCGCTAAGGGCAAATGCGACAAGCATCAGAACTTATCTGAGGTACCTTAAGGCATTCTTCAATTTCGCTTTGGAAAAGAAATACATCAGTGAATCTCCAATCACAAGGAGAGTCATACCGAAAGAGACAGTAAAAGCTATAACGATCTTTGAAAAGGATGATTTGAACTTATTCCTGGGAAAAGCAAAAATGAGGGACATCGAATATTTTCGTATCTACAAAATGCTCCTGCTTACGGGAATGAGACCTAATGACCTGTTCTCCTTGAAGGCCGGAGATTTCAATCTGAAAGATAAGCTGTTAAGGTTAACGATCTCAAAGACGAGCAGAGTCATAGATTATCCGATACACAAGGAACTTGAGACATTTCTGAATTCGGATTATCCAGCTCTCGAATCAATGAGCAAGAATGAAATATTGTTCAAGAAGTATTGTGTTGAGAGAATCGGAAAGACATTCAGGAAGATCATTAAGGAAACCGGCATGGAAGGAAAAGGTTATAACCTTAAGACTTTCAGAAAAACATTTGCGAGCGTACTCGCTGACAACGGTTTGCCTGAAGGAGATCTCGCTGATCTCCTTGGACATACTTCCATTCAAACTACCCGTCAGTACTACAAAAGGAAGAACGCCGCGGCTATCAGAGAACGAATAGACAAACTCGGCGGATTGAAAATCTGCTAACAAATCTGCTAACACACTAATCAATAAAAACAAAGCCCTGATAAGTATTATATTTATCAGGGCTTTTCAAGTGCGTCCTGGGGGACTCGAACCCCCGACCTAATGATTAAGAGTCATTTGCTCTACCAACTGAGCTAAGGACGCAGGGCAAAATAGCTCATCTGATCGAGGTTTTCAACTCAATTGAAATACAGACCATGCAAATGACAGGCTCAGGAAAACTCTTGACCGTTACACTTGCTCACACATCAAAGGTGACATTAATGACAGTTTCACTTGAGATCTACTTCAGGAGCAATATCCTGACGGCTGAACTGTAACCGCTTGCATTCATTCTGCAAAAGTAAACACCGCTGGCAAACGCAGAGGCATCAAAAGATGCTTCATAAGAGCCTGCCTGGATCAGTTCATTTATTACAGTTGATACAATCCTGCCGTTGATATCATACACAGCAATCTCTACAAATGATTCCCGCGGGACGTCAAATCTAAACTTCGTCAACGGATTGAACGGATTGGGATAATTCCCGAACAGCATAAACTCTGCAGGCACACTTCCGTTTACGTTTTCCAACTGGGTAAGCAATGCAGTCCTGAATGCAAAAACTTCGGACCATTTCCCAGCACCATTGGCATTGAGAGATCTTACCTTCCAAAAGTAAAGAGTATTGTGATTGAGAGTGCCGGGCTGAAGTTTGTACTGAGATATCGTGATAGTATCGGTGCTCAGAACTGTATTGCTGAAGTTAACATCAGTTGACACATTCAGGTCATAACGGTCAGCAAGCATTGTATTGCCCCAGTTTAGCAGCGCCACGGCAGAGACATTGTTTGAATTATTGGCAGGAGATTCAAGAACGGGTTTCCCCGGAAGTCCGCTCCCGTAAGCTGCTGTCCTGAATCTGAATACTGATGACCAATTACCGGATTGGTTGTAGTTTACTGCCTGCACCCTCCAGTAATAATTCGTATTAAATGCAAGCGCACTGTCAGGCAAAATAAATTCCGGTGGCAAGATCGTATCCTTGATGTAAGTCACAATGCCGAAAGTGCTGTCAACCGACACATTGAGCCTGTAGTGGGAAGTATTGGCCGGAACTGTCCATCTCAGATTTGGCATGGTTGAAACATTGAGCGCTCCGTTTGCCGGAAGCTGAAGAACAGGAGTTCCCGGTGCACCTATCTGGAGTGTTCTGAAACTCCATGTTGCTGACCAGTCGCTGGATCCGATTGAATTGTTTGTCCGGGCTTTCCAGAAGTAACGAGTAAAGTAAGTGAGAAGTGGAGAAGGCACAGAATATTGTGAAACACCAAGTGACCTTACATCGGCAATGACATTCTGAAAGAGTGAATCCGTTGCAAGCATTAAATCGTAGCTTACCGCATTCACGGAATTCGACCAGTCGAGAAGAACTGTAAGCCCAACACCTGCCTGTCCGTTTGCCGGAGAAAGCAAAACAGGCGGCGGAGATGCGGACGTAGTGGAGAATCTCCGGCTCCCGCTCCATGCGCCGTTACCGTTTAAATTCGTTCCACGCATTCTCCAGTAATAGGTTGAATTGTAACTCAGAACTCCTGCGCGGGAAGTGTACTTTCGGGAGGTGATATTTGTAACATAGATTACAGAATCACTGAACAAAGAATCCGATGACACCTGAACAGTGTAACTTGCCGCCCCGGGCGACACAAGCCAGGCAAAAGTCACCACATTAGTATAAACAGTTGTATCATTTGCAGGGCTCAGAAGCTGAGGAGCCGCAGGAAGTTCGGCTACAACCGTAAATGACCAGGGTTGTGAAAACGCTCCGAACCCAAATTGATTCTTTCCCCTGACTCTCCAGTAATACACCGAGTCATGTGAAAGGACAGATGCCGGCACTGTATGCTCAGGTAACAGCAGTGAATCCTTTTCATATACGGGAGTGATGAATGCCGGCTCCCGGGCAATCTGCACTGAATAAGACAATGAATTCGGATTGGTGCTCCATCTAAGACTCGGCGTTGCGGATATATTAATTGCTCCGTTTTCAGGCGAGATCAGGACCGGTACAAGCGGCAACATAGGATATGTGATGAACTTCCACGGGTATGACCAGTCACTGGAGCCGAAATTATTTACAGCTCTTGCCCGCCAGAAGTACTTAGAGTTATAGTCAATCAGCAGAGTGTCAATCACAAAACGTGATTCAGAAAGATCATTTTCATTCACAATCAGATTTGCGAAGAGCGAATCGGATGACAGCTGGACGGAATATGTAACCGCATTCGATACATTAGACCAGTCAAGAAGTATCGGCCCGTGCAGGATATATGATCCGTTCAACGGCTGCAGCAATGCAGGCGGAGCGGGAGCGGGCGAAGTACTGGCCAGATACCTGATGCTCACAAATTCTCCGCGTCCCAACGGTGCTCCGTTCACATAAGAACCCGGAATTGAATCTGACTGGCAAAGCATCTGGACAGTCAGGTTATTTGAACTCTGATGGCTTGTGGGTGAAACGCTGATATATCTCCAGTCCCTCAGGGGACTTTCCGGAGTAATTCTTTGCGGCAGGTTCCACGAAACCCCGGCATTTGAAGAATGGGAAACATATGCGCAAAAATATCTGCTTGAGTCAGTTCCGAAGTATTGGGTTGATGCAGAGAAAGCAACAATTATTGAACTGGAAGATGAAGACCTGCCAACTGATGGCTTGCACAAAGGCAGAAAGGCATCAGTGATCGAGCCCGTATTCGGGAAGAATGGAACATTACTGCTGTCGGCTATTACTTTTGGAATTCCACCATTAACGCCGGGTGACCACACCCTTATCTGGCTGGGCTCTTCAGGAAAAAATCCTGATTCGTTAAGCTTGGAAGTATTGAACGCCACGAAGGGCTGATTGTTATTGTCAAACACCAGACTTACTCCGCGCAGACAGCCTATAGAGTCCGTATTCAAATTCCAGTCCCAGATCTTCACCGGATTTGAAAAAGTCAGTCCGCCATCAGCAGAGCTTCTGTAGAATACATCATTTGGCTCTGCTACATCTGAGCCAATATAAGCATGGCCGATGCTCCCGTTCGGAGCAGTACCGACGGCATAGCCACCTGCCTGATCGCCATTGTAGAGCTGATAACCGGAAAACATTCCCGGAGGGGAAATGTTTGTAGCTTTATTCGTGTAAGACTCAATTAGACCGTTTACACTTGCCGCAAAGAATATAGTATTATCCGGCAGAGTGGTAACCATCGGCCATATTGGCAAACCCTGTGAAGCAGGAATTCCGGGTACTAGCCTTGTAAACAGTCCGGCGCCAGGAATGATATCATAGTACAGATTTGAATAGACTGTTGACTGCGAATTGTCATGACATGCAATGACAGCATTGCCGTTCACAAATCCGCTTATGGAAGGAAAGCCGCTTCTGAAATTCCCGGAAGGAACATCCGTGATGTAATTCCATGATAATCCGTAATCCAAACTGAAAAAATATGCACAGCTTCTTGTGGCAAACCCCGGAACTGTGGAATACATTACTACTGCATGTATGAATGCAGGAGAAAGAGGATTCTGCCAGATCTGCTGAACAACTCCATTTGACTGCAGATCATAAATTGTAAACACGCCCGGAAGGACTGTGTATGATACCGAAGCGCCAGGCAAGCTGAGATCTTTATAAGTATTGTGATAAACCCTGCTGATATCAGGTTCCGGAGTTCCGGAATTGAAATAACTTTGCTCCGCGCCTGTAATTGGTTTTGGAATTGGGAACTGCCTTCCCTGAGCAATTGAATCACCCGCAGAGAATGCGATCTGAAATGCAAAAGCAAATCGGATAATAACTATTGACCATTTCATAGCATTTAAAGTTAATGATGTTTCTGAAAGCTGGTTTGAAAGAATACGTTTTATGCAGGCTCAATTTCACAGAGTCTGGGATTTGACAAAGTAGGCCGGGGATGAAAGAAACTGACTACTTGTCCTGTTCGAGGCAGGGTCTGGCAAGAAATAATCTATCTGTTCAATGCAAGAGGAACCATAAGAGTAACCGGGTTTGCATCCGGTAGAACTAAAACATTACTTCTGCATGAAATCTGCCAAAAGTAATCATCCACACACATTGAATGGCTTTTGAATTGCAGGATCTGCCTCAGTCAAACGGGTGCATGTAATTCTCTGTTGCTGCTTCTTAGTTTCTGCCCGGCATATCCAATACAAACCTACAGTCAGGATTTTCATAAAGCAATCCATAAACATTTCCTGACTTGACTGTGATGCCGGCACAGCACGAATTTATGCCTCCCAGAACTGCAACCGATCTCTTAATTAGAGGCAAAGCGCACCTTAACTAACAACAGGACAAATGGGATTTCACAGACTTTCAGACGGCATTCTCCATTTATATAGTGCGGGTGAATGAGTATTTTCATCAAACTTTAAATCAACGAGGAGAATAATTAATGGCAGAGAAGTTCAAGAACCTTATTAACGGCGAATGGAAGGATTCGAAGAGCGGAAATACTTTCGAAAACAGAAATCCGGCAAGATGGAATGAAGATCTTATCGGCATATTCCCGTCATCCAATGAAGAAGATGTGAAGGAAGCAGTGGCGGCGGCTAAGAAGGCGTTCGAAAAATGGCGCCTAGTGCCTGCACCCAAGCGCGGAGACATTCTCAAGCTTGTAGGAGATAAGATGAACGACAGAAAAGATGAGATAGCATTTGAAATGACACGCGAAATGGGAAAGGTGCTCGCTGAAACCAAAGGCGATACGCAGGAAGGAATTGATACTGCATACTACGCGGCCTCAGAGGGCAGAAGGCTTTTCGGACACAATGCTCCGAGCGAACTTCCGGACAAACTCAACCTGAGCTTCAGAGCCCCGATCGGAGTGGGCGGATTCATCACCCCGTGGAACTTCCCTATGGCAATTCCAACCTGGAAAATGTTTCCGGCCCTCGTTTGCGGAAATACCTGCGTGTTTAAACCGGCGGAACTGACGCCGAAAACAGCGGCGACACTCGTGGAGATCATTGACGAGTCGATCAAGGAGGTTCTCGGAAAAGACTACATCCCCGGAGTAATAAACATCGTACACGGAAAGGGAAGGATAGTGGGCGAAGCAATGATCGGGCATCCGGATGTTGACCTGATCTCATTCACAGGATCAACCCTCGTGGGCAAGAGGATCAATGAAGTTGCGGGAGGAAGCCTCAAGCGCGTTTCTCTTGAACTCGGCGGTAAGAATGCGCAGATAGTGATGAACGATGCAAACCTTGAACTTGCACTCGATGCGGTTCTCTGGGGAGCGTTCGGCACTACGGGGCAAAGATGCACGGCTACGTCAAGACTGATACTGCATAAGGATATTCACGATGACTTCATTGCAAAGCTTGCGGAGAGAGCCGGGAAACTGCGCCTCGGCTACGGCAACGAGAGCAATGTTGACGTGGGTCCGTGCGTAAGCGAATCGCAAAGGGCTTCTGTTCATGAGTATGTTGAGATCGGAAAGAACGAAGACAAGGCAACGTTGCTTTGCGGCGGGGAGTTTGCAACCGAAGGTGATCTTGCAAAGGGATGGTTCTACAAGCCGACGATATTCACCGATGTTAAACCCGGAATGCGCATTGAACAGGAAGAGATCTTCGGCCCGGTGCTCTCCGTTATGAAATGCGAAAGCCTCGAGGAAGCAATTGATATTCTTAACGGAACCAAGTACGGGCTGTCTTCAAGCGTGTTCACTCAGGATGTGAACGCCGCTTGCCGCGCGATAAGAGACATCAAAGCCGGCATCACCTACATAAACGGTGCAACAATAGGCGCGGAAGCTCACATGCCGTTCGGCGGAGTGAAGCAAACCGGCAACGGCCACCGCGAAGGCGGCTGGACGGTGTATGACTTTTACACCGAATGGAAAGCTGTTTACATTGACTACTCCGGCAAACTTCAGCGCGCTCAGATAGACAACTATTAATGATCGTTTCATAGCCATGTTCCCTCTCCGAACAGGGGAGGGAGCAGGGTGAATTTTTTTCCGGCCGGAAATTTCCCCATAGGTTTAAGTTAGGTGGCCGGATGTGCAGGCGGGAAGTGCTTCTCGTCTTCATATGGAAATTCCGGATTCAACCACATTACCGTACCTGGCATTTCAAATTTTCCTTCAATAGCTTAAATTGCAAAGGGACAGAAACCGGTCCCCCACAAATTTACTCCATGCTAAGACACACAGTCGCAATACTATTCATCTTCCTTGCAACGGGCATCTGCTTCTCACAGATGGAACCCGAACAACAACTTCAGCAGGGTACAGCTTACATCAACGGCGGAAATTTTCAGGAAGGCATTGATCTTCTATCTCAGTATCTTGAGAGTAACCCGGGCAATCCCTCGGCATTATACTACAGGGCAAAGGGGTACTTCGGACAGAAGGACCTTGACAATGCTATGAACGACCTCTCCTCAGTAATTGCCACAATGCCGCAGTTTACTGAAGCTCTCGATCTTCGGGGTATGGTTTACGTTGAGAAGAACATGCTGAATGAAGCCGTGAATGACTTCACAAATGCCGTGAATTCCAATCCCGAGTATGCACCGGCTTACCTGAACCGTGCGATGGCGAGCAGAAAGGCAAAGCAGTATGCAAGAGCAGTTAGCGATCTCGATAAGGTCATCGCACTTGATCCGTCATTGTTTGAAGCATATTACCAGAGGGGAGTTGTAAAGCTTCTCATCGGCTCTGCGGATCAGTCCCTTGCAGACTTTAACTTCTACATTGAAAATATAACCGACCGTGCGGCGGCGTATGTCGGAAGGGGCCTGGCCAACTTTCAGCAGGGGCAGTATCAGCAGGCGGCCGCTGATTTTGAGCAGGCGCTGCTCTTCAAACCCGGCCTGGAAGCGGATTTCAGAAGCATTATTGAATCTGCAAAGACCAATGCCGGAGGAAAGTGATCCGCGCAGGAAAAGCGAAGAGAATGTTACTGCGGGAAAGAAGCGGGAGAAGAAAGAGGCCGCTTCAATTTCAATTTGCCCGAACTGCGGATGCGAAGTGCAGTTCGTTTGGGTGCACGGCCATTACCAGTGCCCTGTTTGCAAGAACATTGTAATAAGCTGTTGTGAAGGCGAAGCATGAATGCAAATGGATTTTGAACGTATGAAAATCAAACAAAGAGAACATGAACATGTACATGACAACAGTGGTATTGCTGGTCTGTATTTTTATCTCATCCTGCTCAAAGCAGAATAGTGAAGTAAAGTTGAAAAGTCCTGCAAAGGAGCATGCAGGAAGCAAAGGAGACGAACTCACAACGGGTATGCAGGCCGAAGACAGAAGCGGCCTGATGCAGATCACAAGCAAGGATGCGAAGGCACATGAAGGAGATTCTCTCAGGGTAGTCGGAACGGTTGCGGATGTTTACGAAGGACCTAAAGTTATTTATCTCAATTTCGACCGGAAGTTTCCGAAGAATACTTTTTCATGCACAATATTTTCAGGAAGCCTTGACAGGTTCGGCGATTTGAAATCGCTTGCCGGAAAAAAGGTTGAAGTGACGGGAAAGATCACAAGTTTCAGGAATAAACCTCAGATGATACTTTGGACACAGGAGCAGATAAAAGTTCTGGAGTGAGAAAAGCGGGATACGTTACCGTCTTCGGAAAACCGAACGCCGGAAAGTCCACACTGATGAATGCGCTTCTGAACTTCAATCTCTCGGTAGTGAACCGCAAAGTGCAAACCACACGAAACCGCATAAGCGGAATACTCACCGAAGACAATTTTCAGATCGTATTCATCGACACTCCGGGTGTACTGACTCCGAAATATGAACTGCACAGGTACATGATAGCGGAGATCGCATCTTCCTTTGAAGAAGCCGACGTACTCCTGCAGATAGTTGATGCGGCGGCAAAGGATCCTATCGAAGACATCAGATTTGTAAAGGAATTTTTCGGAGAGAATCTTGCCGGGAAGCCGCAGGTGCTTGCCCTCAATAAATGCGACCTTCTGCCCCGTGCAAATCTTCTTCCGCTGACCGGAAGAATTTCAAACGAATTCAGTTTCAATGAGATCGTTCCTGTCTCTGCGGCAAAGGGAGAGAACACAGACAGACTTAAGCAGGTGCTTGTAAGCTTCCTTCCGGAAGGAGAATTCTTCTACGAAGAGGACACACTCACCGACAAGCCGGAGAAGTTCTTCGCGGCGGAGATCATCCGCGACAAGATCCTTTCGCAGTATCATGACGAGATCCCTTACAGCGTGTTCGTTCACATACAGGAATTTTCGGAAAGGAGCGACAAGCTGGTTTACATCAATGCCGAGATCATCGTGGAGCGTGAATCACAGAAGGCTGTGATAATCGGAAAGAGGGGAGACAGTCTGAAGAAAACAGGAGCGCTTGCAAGAAAGAGCCTCGAGCACTTTCTCGGAAAGAAGGTCTATCTTGAATTGTTCGTAAAGGTCAGGAAGGGCTGGAGAAACAACAAGAGCTTCGTAAGAGAGAACATGCTCAGAAATAGCCCGTCCTGAAGCTTCTTCCGTTTGAGTAGAGCACTCCTTTATATCCTATCTCGTTCTTGAAAATGTTCGGACGTATGAATTCATCCACAGTGAAGAATGTCAGATATTTTCTCACTCGCCATGAGAAAGTCACATTACCGTAATTCGTAAACTCCTGTCTGGAAAGCAGTGAAAATCTTCCGGCCGTTTCGTTAGTTACCACAAAGTACTTCATGTCAGGATTCCTGCTTCTGAATTCAAGCACATAGATGCCCGCGCCGGAACCTACTGTGTATCTGAATTCTGTTGTTGCATTCACACCAAGATATCCGTCGGACGGAACAACAAGTTCAGGAAGAAACTCTTCCGTTACTTTCAGGTCCTGTCCCGGAGATGTATAATAGTAGGAATTGAACTTGCTTCCCGATCGTGTATCTGCAAATGTATTAACACGCAGTCTGACAGTATTTGGGAGTTTGGAAGGAAGCTCTATCACATTCTTCTGTTTCTTTCCGTCAACTTCAAGTATCGTGAGCTGAGAATTTTTGGAATAGTCCAGAAAGTCAAGAGACATGCTTATCTCTCCCTGATAATAGTCTGCAATTCCGCTGTAAAGCTTCACTGATTTCACACCTGCAGATGATTCCGGCTTTGCGGGCAGTATCACCCTGTTGCGGGCAGGATTGCGTGTGATGGTGACCGACTTCTTTCTGAAGAACTGATAACCGGAAGGATTCTTCCTCATCATCACAACATCACCTGTAACATTGGAGTAAGCAAAAGGAAAATCAACCGTCAGCGTGACATTGTCCTTGCCACTGCGTCCCACAACCGTATTGCAGTAGATCATCTCCCTGCTTATAAAACTCACATAGGCCTCAGACGTGTCTGCGAGGGGAGGAAACTCAACCTTGACAACAGCCCTGCTGAAATTACGCGGATCAGGATCGCCGAACAGAACAAGGTCAGGATTTGTGACGGTAAGGTCTTTGTAAAATACAGCGGCTGAAGTATTTCTCTCCGCCACTATTACATTGTAAGGAATGCCGGTGTTGCTTACAAGGAATCTTCCCGTAACATCGGCCGTAACTTCTTTGCCGTTGAGTATTACCTTCGCATAAGGAACCGGAAAACTCCTTTCGTCAATCACCTTGCCTGTCACAAATGACTGTGCCCGGACTTCGTCGCCAGTAAACTGAATCAATGCGGAAATGAAGAATGCAAAAGTGAAAATGCGGCAGAGAGTTATTGTACAAGTGCGGTAAGACGGCATTCAGAAGAAGAGTCTGATTTTCATTTTCGGCAAAATAAACTTAATTTGTCCGAAAATAAACATGAAACACATACTGGTTTACGGCGATTCGCTTACATGGGGTTCCAATCCCGAAACATGGAAGAGATATAATTACGAAGACAGATGGACAACCGTTATGCAGAGAGAACTCGGTAGCGAATATGAAGTGATCCCGGAGGCTCTGAGCGGAAGGACAACATGCTGGCACCTGCCGCATCTTCCTTACCGCAACGGCGCGGAATCACTTCCGATGATACTTGAAACGCACAGGCCGCTGGACCTTGTTATTGTGATGCTCGGTATAAACGATCTTAACAGTTGCCTGAACAAAACGGCGGAAGACTCTGCCGCCGGACTGTTTGCAGTTCTTCGCAGGATTTACTTCAGCGCCAGTTCTCCGGATGAGAAATGCCCCGGGATACTTGTGATAGCTCCGCCTGTGATGAGAAAGCTTTCAGATTTCATGGACATAATGTACAGCCGCGGCCGGGAGGAGTCGCTGAAGCTTCCCGCACTTTACAAAACCGTATGCGAAAGATTCGGATGCCTGTTCATTGACAGCAATGAGTTTGCACGGGCAGGAGATACCGACGGACTGCACTTTGACGCAGATACCAATCACATGTTCGGAAAAAGAATTGCAAAAGAGGTTATGAAGATATTTGCTGTTTGAACCTTTGTCAGAAAACAATTAATCAAACTACTCATGAATAGCATTCTAAAATACTTGATCATCGTTGTGCTGGCATTTAATTCAATGCCTTCGTTTGCTCAGGATACATTCTCCATCTGTGCAGTTGATCCTGTTACGGGGGAAGTGGGAAGTGCGGGAGCATCATGTGTAAATGACTGCACAATACTTACCGACGTACATCCGGGTTGGGGAGTGGTTCACACTCAGGCATCGTGGAATCCGAACAATCAGAATTACGCTCGGCAGTTAATGGACAGACGTCTGCCGCCGCAGGAGATAATTGATTCGGTGACTGCACGGGATGCTGGCGGGAATCCAACGATCAGACAATACGGGATTGTTGACCTGTTCGGAGGCGGAAGAAGTGCGGGCTACACGGGCGTGAACTGCCTTGATTACAAGAATCACATCCTCGGACCAACGTATGCGATACAGGGCAATATACTCAGCGGACAACCGATTCTCGATTCAATGCGAGCGAGGTTTCTGAGGCAGAGCGGTACACTTGCCGACAAGCTGATGGCGGCGCTTCAGGGAGCAAATGTGATCGGTGCAGACACAAGATGCGCAAGCTGGAACACGTCTTCGAAATCAGCATTCATCAGAGTGGCAAGGCCGGGCGATACCCTTGGCACGCTCTATCTCAATCTCAGAGTTCTGAATGCACCTTTTGGAAGGGAGCCTATCGATTCACTTCAGGTACTGTACAATCAATGGATAACAACGGGTCTGAATCCGCAGGGAAGTGAATTGCCTTCAGCAACGCGGCTTATCGGAAATTATCCGAATCCGTTTAATCCATCAACTGCAATTCATTTTGAAGTTGCTCAAACCGTAAGAGTATCTCTCAAGATCTATGATCTGTCCGGAAGGGAAGTGGCTGTGCTGGCCGATGAGTATCTTAGTCCGGGAAGACATGTAAAAACATTTGACGCCCGCGGACTTGCCAGCGGAATTTACCTTTACAGTCTGACGGCCGTAGAATATTCCGAAACCCGCCGCATGGCTTTGGTCAAATGAAATTATTTCGGCATGTCCGGAGCCGTTCATGCTCCGCGCCATTGTATGAACAGTATTTTTCTCTCAGCCAAAGATCCAATTGTTCTTATTCACCTCCTTGCCTTTGCGCCTCTGCGTGAACAACACTCTGATCTCCGCCAAATTTCCATTCAATCCTTTTCACTGAGTGCCTTTGCGCCTCTGCGTGAACAACACTTTGATCTTCGCCAATTTTCCATTCAATCCTTTTCACTCGGTGCCTTTGCGCCTCTGCGTGAAAATCAATTATTCTATGCGGGAGTGATTCAATCACTTTTCATGGTCACTCTGCGCCTCTGCGTGAACAACACTCTGATCTCCGCCAAATTTCCATTCAATCCTTTTCACTGAGTGGCTTTGCGCCTCCGCGTGAAACTCAATTATTCTATGCGGGAGTGATTCAATCACTTTTCATGGTTACTCCGCTCCTCTGCGTGAACAACACTCTGATCTCCACCAAATTTCCTTTCAATCCTTTTCACTCAGTGCCTTTGCTCCTCTGCGTGAACAACACTCTGATCTTCGCCAAATTTCCATTCAATCCTTTTCACTGAGTGCCTTTGCGCCTCTGCGTGAAACTCAATTATTATTTGCGGGAGTGATTCAATCACTTTTTCATGGTTACTCTGCTCCTCTGCGTGAACAACACTCTGATCTCCGCCAATTT
>CAZTQR010000007.1:22691-66436 GCA_964615795.1 uncultured Ignavibacteriaceae bacterium
TTTTCATGGTTACTCTGCTCCTCTGCGTGAACAACACTCTGATCTCCGCCAATTTTCCATTCAATCCTTTTCACTGAGTGCCTTTGCGCCTCTGCGTGAAACTCAATTATTATTTGCGGGAGTGATTCAATCACTTTTTCATGATTTCTCCGCGCCTCTGCGTGAATTACGATGAATGTTCCGCAATTACGAAGATTTTTCAGGGGAATGTAACGGTCAATTGTAGCACTTCTTCGTCCCGGTGCGCAACCAGGATGAATGAATTTCTATCTGCTGATCACTCCTGCGCGGACAGCGGAGTGAACGAGACACTGTCAAGCACTACCTCAACTTCGTTATTGTCCGTCGGATATCTCCCGTGATCAAGCCAGAGATTCATATTGAGATGCGTGCCGCCCTCCGGCGCGGGAATCACTATGGGCTCAGATTCGCACTCTTCCTTGCTCTTAGGAGGATTAGTGTTGGAAAAAGACCAGGAAGAGATCAGATCTGCGGGAACAGGAGGGTAATTGTGATTCTTATAACTGGAAAAGCTCACCAGAGATGGCATCCAAGAAAACATGTGAAGAGTGCTATTGCCTGTGTAGGTCATCGGTGCCGTCTTAAACCGCTCGGTTTCCTGTCCGGCGTTCGTTGGCTGAACAGAATAATTTATTACATTTGAGTCTTTTGCATATCCCCAGCGTGTAAATTCAATATCAAGCTCGCTGTTCGCATTCGTGACACAATTCTTGTCATTCCAAGTGAACAATCCAACCACAGAGTTCCTGTCAAGATTGTTGACCCTGCTTGATACAAAAAATTTATATGTGCCGTATCCGACTGTTTGCGTAGTGAACATCGCAGAACAGTAGAACTTGCCCCCGCTCTTTGTGATCGTAATATGCAGACGGCCGGCTGAATCTACAAACACATTGTTCGCCGAGGAAGAATAGTAATTTGGACCGGGATTGCACTTCGTTCCGTTTGATGTCATTATGCACCATGTAAATCCCGACCACGTTATCATCCTTGCACATGTGAGATTGCACGGCGGCTGGTATGTGCCAGGCGTTACAGCGCTTACAAACGAAGCGGCATTATTTTCTGCCATAGTATAATCTGATCCGTCAACAGTCCGGTCTCCGGTAATGTCACTTGCGAGATATCCGTTTGCATAGTTTGATGCATCGTTGTCTATAATGCTGTTGTCCGTCGCATCCACAATACCGTCCTGGTCTGCATCACCGCTGTATATGCAATAGTTGTTGCCGTTGAGCACAAGATTGTTTCCGAATGCCTGCGATGCAAAAAGCGTGAAATCATAGCTCTTTGCAACCGCTTCAATATAGACAGGAACACTGCTCCATGTTTCAATGGAATTTCTGTGCCGCACAACAATGTAATATAAACCCGGACTCACCCTTGTTCTGAAATTGCCCTGCAGAGTCACTGAATCAATCAGCGCCTTTGATGAATCCACAGCAGTAAACGGCTGATAGGGATTGCACAGATATACTCTGACCGTGTCCTTCATTCGTGCAGTTTGCGTAACAGGATCGTAAAATCCCTGCGGCACTACCTTTATGTCAAGACTGCCTTCATTGTAAAGCCGCAGAATCTCGCTCTCCGCCAGCGCCCGATTGTATATCCGAACGTCATCAAGTTTTCCGTTCAGATAGCGGACTGTTCCCGGAGTATGCTTGCCGAGGATCAGAGGGTTGCTGTCAGGACTAACCGCACCCGAAAAATTGACTGAGTCAAACAGAATTTCGTTAAGATAAAACTTCACATTCTGCCCGTCCCACCTGAAGCAGAGAAAGTACCATGTATTCAGGGCGAAGTATCTTGGGATCCGCACATACTGACCGCCAATGTCAAACTGCACATACGGATTGTTGTGAGCAAGCGAGCCGTACTGGCCGTATGACGAACTGTTTGATTTTGAAAAGAATCCTGCATTACTCTGGTCCCATTGTGTTATGCTGATCCAGAAAGCAATGGTCATGGAGTTCACAGGCGATTGCAGACTCGGAGAATTCGCCACTTCCACATAGCTCCTGTTGAAGTATAGCGCCCTTGCGGGAAGCCCGAACCTGTCAGTTGTAAGAACTGCTCCGTAATTGACTCCGTGATTGCCGTTGCCGCTCTCGTCATTTGCGTTGCCGTTGAAAGGATAGAATGCAACAAGTCCGCTGTCAATGCTCCCGGCATTGCCAATGGTTGCAGTCATTAACGAAAGGAGGATCAGCAGTGCAGATATCCTGTTCGGGCTTCTGAATGTCAAAGAAATGAATGTGATTGTTTAAGAAACAAAATAGTCAAATATTGCAATCGCAGGTATGCAAAATCCGGTAATCATTAAATACAAAAACAATTGAAATGACATTCAGGCTGAGAGAGTTCATTTTCAGGCCGGGTCCAAAGAAGATAATAAGAAGGCAAATGGTCTTCTTCAGCGGAATAAGTGCCGAACTGATCCTGAAGAGCGTCCGCAACATCAGCATAAGCATACTGCCTCCTGACGGGCGTGTCAGGATCACCGCGCCTCTGAGAACGGATATCAGCGTGATTCTCAGATTTGCTTCCGCAAAAGCTGAATGGATAAGAAAACACCGCGAGAAGATTCTTCAAAGGCCGGTTCAGCCTATCAAGAAATTCATTGATGGGGAAGTGCACGATCTCTTGGGAAAAAACTATCGGCTTGTGCTGAGGCAGGACATGAGGTCGGGAGCCGCCGTGTTGCATCACGAAGCGCTTGAGATTCATGTTTCTTCACTTGTTTCATCCGAAAGCAGAAGACTCTCTGTGGAACGGCTCTTCCGGCGTGAACTGAACAAGCTAATCCCGGGCCTGATCGGCAAATGGGAGCCGGTGATGAATGTGAAGGTACTCGCTTACGGTATTAAGAAAATGAAGACACGATGGGGTACGTGCAACGTGAGGGCACAGCGCATCTGGCTGAACCTTGAACTCGCCGGAAAGCCTGTCGAATGCCTCGAGTATATTGTTGTTCATGAAATGGTTCATCTTCTTGAAAGAAATCATACAAAAAGATTTTATTTGCTGATGGACCGGTTCATGCCGGAATGGAAACAGGTGAAGAAGATCCTTGACAATGCATTGCATTCCGAAATTGACTGATGATGTATTGCCTCAGCATTTATCCTTTTTCCGTTTCCGGTAAATGTGAATCCATCTGACTTATGATCCGTATATTTCCCGCATGAATAAAATTATCATAATGGCCGCATTAACACTCCTGCTGCAGCAGACGGACGATGCGCTATCTCAGGAAACAGAGTCAGCTGAAAGCAGAAAGTTCTACTCATATACACTGGACGGGAACATCCCGGAAGCCCTGAAGTTAGTCTCATCTGAAGGGGTCTCATTGAAAGAGGATATCAGGGATGAGTTCATGAAAAGGTTTGGAGGTGACAGGGATCAAAGTGAATTCCTGCTGCAGAAGAACTCACCGGTGTCAGACCTGCTGTTGATCTACAGGGATTACTGGAGAAATGCATTCTTCGGCGGAGACGCTGACGGCAGTGATCTGAAGCTGAGGCTCACAAGGTTCTTCAATACAATGTATGCGGCGGGCTTCAGGAGCGACAGCACTCTGAGCAGTGATGAACTCGATGCATTTGTAAAGAAGTATGTGAATGAGAACGGCATGCACACAACAGGTTTCGGGATGACAGGAAAATTCTATGACCTGCTTATCTGGAAAAACCAAAGCGATACGGCATATCACTTTTCGCTGAACGGAAGGGACATCAGCCCGAAGGTTGTTTTCATGACTGACTTTGTCACACTTGGCTGGGAGGAATATGCCACACTCGGCAAGTATTATCCCGGCGGATGGGCAACTAAGGAAGCGATCTTCTGCGTAAAAGATGCTTACGATCTTGAAAGCGAAAACTTCCTTGTCAGCTACCTTGCGCATGAAGGACAGCACTTTGAGGATTATAAGCTCTTTCCGGAACTCTCGTCAACAGATCTTGAATACCGTGCAAAGCTAGTGGAACTTGCTATGGCTGACAAAACGCTTTACAGGACAATTTCTTTCTTCATCAGCAACGCAGACAGCTCAAGCTCGAATCCGCACACTGCTGCAAACTATTTTGTTATCCGCGATCTCTCACGGTCGCTGTTCAGAAAAGAATTTGTAACAGACCCGGTGCAATGGGAGGGCGTTCCGGCAAACATCATCAACAAAGAGAGCGGTCTACTGCTTGAATCCAATACCGGTGAACTCATGAGCATTGGCAGGGAAGTGAAGAACTATATCCGGCCGTAGAGTTTTGTCACAAAGGCCGCCGCCGGTTGTCTAAACCGGAAAAAGCCATGCTTAAAATCCTCAACATCTCAGCAATGATCTTAATGTCCGCACTGCTTTTATCTTGTTCCTCATCAGGTGTGTACGATGCACCTGAAGAAAGGGAGCAGATCATGAAAGCCGACAGGGCAATGTCTGATCTTGCAGCAAAGATCGGCTTTTACAGGGCGTTGAGCAAGTATGCCGACAAGAACTTTGTAAAAATGACCGAAGGAAGCCATCCCATAACAAGCAAGAAGGCCTTTGATGAGGCCCATAAAGACAGGCCAGGCGCAAAAACTCTCACTTGGGAGCCCGTGGAAGCGCATGTTTCCTCATCGGGAGACCTTGGCTATACATGGGGCAACTGGAAGTTTGTCCTGCCGGATACGGTTTTTTACGGCAATTACATTACCATCTGGAAGAAAAATGAACACGGAAAGTGGAAGATGGTGTATGACGGAGGAAACGGAACACCGCCCCCGGCAGATAAATGAGTTTGTTTGTTAATGAAGGATGACCGTTGCCGGCATCAACTTAATCACCGGTCATACCACCTTCAAACTCAATGCTGACAAAGCTTTCAGCCCGGTATATTGTTTTTAAAAGATTGTTTTTATGTTAAGGTAAGACTATTTTTGCATGAAGAAAAATTCAAACAAACTAAAACCATCTGTTATGAACAAAGAAGAACTGATTGCCAAAATTGCCGGCGATGCCAATATCACAAAAGTTCAGGCAAAGGCAGCGCTGGAATCTGTTGTTGACGCAGTAAGAAAAACACTTAAGAAAAAGGCCGGAAGGCTTTCGCTTGTAGGATTCGGTACGTTCTCTGTATCAAACAGAAAGGCAAGGATCGGAAGAAATCCTCAGACCGGAAAAGAAATCAAGATCGCTGCAAAGAAGGTCGTAAGATTCAAGCCGGGCAAGGATCTCGCCGCACATGTAAACAAGTAATCATTTCAGTTTCAGAAACAAAGAAGGCATCCCGCCGACCGGCCGGATGCCTTTTTCATTATGCTTCAAAGACTGTTTCGCTGAAACTGCAGCAACATCATCTTACTACCGCAAACTTTCCGATCTTTTCTTCAACTTCCTGGCCCGATGTGTTCTTGCCTGTTGCGCGGTATATGTAAACGCCTGTTGAGATCATCTCTCCGTTCTGATCTCTGAGATTCCATTCCACCCCGCCGTTTCCGTCGGTCTCCGTCACTGTGATGATGAATCTTCCGTTAAGGTCATAAATGTCCACCTCGGCTACCCGCGTGATATTGGCGAACGTGATGTAGTCCTGATTTGATGCAATGCTGTACGGATTGGGGTAAACATACATGTCGTCCAGGTTCTCCTTATTGAAGATGAGTCCGAATGAACTCCCCGAACCATCTACTATCCTTATGCCGTCTGATGAAAGTATGTTGAAAGCCTTCAGCACGTAATTCTTTCCCGTCGCTCCTATTGCGGCATTGCTCTGCAGTCCTACGTAAACAACCTTGCGGTCTGAATTGTCAACTTCAGCTGAGGTTACGGAAATGTCGAACGGCTCAAACTTGTAATTGCTCCTGTTCTCCGCTGAGGCTTCATCAACATCAAGATTGAAACTGACCTTGAGACTGTTGCCCTGCTGAAGTTCGAGACGGGTGATGTAAAACTTCGGCTCGTCAATTACGCTTACGGTGAACGAAACGGTGTTTGTGTCAACCGGTGAATTGTATCTGTCAGCCACTCCGCTTGTCTTTATGAAGTATATGCCGTTTGCGGGAATGCTGTCGAGCGTGAGCATGTACTCATAGTCATTCTTTATGGCGGCGTTCTTCGGGTTGCCGATCTGAGAAATTGTGAATGAACTGAGATTCGGAATGAGAGGCGATATCTTTTCGCTTATCTTAAGTGTAATGAATCCGCCGTCTTCAAAAACCGCTGAGACAAGCCTCGGCTTGTTGTGTACAAATATTCCCAGCGGCTGAGTGGGCAGGCCTTCTCTTACGGAACTTTCATTGTCCACGGCAGTGACTTTATAGTAGTAAAGTTTGCGGTTGGCCACCAAACCATCTTCGTAGCTGTTCTGCAGAGAAGAATCAAGAAGAGTGAAGTTCATTGTGCTGTCGCTTCTGTAGATCATGTACTTGTCTGCTCCGGCCACGCTGTTGAAATCAACTCTTGTGATGTTTGAATCAATGCTGTAACCTTTGAGTCCGAGCGGAGTTGCCGGGCCCATGAACGAAACATCCTTCTCGAAGAACAGCAGTGTGTCGTCAACTGTGTTCAGGCCAAGTTCCTTCACCCCGTTACCGTTGAAATCATAAACTATCTGATTGAATGTGTTGACATCGTCAAGATAATACCGGGGAACGAACCTTCCTTCAACTGAGGAATACCGGAGTATGTAATACTGCGTGCCTGTGTTTACAAGCAGTTCGTCGGTGCCGTCGTTGTCAGTGTCAGCGGCCTTGGTTGATGTTTCGGTGTATGACTTGTAGTTGTAAATATCCACTGCATCAAGCACTGAGTATGTGTTCTGCGCGCCGGCCCTGTAGATGACGACGCTGTAATACTGAACTATGTCTGTGTTGAAGCTCACCGAACCCACTGCAAACTCCTTTCTGCCGTCACCGTCAAAATCTCCCGCGGTCACATTGTCGCTCTTTACAAATCTCTGCAGTGTGTCAAGAAACACCCTTGCATAAGAATTGTTCCCCGTGCTGGTCATTACATTCACCGCCGTCTCCTGCTGAAAGGTTGTTGACGACTGAAAATCATTCACATACACGATCTCATTCCTGCCGTCGCCGTTAAGGTCTTCTACAAGTGTATTCTGAGATGTAGCGGTTGAATCATTTCCGTACA
Source organism: uncultured Ignavibacteriaceae bacterium (assembly GCA_964615795.1). GTDB lineage: Bacteria > Bacteroidota > Ignavibacteria > Tepidaquicellales > Tepidaquicellaceae > JADJAH01. The sequence goes on from CAZTQR010000007.1 coordinate 29,836, forward strand.
TAGGAAGAACCGCGATCTGATTCAGATTTCCGGAACTGCTTTCGAGAATTCTCAAACCATCTTTGCCGAACCCGAGTATCTCCTTCTGCCCGTCACCGTCTGTATCGGCTATCCTGGATGACCAGAAATTGCCTGATGATGAATCACCCCAGACAAGCTGCACGGGAAGCTCTCCCGCGCCCGGAGCTTCATAGAGAAATCCGTTTCTTTCCCTCGACATCAGCAGATCAAGTTTTCCGTCACCGTCAACGTCTCCTATGTCCCTTGCTATCCTGAACTCGGGCCAGTTGTCAGACGATATTCTGGAAAACGAACCGGCGTTGTACTCATACACATTCAGTCTGAGGTTGTCACTAATGTCATTCAGAAATAGGTCCGGCTTGCCGTTACCGTTGATGTCTGCCGGAGTCACAGCCGCCTGCGAATAAGAGAGCGAATACGGCTGTTTGGAATATCCGTAGCTGTTAATGTAGTCGCCTGTTGTGAAAACAAACTGAGGATCAGAGAAAGTGGTTGACTTGCCGTTCAGCGACACCGCTTCAATATAGAATTCATACTCAGTGTTTGCCTGCAGGGCCCTGCCGCTCAGCGCCGCTATGTGCCCGCTCGTAATGAATCCGAGATTGGGAGTGCCTACATCCGCAAGCACATACTGGTACGGCTCGCTCACATTCTTTCTCCTGTAATGTATCTTGCCGAGTGTGCGTTTGTTTGTGCCGAAAATTATAAGCTGGGAGTAGTTGTTCTTGTCGAGCACCTTGCCGAATGCAATGTCAGTTATGACCGGCGGCAGGCTGTCCTTGAAGATTATCATCCTGTGCTCAATGGTTCTGCCGGAATTGCTGTTGATGGCGAGCCTGAGCGTGTATGAAGTGTCGGGAAGCTGAGACATGTTCCATAGCATGACGGTGTCCTGAAGAACCTGTGAGGCGATGTTCTCTTTCAGCGGGATCCACTGAGACGGGTTCTGGCCCTTTGCATAGTAAAGTGAGTAGGAGACGAAGAGCGGCGAAGCCGCGGAGATCACAAGCGGAACAGAACCGCCGGAGGCGGTAAGGTCCTGAAACGGATGATGTATTCTTACAACGGAAGGGTTGTTGCTGTTGTTGATTGCATTGATCGCGCTTAACCTTCCTGATGCGCGAAGATGATCCCAGCCCGTTTGTCCGGGCATAAGGTTTGTTGTTGATACCAGGATGCCCCTTACTTCCTCATTGCTGAGTCCGCCGTTCCTTGAAAGCAGCAACGCTGCGGTTCCGGCCACAACCGGAGCGGCGAAGGACGTTCCGTTCAGTTTGTCGTAATCTCCTCCGTATTGTGAACTGCCTTTTCCCATCCGTACTGTTGTCAGATTCTGCAGGCCCGTTGCGTAAAGATCAACCGTCTCACCGAATGAAGAAAAGCCTGCCTTGCTGCCTGCCTGATCCGCCGCGGCAACAGAGATCACTTCATCATATGCGGAAGGATAGTGGAGCCTGTCTGTGGCGTCATTTCCGGCTGAACATACAATGACTGCATTCGAGTTGTGTGCAAAGCGGACGATGTCTTTAAGGAGATTGCTGAATATGTAATCACCGAAACTGAAATTGAAGACTCGCACTCCCATAGACACACCGTAAAGAATTGCATTCGCCACATCATCTTCTTCGCCGAAGCCCTGCGCATCAAACGCTCTCATGACAAGTACTTTGCAGTCCGGCGCTACTGATGATATGCCGATGCCGTTGCTGAAAGTCGCATTGATGATTCCGGTTACCGCCGTGCCGTGTGACTGGAAATTATCGTCGCTCGGGTCATTGTCAGGATCAAGATAATCTCCCCTTCTCGGATCTCCCGTAAACGGTTCATCTGTGAAGTCCCAACCGCGCCAGTCATCAACAAATCCGTTTGCATCATCGTCTATTCCGTTTGACTGCTTTCCGTTTCCGTATTCTCCATAGTTTATCTTGTAACTCGTCTGAAGATCAGGATGGTCAAAATCCAACCCGGAATCTATAACGCCGATCAGTACCGCAGAGTCACCAAGCGTCACATCCCATACAAAAGGCAGACCTGCCTGCTCGAGGTATGTCTGCTGAGGATAGAGAGGATCGTTCGGTAAAAGATTCCTGTCTGCGGCGTCAAGACGCATAACTCCGTTCATCTGTATATATTCAACATGCTCATTGTCTCCAAGCTTCAGCAGTAATTGCTCTGCATTTGATTCGCTGATCCTTGCAAAGAAAATTCTTTCAAGTCCGGCTTCACGGAATGCAGGAGAATCAAACCTTGCGAGCAATTGTTGGGAAAAGAGCTGGCCGGTTCTTATCACATTCAATTCCCTGCAGGTCCTTGCAAATGAGCTGTTGCCCGATTTTGAGGAATTGTTCTTCAGGGAAGTCAGAAGCCCGGCAGGAGATTCCTTCTTAAGCTTGATTATCACTTCCGCATCGGCCGCTTCCGCGCACCTTACAATTACGGCAAATATTATGACAGCAAGTGCGGCTTTCAGAAAACTCATTTCAGTCTGTTGATTACAAAAAATTTCAATTCAGTCTTTCTTTCTGAGGTCCTTCATTACCCATCCCTCACGGTCAATTTCCAATGTTTCTGGCAAGAACCCGGTCTCAAATTCGTATGATCCTTCACGGGAATTCATCTCAATCCTGAAGTCTTCTGTGGCGGATCCCGATGAAAGAGTTATCGTTAACGGTACAGCGTAAACTTCCCTGTCAGACTGCAGCTGCTTAAGCAAAAGCTTTGTCTTGTAATATGAACCGGATTGAGCTGTGCTCCATTCATACTCAAATGATGGTTTTCCTTTCCCCGAATAAACCCACTGATCAAAGAATGTGCGGAGGTTCCTGCCCGAGACTTCTTCGCATACATTTTCAAACTCCGTGGTCGTTGCGGCTCCGTACTTAAAACGCTCATAGTAAGTTCTGATGATCCTGAAAAAAGTCTCGTCACCGACCTCTCCTCTGAGCATGTGCAGTACAAATGCACCCTTGTTGTAAACGGTCCTGCCGAAAATGAATCCCTCCGGATTGTAAACTGTTGTCGGAAAATTCCCGCGGCCTTCCTTTGCAATGCTCTCAAGATAGGCTTGCCTTCCTTTTGTGTGCTCGATCCACAAGGATTCACAATAAGTTGCAAATCCTTCATTAAGCCAGATGTCTCTCCATGTTGCAGGCGAGACCGCATCTCCGAACCACTGATGCGCAAGCTCATGCATTACAATGGATTCATACCTGCCGTCGCCCGTGATAAGCCTGTATCCCATGCTGGAAATTGTCTGATGCTCCATTGCGCCGGAGATCCAGCCGAACATTGCCATGCCGTATTTCTCATTTATGAACGGATACTCTCCAAACGTTTCCGACAGAAATCCGATCATATCCACAGTATTCCGCCAGTCATATTTTGCGTTATCGGTGTAAGAAGGATATGTGTAATAATCCACCGGCATTCTGACAGAACCGTCAAGAGAAGTATATGTTTCCGACCATTTGTCATATTTTCCTATGGCAAGCGACACTAAGTATGTTGTGATAGGATATGTGACCTTCCAGTAAAATGTCCTCTCTCCGTTTGCTTCGTCTTTAACATCCTGCAGAAGCCCGTTCGACACTGCCGTTAGCGGCTTCGGAACGGTAATGTAAATATCGGCTTCTGCCTTGTCGGTCACAAGGTCTTTGCAGGGCCACCATGTTGGTGCATAGGTCGGCTCGCTTAAGGTATAGATCGCAGGTTCATCATCAAACTCCTTGAAGCTGAATGAATCAAATCCCTGATTTCTCGGGGCACCTTCATATTCGATCTCGATCTCTGTGCTTCCCGGTCCTGAATTGCCGGTTTCAACGGATATGTAGTCATTCACATGTTCATATTTGGCAGGATTTCCTCCGAGCAGTACCTTCTTCACCTTAAGGTCATTGGTGAAATTCACCATGATCCTGCTCAGCGTATCGGACAGCACTTCGGCCTTTATCACGGTGTTTCCATAGATCATCTTCTTGGGGATATCAAATGAGAATCTGAGAGTATAGCTCTTTACATCATACAGGTTCTGCATCTTTACAATAGCGGAATCTTCCTCTCTCTGTGCCTGCATTCCCGTCAGAGAATAATATGTATCCTCAGCGAACGTAATTGCCGAGTGGATCTTCTGATTGCTCTTCACTTCATGAACAATATGGTTTCCGAGTAGCGACCAGTATAAGCCGGAAAAGAGCAAAGCGAGGGTTACGATCATTATTATTCGGGATCCTTTCAATATGAGTTAAAAATGAGGCGGAATGCCTCCCGTGTGCAACAGCAGTTCGGGCCGATAAAGTTTACTTCCTGCTTAAGTGTATCTTAATATTTGAATTATTTGCTTAAATTAAAACTCACTTTATCCCAATTATTGAGGCTTGTATGAACATACAGAATCCCAGGAATTGCTGTTATCTGACCATCGCGGCAGCGGCTTTGATTGCTTTGCTGTTCAGCTCATGTATCTCGGTTGAAAGGCGCGTAAAACTTGAGCCTGACGGCTCCGGTACAGAAGAGCTGAAGATGATATTTCACAGGGAATTTTACACCACGCTCGGAACGTTTGCAGTGATGTTTGATTCCACAGGCTCAATGGCCGGGGTTATGGACTCCATGTATAATGTAACTTCAGACCTTAATAAACTCAGGGAGCAGTTCAACTCTACAGATGGAGTAACCCTCATTGATACATACAATGAAATTCAGCCGGATTCTTCAAACATCGTGTTCGTTAAATACTCATTCAACAATGTGGAGAAAATAGGCCAGTCAATGAACAAGGTTAACAGTGATTTTGAGGAGAATCCTTCAAAGGTTACTTTTGAAAGCGATGACGGAAATTATGTTTTCAGGTATTTGTACGAAAACACAGACACTTCAATGTCGGGAATGGGAGATTCGGCAAGTAAACAGATGATGGCCGGCCTGGCCGGACTTTTTTCCGAAGGAAAGTTTTTGTTTGAGCTTGATGCGCCGTTTGACGTTATATCATCCAATGCGACCTCTCAGACAGGCAGAAAACTTGTCTGGGATCTGAAAATGTCTGAACTGATGTCACAGGAGAACTATCTCCTCGAAGCTGTTATGAAAAGGGAGTGATCCGGAAGATCCTGTAATGAGTGTGGAGAAATTCTATAGTTAAAGTGGGGAATAATTTCACCGGCCGGCAAACACGCTCAAAATTCTGACAGAATTGCAGATTTTGCGGCATGAAAATTGACTTTAAATAAATAAAAGGCACAATAAATGCATTACAAAGCAATAAGAATCGCAATATCAATGACGGCGGCTTTATTTCTGGCATCCTGCGCCAAGGAAGTTCCGCCGGAGCTGTTGAGCAAGAATCAGAACAAACAGCAAAGCTCATCACAGCAAAACCAGCAGGAAATGCCCGATGATTCAATACACAGGTCCCTTAAGTCCGGCAATCCGCATACAAGCGGAAGCACTGAGGACGATTCAAAAAAGGGCGAGGGCTGGAACGATGAAAAGGTGATCAAGCTCACAAAGGAAGCTGACGAGGCCGATGCGAAATTCAGAAAGACCGGAGCCGCAGGTGATAAGTCTGCATGCATCGAGAAACAAATGGCAGCGGCAAATTACCTGATGTTTGAAGCCGATCTTCCGCCAAAAGACAAGTACAAGCCTGCCCTGCAAAGGTACAGAAGGATCCTCGAGATTGATCCGAAAAATGATGAAGCGATGACCAATAAGAAGCAGATAGAGGACATCTACATTTCAATGGGCAAGCCGATTCCGGAATAACCGGATCGCAAGTTTAACAATAAACAATCTAGTCATGGGTTACGCTTTTGTTTACATAGCTTTCGCCGCATGCCTTATCTCGACAATTTTGTACATAATTGTCAGCAAGGGCAATGAGAAAGCTCTGAAGGCGGCAAGGGGATTCTTCCACTTGTCCGTCATTATGACGATCTCATCTTCGGCATTTCTGCTTTACCTGATAATCACACATCAGTTTGACTATACCTATGTATGGAGCTACAGCTCCCGCGACCTTCCCTTCAACCTGCTGATGTCTACATTCTATGCAGGACAGGAAGGCAGCTTCCATCTGTGGGCATTCATGATGGCTGTACTCGGGATTTTCCTCCTTTCATTCCTGATCGCAAGGGACAGGCAGTACGTGCTTAGCAATCACACGGGTAACAGGGATCTGTACGAACCTGTTGTAATGGCAATATTCGCATCGATACAGACAATGCTCCTGTTCACTCTTGTGATCAAATCGCCGTACCTTAAGGTGTGGGAGTCGTTCCCGGGAGATGTTCAGTTCGGCTACATTCCCGAAGACGGCAGGGGATTGAATCCGCTTCTACAGAATTTTTGGATGACGATACATCCGCCTGTGCTGTTTGCGGGGTTCTCGTCGCTGGCAGCACCATTCTGTATTGCAGTTGCGGCGCTCGTAAAGAACCGGTATGACAGATGGATGAAGCTTGCACTTCCCTGGACTTTGTTTGCAGGCATGGTGCTCGGCGTTGGAATTATGCTCGGCGGATTCTGGGCGTACGGCGTTCTTGGCTGGGGCGGTTACTGGGGATGGGATCCTGTTGAAAATTCATCCTTTGTTCCGTGGATAATCATAATAGCTGCAATTCACACTCTCGTGGCTGAAGAGAAGACGGGAAAATTCAAAAAGACCAGTCTTATTCTCTGCATACTTGGATTCATACTTGTACTTTATTCAACATTCCTGACCAGAAGCGGCATCCTTGGAGATGCTTCCGTTCACTCCTTTGTTGATCCGGGGCAGGAAGTGTATATGTTTCTGATCGTATTCCTCGGATCTTATCTTCTGCTCGGACTCGGCCTTGTCCTTTACAGACACAAAAGTCTGAGATCCCCTGCAAAGGAAACTTCTGAACTTCTTTCGCGGGAGTCGGCACTGTTTGTAGGCGCTGTAACTCTGTGCGCAAGCGCACTAGTGATCGGAGTCGGAACAAGCTGGCCGATACTTTCCAAAGGCACGGTTGACATTGCTTTCTATAACAAGATGAATCTTCCGCTTGCAATAATCATTGCCGCAGTCAACGGCATAAGCATACTGCTTGCATGGAAGCATACGGAAAGCTCACGGTTCCTGAAGAGCCTTTACTTTCCGCTGATCATCACAGTGGTCGTAGCAGCTGCTCTGGCAATTTTTGCAGTGAGAGATATACTGATCCTTGTGCTTGCTGCAGCTTCGATCTTTGCTTTTGCGATCAATCTTCAGCTTATACTGAAACTGATCACACACAATTCGATCAAAGCAGGTCCTTACATTGCACACCTCGGGATCATGGTACTCTTCCTCGGCATTATCGGATCGTCTAAGTATTCAGTGGAAGAAAATCTGTCACTTCCCATTGATGAACCTAAGAATGCACTCGGATATACGCTTACTTACAAGGGGGCAACTCCAATTAAGGGTGAAAGCGATGAGAAGTATCATTTTAATGTAGTTGTGGAAAAGGACGGAAAGGGCTATCTGCTGCAACCCGTAATGTTCTACAGCGAATATTCGGATGGCATCATGAAGAATCCCGATATTGCAAATCTTGGGGTAAAGGATATTTATATTTCTCCGATGTCTCTCGAAGTGGGAAGCCCATTTACTGAAGATGATATAGTGGAATTCAAAAAGGGCGATGAGATCGATGTTAAGGGCATGAAAGTGAAGTTCATAGATTTTGACAGATCAAAGTTCAGTCAGGAAAAGATGATGAGCGGAGAGGATAACATAATCGGTGCAACCCTTGAAGTGACTTCCGGCGGAAAGACAGAAACCGTTGTTGCCGAACAGCATCTTGCAGAAGGCCATTCACAGCCTATTCCGGTCAAAATGGAGAACGGTGATTTCATCTTCTATCTTACAAAGGTCTCTGTAGGAGATGCTCCGATTGCGATGATAGCGGTCTCAGACAAGCCGCTTGACGCTGCAAGCGACAAGGAAACACTTGTTCTGACTGCAAGCATCAAGCCCCTTATCAATCTTGTTTGGGGCGGAACGATCATTATGGCGATCGGTTTCTTCGTTTCTTTAGCCAGCAGAAGGAAGGCGTTCTCTATGAAACTCAAAGCCGCAGAAAAGTCTGTTCATGCAGGGCATGTGCATACTAACGGCAACGGACACAGTTCGAACGGAAAGGGTCATGAAAAGCATGAAGCAGGCAAAGAGCATCACGCAGGGAAGCATTGACCTTGTTCTATGAATTGAAAATTGAAAATGGCCGGTAATGCCGGCCATTTTTTTTGGAAGAATTTCCCGGAAATTTCCGGGCTCAACAGCATTCAACTTCAAAAATAGCTTGAATAAAAATTCTGAATGATTAATTTGACGTTTAAGATACACCCTTGTATTTAGTCGCCTGCAAACCGGCAGCAACTGTTTAGATTCAAATACCGATTGCCGCATGCGGGTGTGAGGGAATTAAAGGAATGGGAACGTTGAACTCAATTCCCTCAGAGAGGATTCAGGCATAAATGCCTGTAATACAAAAGGAGGTTGCTTTGCGGCAACCTCCTTTCTTTTTAGCTGTGAATTTTCATCGGCACTATATCTGAAACAGAACGAAAGACCTTGAATGTATCATTTGTGTCTTACAGCGGCAATTGATACTTCGGAAAAGGACCGCATGAGTCAAACTCACGGCCTTATCACGGAAACAAATGCAAATGCATTGTTGTCTGCGATCGAATAATCGGTGCCGTCAACGAAGCCGTCACCGTTCAGGTCAGTTACAACATATCCGCTTACAAAATTCGTTGCATCATTATCAATCAGGCTTAGGTCGGATGCATCAATGGTTCCGTCCTTGTTCGAGTCCCCGCTGTAAACGGCATACCGCGCTCCTTTCAGCACCTGATTATTGCCGTATGCCTGTGATGCGGCGGTTGTAAAGTCGAAGCTGAGATTGTTTGATGTGAAGCTGTAACCCGTGTTGCTCCAGGTGTCAATTGAGTTTCTGTGACTCACTACGATGTAGTAATTCACTCCGCTGACTGCATTTATGAAATTGAATGTTCCCGTTCCGTTTGTTCCAAGCACTCCCTTTGCGGAATCCACAAGGTCATACGGAGAAGCGCTGTTTCGCAGATATACTTTTGTGGTGTCGCTCACCATAAGGTTTGCGCCGGAGTCATACATTCCTTCTATCAGAGATGTAAGCTGAAGCACCTGCGGGTCAACTCCGTTGAGCTGAACTATTGTAAAGTTGCCTTGCGACCCTGCCGTTCCGGTATAACTTCCAGTCCAGCATGCGCTGAAGTCAGAAGCATAGCCCGAAGTTGAAGTGGTTAATGCATCCGTACTTCTTGATGTTCCTGAAAATCCCTGATGCCTGATCTCAACCAGGAGATTCCCGCCCGTGTAAATCCATGCAGTATTGAACGCGATCATTGGTCCGAAAGCGTTTGGGCTTCCTCCGAATGTATATGAATTTGCGGGAATGGTCAGCGCACCTGACCTGACCTTTGTTTGCGGGCCTACAATATTGCTCGCGAATGTCAGGCTACGGTTCACCGGATCTACGCTTCCGCTGAGATACACATCATAATTTGAGTAAGTCACATCAGCGGAGGGCCAGTTTGCAGTTGCCGATGCGGGAATCCTCATGCTGAAACCTGTTAGCGCCTTTCCGACGAGAGCAGTGAGTTGATTTGCATGGATCAGAAGCTGATAAGTCCTTTGTGCGTTTGCAAGCGGGCCGAGAAATGTTCCGGTTCCCGCAGTGCCGGAATATGCATTCGGAACCACTGTTTGAATGCTTGATTCGCTTGCAGGACCCGGTTGCGTATCGCCAAACGCAACGGGAGAAATGTAAAGCATAGCTGAAATGATCAGCAAGGTGCAAAGAAATTTCATGACTCCTCCATACTTGTTCTTAAATTTGAGAATGTAAATTTAATGTTGCTGACTCAACTTAACCAATGCAATGCAAAGGTTCAATAATTTTGGTCTACATCATGCCTGTTCCCAGAATCCTGATACACCGTCTGACTAATCTCCCCAGTTCACCTTTATGTTGTGCCTTTCTGCATAGACCTTACCATGCTTTATCAGTTCATCGTAAAGCTCTTTGAACCGTGTTGAGTACTTTCCGTTGATCTCATCAGTCATTGCCCTGGTCTCTTCCGCGGTTGCGCCCTTGTCATACATGTCAGCGAGACTAAGATACTCATTTTTCATGACCGGTATCACGAACTCATACAATGCCTTCGATGAACTGAGCACGTCCTTCCCGTCTCCTGATTCGCTGAGACCTTTTACATCATCGTAATTATCTTCAAAAGACTTTGTCTTCATCTCTACGATTTCTCTCCGGGTCATCGGTGTTGTGCCGTTGCCGTCGCCGGAATACTTTACAGTCGGAGATTCAAGCTGTCTTGAAAATCCTTCACCCGCAAACCCTGACATCAGGTTTACGTTCAGCACCGCAATGCCGAAAAATTTCTCGGGTGGTACCTTCCCGCAGGAGGAAATGTGCATCACTGCAATTAATGCAATGAGAATGCCCGTAAGCGCTCTGGTTTTATTTTTCATGGCGCAAAGTTATGTTGCAGATGGAAGAATTGAAATGAACAATTGCCGGAACACAGCTCCGCTTCATCATAAGTATGCCTAATCATGAAATCCGCCCGAAACACGGCTTCATTCAGGATCTCTTTCGCAAACGTTTGTGTGTAATCAAAGGGGGAAATTATGAAGTGCGTTATCTATATCCTGTTATTGCTGACTGCAGTTCGGTCAAGCTGTTACTTGTCAAGTAACTGGTTCGAAATCAAACATGACACTTTCACTGCATCCTACTTCTGAACAATGAAATGCCCCTTCCTTTCACCGGGAAGTGCAACAGATATCCGTCCGGATTCCAAATTTCCCGTGCACAAAAAAAGTGCTTGTTATTCTGAGTGAGAATGCAGACAATAGAAAAGGAAGAAGTGAATATGAAAGCCGCTCATCACCGGCAATTGAATTTCATCGTCTGATTCAACGGGTTCGCATACCACATCATGATGCATGCTTGAATGACAGTTGATTTGCAGCTGTTCAAACTTTAATGGAATCCCGGTCAGCTCAATCATAATTGAACGGAGAAGAGTCTTTCTTCTGAAATAAAATGCTGTGTCATTTTCAGAAGATGGAATTCATAAAAATATATTCACAAATCAAAAACGAAAGGAGTATGTTATGAACATACTCATGTACTGTAAGAGATTTGTTGCAACTACACTCTTCCTCCTGATCTGCAACAACCTGCAGGCACAGAATCTTCCTGCTTACATAAATTCCGTTATACCTGCTACCGGGCTGAATCTCACACTAGACTCTGTGATATACTACAATACTGCTACGTCGGGAAATGTATCTGCCCTGCGCGACAGCGTATTCTATCACTGGGTCTATGCTGACGGGATAGTAAGCGGCGAAGATATTACAGTATCCAATGTTTACAAAATGGGACTACAGACAGGACTGGATACTTCAAGAGTATCGGATCATATGTCATTTCTGTCAAGCGGTGCGAGGTCGCTTCAGTCGGGAGATATGTTATACAAGTGCTATTACAAACTCCTCGACAGCACTTACGGAATGTTCATCTTCAGCACCCTCGGTTATGAGAACAGTTCAGGAGTGATAAAATTCGAGCCGTTCATAGGAATGTGCCCCCTTCACTTCAGCGATTACATCAAGACAACTAAACCCGGTGCCGCACATGATGTCGAATTTGAGGTGAAAAACGGATTTGGTTTTGTATGTGCATCAGGCTGGGGAGACTGCAATATCACCTGCGACGGAAATAACGTTGTTGACTGTTTTGGGCTTGTTGGCGGTGATGCTTGTTTCCTATGGGAGTATGAAATTACCAAAGATTGCGCGACAGTCGGGAACTGCTGCAGGTGCATTTTCAGATTCGGTTTTGCAAACGGATTCAGCTCAGTCGGTGTAGGCGTTGACGGAGTGTCTATAGAGTTAAGCGGAAGTTTCGGATTAAAGGGCTCTACGGAAAGTGTTGTGAAAAGGTGTTGTCCGACCGGCGCAATGGTTGCATTCAATTTCGCGCCTCAGGAATCTCACACCGGTGCAACTCTTTATTCAGTATCCACAGTTTCGTCAACAGTCGGATGGACGGCAGGAAGCGGTGCGACAGTGCTGAGAACCACTAACAGCGGCATTAACTGGACGAGCGCGTCCGGCTCCGGCCTTACAGGAGACATCTACAACATTCATGCAATCTCAGCAACAACCGCATTCTGCACATCAACACCCTCCGGCACTTCATTCATTTACAAGACTGTGAACGGGGGAGCAACATGGAACACCGTTTACAACCAGCCGGGCGGATTCATTAATGCAATTCAGATGGTCTCGCCCACAAACGGCTTTGCAATGGGTGATCCTGTCGGAGGAAAGTGGACAATTCTGAAGACAGTTGACGGAGGGAACTCCTGGAACAGGATCCCGACGGAGCCGGTTCAGATTGGTTCTCAGAACGGATGGAACAACTGTTTTAGAATAGATGGCCCGAATATGAGATTCGGAACAAACACGCAGACGGTAAATCATTCACCTGACAACGGAGTCACGTGGAATATTTCGATTACGCCAGGCACAGTCAACACTTATGCCGTTCATTTCAATGATCCGGTATTCGGACTGGCAGGAGGTGATGCCATGACGAGATCCACGAACAGCGGCATTTCATATGTGCCAACTACAATGCCTCCATCGCTTAGTAGTGTTTACGGGCTTGAAGGCTCCGGGCCTGAATGGTGGGCTGTTGGTAGCAGTCATACTGTTTACATGTCGGCAAGCCAGGGTGCGAGGTGGAATTCAGTTTACACTCAGACGCTTGAAGGCGAAGGCACATATCTCGGTGCAATTGATCTCACGGATTTCGGATCAACCGGGTGGATAGTAGGAGAAGGGGGAGTTATCATAAGAGTTGGCAACATATCTCAGGAAGCGTCACTGAGCTTAACCGGATTCATTGAGGGTTTCTACAATTCCGGAACAAACCTGCAGACCGGAGATACAGTTGAAGTGTTTGTAAGAAATACTGCTTCTCCGTATGCTGTCGTTGCTTCAGACAAAGCATTCCTGAGCAACTCAGGAATTGCAAGCCTGAACTTCGCAAATATGACAACGGGAAACTACTACCTGCAGGTCAGGCACAGAAATGCGCTTGAAACATGGTCTTCGGCGGGAGTTTTGCTCACGGTCGGCGGTACGGCAAGCTACGACTTTTCAACCTCACAACTGCAGGCTTACGGCAATAACCTGATGCTTGCAGATGCTTCTCCTCTGAGATATGCATTTTATTCGGGAGATGTGAATCAGGACGCAACAATTGACGCAACAGACGTTAGCCTGATTGATAATGATGCATACAATTTTGCATGCGGATATCTGCCTGCAGATGTGAACGGTGACGGATGTGTTGACGGCTCGGATGCTTTGATTGCTGACAATAATGCATACAACTTCATTTCCGCGATCACTCCGTAATGCAAAGACAAAGAGCCCGGTAATTTGCCGGGCTCTTGTTTCTTTTCAATCATAAAGTTACAACCTCTAACAGGATCTATTGTGATTCTCAGGTTGCAGATCTCAGGGATGGTTCTCACAGATGCAGAGATCCGGTTCCCGGTTAGTTCCTGATAAGCGAATTATATCGGCATTCTGATATATTCCGGTTCTTTGCAAGAGATAACTCCGATTTGTTTCAAGTGTTACAGGAGTCATAATCAAAATGCAATTCCCGTTTCCGCTTCAGAGTTTTTCAGGGACGTATCACACTTACAAAGTTCGACGCATTATTGTCAGCGATCAGAAAGTCAGTCCCGTCAACAAAGCTGTCGCCCGTAAGGTCAGACAGTACGTAACCTCCCAGAAAATTCGCTGCGTCATTATCTATTGTGCTCAGGTCCGTTGCATCCACAGTGCCGTCGCGGTTTACATCTCCTGAAAAGACGGCAAACCTCACGGGTGAGCTGTCAACCTGTTTCATGTTATTGCCGAATGCCTTTGAAGCCGCATCCTGAAAATTGTATGAAGCCTGATTTGTAAGCTGTGCAAACGAGATCACTGTTGAAGACCATGTCTCAAGCGAGTTCCGGTGCTTCAGAACAAGGAAGTAGCTGGTCATAGGTTGCGCTTTTGTGAATAACGGCTGAGCCGTTCCTGAACTGTTCAGCACTGCTTTTGCGGAATCAACGACAGTAACTCCGTCGGTTTGCTTAAGGTAGTAGGTCATGGTGTCACCGGTCAGCAGGTTTGTTGACGGATTATACATTCCTTCGATGAGCGATGTGCACTCGAGCCGGAAAGGAGTGGAAGCGCTGTTGTTCAGCTTCAGCCCCCATGCCGAAATGAATCCTGTATCAGACGTCACTGCATCGTTTATCGTCAGCACCCATTTGCCTTTGGGATTGATCCCTGCAAACGCCGCATCGAAGTCAACGTCGGGCTTGATTCTCGGGCCGAAGTGATGATACCTTCCGCTCACAAGCGAGCTGTCGGCATCTGAGTCGAAGATCGTGATCAGATTGGAAGCGTTGGTACTGAGTGAAGTGTTGACGAAAAAATCCACTGAAGTGCCAACAGGGCTCTTGAGTGAAAGGATCATGTTGCTTTCCGCCGAATGATTCATAGCAATGAAAAGATCAAGGTCTGTCAGTGCATCGGAAGAAAGAATTTCAAGGGTGTCCCTGACTATGCCGGAGGTGCCTGTTGAAGGAACTCTCTTATTTGCGGCATTAATAAGGAAGCCGTCCTGAAAATTGGTCTGTGCAAGTCCGCTCATCGGTGACTGCCTTGTTGCTCCGGAGAAGCCGGTCAGTGCAAACATGATCCCCCTTAGATTCCCTCTTGTCCCTTCGGTGGTTGACGGCAATGTTGATCCGTCGAGATTGTAAACGACTGTCGTGTAGCTGTCATTGTCGTTTGATTCGTTCAAAGATGTGAACATGGTGCCGTTGATCTCTCCGACAGTCTTTTTGGTTTTGGAGATCCGGAGTTCGTCAAAAAAGCCGCTGAAGCCTGACGAACCCATGAAGAACGGGAACACAAGAGAATCCGCTCCGTCCGTAATGTTCGCGGGTGTGATGTTTCCGGTAGTGCCCTTTTTTCCGTTGATGAAGAATTCATAACCTCCCGTAGGAGCGAAGTATGTGAATGCAATATGGCTCCATCTCTCCTTCTTCACGGAGTCATTGGATGATATTGTTACGTTATTGATGGATGCCTGGAGCTTGCCGGAACTAACCTTAAGTCCGTAGTTGGCGTTGACTGCAGCCAGACTTCCTTTGTAAACCAATCCGTAGTTATCCGTTTTTGGAAATATCCAGCACTCGATTGTAAGCTGTGTGGTGGGACTTAGCGACGCATCGTCAGGGGCTGTGACGGCACCACCGGAAGAAGTGAAAAGGCAATCGCTGATCTGCTGAATGTGTGAGGGGTTGTTGCTTTGGTTCACGGCAGATACGTTTCGTATCAGTCCGTTATTGCCATAACGCGAGTGATCCATTGCGGAGAAGAGACTGCCGTTTCCCGTATTGTTCTGAAACGTTATGGACAGAACGAGCCTGTTAACAGGCGAGTCTCCGCCTGCGGCAAATGGAGAGAGCATTAATCCCAGTATGGTAACCTGCGGCAGGGCTGTATTCCAAACACGGGCATTGTCAATCAATCCGTTCATTGATGATGATGTTCCGGAAGATCCTATGAAAAGTGTATCTGTTCCCGAATTCGGAAACAGGCCCGCAAATGTTGATGAAGTGTCAAGCGCCCCGTTGATGTAGATCCTGAAGACTCCTGAAGTGTCAAGCGTTGCGGCAACGTGCGTCCATGTGTTCAGAGGTATCGGATTTGAGGCTTTGCTTATCAGCCGTTGGCTTGTGTTGCAGAAAATAAGTATGCGGTTGTTATTGATCCGCATTGCATAGCGGGTTGAAAGTCCGCTTCCTTTCGAAATAATTCCCATCGCCAGCACTGAGGTTACAAAGGGATTGATCCAGGCCTCGAGAGTAAATGTCCCGGTGATGTTAACCGTCGGTGAATTGGGTACGGCTATGTGGCTTCCGCTCGTTCCCGGAAAACTCCCGGCCTGATCCCACGACATCTGTGCATGAGAATCAACCGGACAAAACTGAACAACCAAAGCAATGCAAATTGTAATAAGGAGTAGTTTGGATATCATTGCATTTGCAATGAAAGACAGAGGCCATGACAGGTCTCTTTCTGAATTAGTGTTTCTCATAACCAGGGATGATTTTTGTTTTCAAAAAAGTTGAACAAAAATACCCCTGCCTGAAATGAGGGCAAAACTGAAATTGGCTTATTCTTAATCTGACGAGGGTTGTTGGTACGTCACAAATGCCGTTCTGTGCCTCTCAGGTCATTTTTTGATGTTCGGTATGGGAGACTACCTTAATTGTTCAATGAGAATGTAATGCAGTTCCGGGTAATTTAGAAAGGAAAGCATACAATTGCTTACGGTTGAACAAGGCCTTTGATACTGGAACCGGCAGTTCAAGTAATTTAACCAAGGCCCCGGGCAAAGTGGAGTCTTATGATACGCAGTACGATCAATTGTTCAGTGTGTGTTACACCGGAAAGCCGAATACAGTTGTAACTTTCAGTTCAGATTCAGGGCCTTACAAGCGATGCATAATTGCCGGCATTGTAGTCGGCGATAAGGAAGTCCGTTCCGTCAACAAACATGTCGCCGTTCACGTCTGATACTACGTATCCTGTCAGGTAGTTGGATGCGTCGTTGGTTATCAGTCCCACATCGGTTGCATCAATTGTGCCCTCGCGGGTTACGTCGCCGCTGAATATGCAGTAACGGCTGCCTGTCAGCGCCATATTGCTTCCGTATGCTTTTGAAATGTTGTCTGTGAAGTCATAAGCCGCCTGATTTGAAGTGAAGCTGATAGTGCTTCCGCTCCAGGTCTCAAGTGAATTCCTGTGACTGACCACTATGTAATAGCTGTTTCCGTTCACCGGTTTTGCAAAAAAGTAATCCGCATAGCCGGAGCTGTCAACAACTGCTATTGCGGAATCAACAGCATTGAAAGGTGATGTGCCGTTCCGGAGAATAACTTTGACGGTATCACTTCTGAGCTTGTTTGTAACCGGGTTGTAGAATCCTTCCATCAGTACATTCAGCGAGAGTCTCTTGCTCATTACGGGCTCGTCGTTCACAAGCACTCTCGATGTAAACGGCTGAAGCGTGATGCTCCCGCCGGTGACCGGGCTTCCGTCGGGATTCCTGTACGGAATTCCTCCGAGCGCAATCACCTGTACTGAGTTCGTAGGATTATAGAACAGTCTGTTCTTCAGTGTGGAATCTATTCTCTCTGCATTGACCCTGTACAGATAGACATTGTCAATGTATGCGCTTGTGTCAGGAAGAACGAGCCCGAAAGTCACGCGTGCAAATGTTTCGGTTGTATCCGGTTTGAAGACAAACGAATGGCTTCTTCGGTATGTCTCAGCTCCAAGATATCTTCTTGCAAAAAGAAACGGGCTTGCGCCGGCGTTAGGCCTTCCGAATACGCTGAGATCTCCTGTGCGGTCACCGGCATAATCAAATCGAAGGAAGTAAAAGTTGTTCTTGGCAAGCGTGAGATAATTGCTCGATGTCATGCTTTCTACTCCCCCGTTGCCGGTCCACCGGATCTTCATGCATCCTGTATCCATAACGGGATTCATGCTGTGGATAAGAGTTGATCCCGATGCCGGGGTTGTGGACCAGTCAACTGTGTTGTTAGGAAATCTCGGGTTGAGGATCATATTTGAACTTAATGTGTCAACCACCCTGTATTGGTCGAATACAAATCCTGCGGATGATGAAGTAAGGTCTTCATTGAATGTTGACTTCCACACAGGAAGTCTGTAGTACTTGGTGGAATATGTTCCGTAAACCATTGACCTTCGCATGAAATGCTCGGTGTACGGGTTGCAGTAATAGTTGCTGTCGAATGTGCCGTAGTCGCTGAAGTTCGGTGAGCGGAACATCTGATGCTCCATGCATGTGGAGTTGAAGCTTAGTGCATAAAGAAGATTTCCTTTAACAATATTGTTGTAAGATGCCGTGTATGATGATGCAGAATAGTCGGTCATTACCAATTGCGAATATGCATTGTTGAAGAGGGTGTTATAACGGATGATATTGTTGGAGGATGTTGGCTTGTTATCCACATTGATTCCGGCGTAACTGTTGTTTGCGATCGTATTGCCCTGTATGAGAATGTTTTTTGTAACATTCGGGCCGAAATAGATTCCGTTCCCGTATCTGGAGTTTGAGTAAGATGATTCGACATTTCCAAATGTGTTAACCACAATGTTGTCAAGAACCTGCATTCCGTCAGCATCATCAATGTCAATTCCTCCTCCGTCGTTAAGTGTCAGGCATGAATTGCTTACAACGTTGTTCTTGACAAGCATGTTCTTTGATACAAGAAGTCCTGTATATCCTGTGCTGTCTATCACATTATTTGTACAGGTTGTACCGTTGCTTGTATAGAACTGAATCCCGTGGCTTCCCCAGGCATCTTCGCCGTAGCCGGGTTTGAGAGCAGTCCTGTTGATGCTGTTATTGCTGACTGTGGCATTTGTAAGCACTCCCGTAAGCGCAGTTCCCGTGTTGTCTTCAAAGAGATTATTGTCAACCACATGATTTCCTCCGTTTATTCTCATACCGAACTTTCCTGCATATTCAACGGTGCATCTCTGAACTCTGACATAATTTGCAGTGTAAATCTCTATGCAATTATCCCGGAACCTTGAGAATTTGAGGTCCTGTATTATTATATGAGACCTGTTCAGAGTCACATATACGCCGTACTTTGTGACAGAAGCTTCAACGGTTATTGTATTGGGATCAACTCCGCCGGGTGCATAGAAGTAGAGCTTGCCTGCCGGTTTGTCATAGAAGTACTCTCCGGCCGTATCAAGCATGAAGAGCTTATTGTCAAAGTAATAACCTGCCTTTGGATAGATATAATTCTGGGTTGATGTAGACAGGTTCACATGCCCCGGCGTATAGCTGGAAACAGAACGCGATTCGTAGCACCAGTTTCCTGTCCTTATCCTGCAGTTAGCCTGGTTCCAGTAGCCCGACGGCTGATTGAGCTCTGCATCATCAAATGCAATTACAGAGTTTGCATAATCAGTGGTGAGAAATCTGGAATTTGGAAATCTCGCAATTGTCATGAGCTTTCCGTTTGCATAAAGGTGTCCCAGCGTGTCTATGAAATTTCTCACATAGATATTTCCTGAATGGACCGTCCAGCCGGTGAGGACGGTAGTTCCCGTGATCACAGGAAGTTCTCCGGTTCCGTAACTGCCGAACAGCATTTCATTCCCCGCCGTACCTGACTTTGAAATTGTCAGAGTGCCCGTGAATTTATCCCCTCTCTTAAAAAGGACCTGTGTTCCCGCAGGAAAGGAGGATATCATGGAGTTCACTTTTGCCAGGGTTTGCCAGGGCGTATCCGGTGACAGTCCGTCATTAGAGTCATTGCCGCCGGAGGAAACATAATACGCGGCAGAGTAAGCAGTCCCTGCAAAGAAAAAGAAGCAGATCAGTGTTAAAGCAGTCAAAGCGGAAGAGAAAATCCTCATAACCAAATTAAATGATTTACTGCCGGCGAATCATACCGGTGCAGTCAAATGACAGTTTTAGCTTTGGGGATTTTTTGTAGCTGAATAAACCCTGTATAGATCAGGGTGGATCTGCATTCAGAGGTCGGATCTTTGGGGTAATCCCGGAAGAATAATGCAAGGGTAATATTGTCAAGAGATGTATCTTTTTCAAGGTACAGAATGCCGACATACGATTTCGGGCAATCCAGTCAGAGAGAAGTATTTATTTGGACTTTAACGGAGATCCGTACAGAGCTATATTGATGCAAATGAAAACTCCCTACGATGTATAAACTCAGTTTCAATGCATTACTCCTGTTCCTGTTGATTCCAATTCTAGTTTCCGGATCCGCATTTTCCCAGTCAGAAAAAGACTCTACTGCAAGTAAGAAGAAAGACGATCCTGACAAAGTGAGTCTGATGGTATATCCCTTTGCTTTCTACTCTCCCGAAACTGAACTTGCGTTCGGGCTCGGAGGAGTCATAGGATTCAATATGTCTTCAAGAAAACAGAATCCGAAACTCTCCAGCATAACCGGATCCGGTTATTACACAACCAACGGACAATACAGTTTCACTTTCACTCCCGAACTATATATAGGAAAGAACGAAACCAGGGTCTGGGGTAAACTGGCTTATGACAAGGCAATCGACAAATACTACGGGACGGGGAACAATGTCAGCGAATTTGACTCGGCGGATTATCTTCAGAATAATTTCACTATCAGCGCATTGGTGCAGACAAGGGTGTTTGACGACAGGCTGAAGGTCGGAGTGTCATTCGAAAGGCGGGACCTGAAGATGAAAGACAAACAGAAGAATCCGTTTCTCACTGAAAATCTTGTAACCGGCAGTGACGGAGGAGCGACTCAGGGGATTGGCATTACGGCAAGCTGGGACTCCAGGGATAATGTGAATTTCCCGTCAAAGGGAGGATTCTACGAATTCTTTTCCACGTATTTTTTCAAAAGTCTCGGCAGTGATTTTGAGTACACAAAATACTCGTTCGACCTGAGGCGATTTATGAATCCGGTGAAAGACCATGTTATAGCAACGCAGGCTTATATGCTTGTTGAAGCGAAGACTCCACCTTTTTATGATCTTGGCCTTCTCGGAGGCGATACGAAGATGAGAGGTTATTACACGGGGAGATACAGAGACAGGGTCTATTACACATTGCAGGCCGAGTACAGGATACCGAAGATATTCTGGAAACTGGGAGTGATTGCGTTCGCAGGCATGGGTGATGTTGCTCCGGCAATTGACAAGATCACCATAAGCACAGTGAAGCCCACTTACGGTCTGGGGTTGAGATTCAGGTTTGATGAACTTTCAAAACTCGACCTCAGGATGGACATCGGTATCGGCAAGGGTACCACCGGCGTTTACTTCGGCGCAAAGCAGACTTTCTAAGTCAGTTTTTTTCTTGCCGAAGCATTAGTTCACAGGAAAGACGCGGAACGGAACAAGAGAATCCCTGCTTCCGCCTGTTCCCGCCCTTCCCCGGAGGGAGAGAGCAAGAGGCGGAAGATCCTTTTCAGTAAGATCAACAGGTGAGTTCAGTATTGCTCATCACGGTCTTATCAATCCCACAAAATCAGCTGCATTATTATCAGCAATCACAAAGTCCGTGCCGTCAACAAAGTTATCGCCTGTGAGATCAGTGAAAACGTACCCGCTCACATAGTTTGCAGCGTCATTGTCAACTAAACTTACATCTGTTGCGTCAACCGATCCGTCCTGATCTACGTCGCCGCCGTAAACAGCGAATCTGATCGGCGAAGTATCAACCTGAATCTGATTGCTTCCGAATGCTTGCGATGCTGACGCTGTAAAATTATAAGAAGATGTATCACCGGTAAACGGAACAGGTGTTGCGCTCCATGTTTCGATTGAATTTCTATGTTTGAAAACTCTGTATCCGTTATTAACTCTATTAAAAGTGAAACTTGCATTCCCGTTTGAATCAAGGACAGCTATAGAAGAATCAACGATCGGATACGGCGGCAAAGGAATTCTGAGATACATTCTCGCAGTATCTCTTTTCATCATATTCGATGCAGAGTCATAAAACCCCTGGATCACAGCTGTAATGTTTAAAGTTTTATAGGAAAGCAGATTTATACCCCAGCCGTGAACATATCCGATATCGGCGCCTGCATCGTCAACACATCTTAATTTCCACCAACCGTTTCTGTTTTCTCCGTTGAATGCAGATAGCGACTGGTTGGGCTTTACTGAGGGACTGAAAGGAGCCGATATACCCAACGGTGGCAATGCTCCAAGGCCTGAAGATGCAATCGAATCAGCATTATCGGAAAAGATTGTCATTATATCATTTGAATTTCCACCATTGGCATTAAGTAATTCAATTGTCGTTCCCGAAGGTGACGTTAAATATAGTTTCATATCCGATGTATAAGTATGTGACATCAGAACATAGACTTTAAGATCACTGACAGTTCCAATTCCGGAAATCAAAATAGAGTCGGATATTCCCGTTGTATTATCATCGGGAACAAAGAATCTTCTTGTACTTGATGTATAAGAAGAACTGTAGAAACTGCTGTCATTGTCAGAAAGCATTGGTGAACTCAATCTGGTATTGTTTGCATGAGCAGAACCGATTGAAGCAAGATTAATGTACTTCAATCCGTAATTATAATTAGTTGACCCGATCTTAAATCCGCTGTGAAGGTTATCAAAGTCAAAAATAATCAGACTATCCTGTAAGTCCGCCGGATATCGGGGATGTTTATACATAAAGTCATTGATCTCCTTTTGAGTCCTTGATCTTCTCCAGATTCTTACTTCGTCAATTTGTCCCCTGAAAAGATTTGCGGAATTACTTGCGCCCGCTTTCCCTCCCATATATAAGCTGTCATAGCTTGAATTGTTAATGAAAGGATTTCCGGAAAATGACCCGCTTCCTTTCAATATGCCATTAACATATATCGCGGCAATACCTGTCAAAGATGAATATGTTGCGGCGACATGGGTCCACTGTGCGTTGGTAATCAACGGAGGCGTAGAGACAACACCATTTCCGCTGTTAATTGTAAACAATAACGCGCCTGAATTGTAAAGCTGTAATGAATAGGCATGCGACCCTAATGAACTGCTTTTATTTATTATGTACTGATCGGTGGTGTAGTTGGTGACAGTATCTCTCTTTATCCAGCATTCCAAAGTGATTGCACTGATCGCGGAAACCGGATCACCAATGTTGTAATGGCTGCAGTAACTGCTTCCGTTTAGAACGAGACTATTATTGTAATCCAAGTGATTGACAGCCTTATCAGAATAATTTATGTAAGTGATGTTTGTTCCGGTTCCATTGTTCTGGGTTGGTCCGCTGATATCAATTGCAGAATTGTCAAACTGATAACTTGCAGCAAGAAAACTATAAGCACCGCTCAGCTGATACATGTTTAATGGTATGAACATATTGCCAAGTAATTCAGAAGATGTCCGGGCACTGTGCCAGATCCTAACATTATCCAGTCTGCCGTTGAAGAAATATGCAGGCGAGCCGCTTTGTCTGTCACAGCCAATGAACAAGGCTTCAAAATTACTACCTACGTTTCCGGTGATTCCTGTTCTTGAAGTATCGAGCACTCCGTTTATGTAAAGAGATGTTGTTGTTCCATTGTAAGTTCCGGCTATATGTGTCCATTGATTTGCCTTCACAACGCCGGAAACTCTGCTTCGCAAGAAGTTTCCCGAACCCCCCTTCGGGAAGAAGACAAATCGGCCAGAATTTTCAATTCCGAAGTAATAACTCGTCAGATAATTTTTCCCGATAATGCATGCGGAACCTGATGGCAATGCTGTCGGATATACCCAGGCTTCAACTGTTATTGCTGTTGACGGATTCAATTCACTGTGCCATGGAACCGAAACATAACTGTTAGTTCCATTGAAGCTTGCCGCAAAGTTATTAGCATATTGCGCTGCACCGGTTTGCAGATTTATGAGATTGATAATTGCCAGTTTGCAGAAGAGCAGAATCAGAAGATTTGGTTTGGTTTTCATTTTAGTTGAAAGTTGTTAAAGTTAAAGAGTTCGTGAGTCATAAGTACCAAACCTGAATTCCGTTTCACGGTCTCACTAAGCTCACAAAAGTCGCCGCATTGTTATCTGCAATCGCAAAGTCAGTTCCGTCAACAAAGTTATCTCCGGTCAGGTCTGTCACTACATATCCGCTGACAAAGACTGATGCAGCGTTATCAATTGCGCTTAAGTCTGTAGCGTCAACGGTCCCGTCCTGGTTCACATCACCGCCGAAGATGGCAAAGCGAATCGGTGATGCATCAACCTGCTTCATGTTGTTTCCGTAAGCCTGAGTGTTTGCCGTTGTGAAATTATATGTAAGAGAATTTCCTGCAAATGTTTGAACGGTCTTGCTCCAAGTTTCAAGAGAATTTCTGTGCTTTAACTGCAAATAGTAATTTACTCCGTTGACAGCATTCGCAAATGAAAAGAAGCCTGCTCCGGCACTGCTCAATTGTGCCTTTGCAGAATCAACTATTGCAAAAGGCGCAGTGCTGTTTCTCAGATAAACTCTTGCGGTATCCTGAACCATTGTGTTCGCCGTAGGATTGTAAAATCCCTGGACCAACATTGTAAGATTCAGGACTGCAAACGGACTTTGCGTTGAAGCAACCGGACTGTAGTTACCGTGAATATCCTGAGCTACGATGAAGTAATAGTACACTCCCGTAAGAGGTGAAGTGTCGAGATAAGTTGAATCTGAAGTTGTCGCAAATACAGGTTCACTGTTTGGATCAATAGACGGCGAAGAGCTTCTGTACAGAATGTAGTTTAATAAGTCGGGTGCATCACTTCTTTTCCAGTTAAGCGTTACAGACGACATTATTGATGAAGCTGTAAAGGGCGAAACCATGAGAGGAGCAATATTGTCAACGCTCCTGCCGGAAAGAATTGCAGATCTCCAGAATTGATTTTGATCAGAAGTCCTGGCCGTGATACGATAGAAGAAAGTTCCCAAAGTGCCTGAACCTGAATCTAAAGGTGTTGAAGAAATGTAAGAGTAAAAAGAGTTTTTTGCAGACGGTATTTGCGCAACATTTACCCAGGCATAATTTCCTGAAACCGGAGGCGAACTTCTTTCAACCAAATAGTGAGTTATGATGTCGATTCCATTCACATCAAACGAACTTCTTGCCCATTTCAGATCAACAAAACCTCCCTGATCGTTAGGCACATCCTTCACATGCATAAGAATTGGTTTTACGCTAACAGCAGATCCCAAATACATGTACGCTCTGCCTGTGGAGGAAGAATATCCGCTGGCACCACAGATCACATCCGAATATCCGTCTCCGTTT
Source organism: uncultured Ignavibacteriaceae bacterium (assembly GCA_964615795.1). Taxonomy (GTDB): domain Bacteria; phylum Bacteroidota; class Ignavibacteria; order Tepidaquicellales; family Tepidaquicellaceae; genus JADJAH01. The sequence goes on from CAZTQR010000007.1 coordinate 54,859, forward strand.
ACATCACCCGCAGCAGATACTGAAACTCCGAAAAGATTACCTGCAGATTCTCCCGTCATTACAATATCAGAAATATTGTCCATATCTGATCCTCCATAGTAAATATGTGATTTGCCTATTGAAGAATTATGATCCTTGGCTCCCACAATCACATCTGAATATCCGTCCCTGTTTACATCACCTCCTGCAGACACTGAAATTCCGTAAAGATTACCTGCAGATTCTCCCGTCATTACGATATCAGCCACAGTATTGAATAACGATCCGCCAAAAAAAATATAAACTTTGCCGGTATTTGAACTATATCCGTAAGCCGCAACAATTACATCCGCATACCCGTCTCCGTTTACATCGCCTGCATCAGAAACCGCACTTCCGAATTTATCATTTACTGCCTCTCCGGTCATTAATACATCTGCTATGTTATTCATTGAAGATCCGCCAAGGTATATATATGATCTGCCGGTATTTGAAGAATATGAAGCTGCTCCCACAATGACATCAGTATAACCATCTCCGTTTACATCTCCTGCTGAGGATACTGTAAAACCAAATGCATAATTTATGGCTGCTCCCGTCATAATCACATCAGCCGTATTGTTCATAGATGATCCGCCAAAGTATATGTATGCTCTGCCTGTAAATGTAGAATACTTGTCAGCTCCGATAATTACATCAGAAAATCCGTCATTGTTTACATCACCTGCATCAGAAACTGCAATTCCATATCTGTCATTTGCGAACTCGCCCGTTAATATGACATCTGCTACATTGTTCATTGCAGAGCCGCCAAAGTAAATGTATGCCTTCCCTGTTGATGATGAATATCCGTAAGCTCCGATTACAACATCGGAATAACCGTCGCCGTTGACGTCTCCGGCTGTTGAGACCGAATTTCCAAATTCATTGCTCACCGCTTCTCCTGTCATTGTGACATCCGCAGTAATATCCATTGAAGGTCCTCCGTAGTAAATATAAGCTCTTCCTGTATTTGTTGAATATCCGTTAGCTCCTACAATAACATCTGCATACCCGTCCCCGTTTACATCACCTGCAGCGGATACAGAAACACCAAAAGAATTATTTATTGCTTCGCCTGTCATTGCTGATTCATGCGTAATCTCACCTTTCATATAGTAATCATACAAATAGACTCTGCCGGAATTCACATTGTAACCGTTGGCACTGACCAGAATATCATCATATCCGTCACCGTTTATATCTCCGGCTGATGAAACTGATCTTCCATAAGAATTTCCCGTTCCCTCACCCGTTATTGAGCCATCGGAAATGTTATTCATGGATGATCCGCCTAAATAAATGTAAACTTTCCCGGTAAATGTATTATGCGCATAAGCTCCGGCTATCACATCTTCATGTCCGTCGCCGTTAATATCTCCTGTTGACGAAACTGAAAAACCGAAGCTCGAACCGACAGGCTCTCCATCAATCGTAACATCGGGCACGCTGTTCAAAGAAGAGCCGCCATGAAAAATGTAAACTCTTCCGTTACTTGAATTGTATCCATAAGCTCCAATTATTACATCTGAGAATCCGTCTCCGTTCACATCCCCTGATGAAACCGAATATCCGAATGTGTTATTTACGGCTTCGCCTGTTAACGTTAGATCAGCAACGTTATTCATTGCAGATCCTCCAAGATAAATATATGCTCTGCCTGTACTTGTACTGTATCCATACGCACCCGCTACTATGTCGGAATAACCGTCCCCGTTTACGTCACCGGCAGATGAAACCGAAAACCCGAAGAAATTGGATGTCGCTCCACCGGTCATTGTTACATCAGCAACATTATTCATTGCAGAACCACCAAGATATATATAAACTCTGCCGGTACCTGTGCTGTATCCGCTTGCTCCGATAACTACATCAGAATACCCGTCTCCATTTGCATCGCCGGCTGATGAAACTGATGTGCCGAACAAGTCATTTGCAGTTCCGCCGTTCATAGTTACATCAGCAATGTTATTCATCAACGATCCGCCAAAATAGATATAGGCCCTGCCTGTATTTGAGCTGTTTCCATAAGCTCCCACAACTACATCAGAGTATCCGTCTGAGTTAACATCACCTGCTGTTGATACCGAATAGCCGAAATAATTATTAGCGGCTTCTCCCGTCATTATCACATCAGCAGTTGTATTCATAGCAGTTCCTCCGTAAAAAATGTAAGCTCTTCCTGTAGCAGATGAATATATATATGCTCCAACGATAATGTCATCATACCCGTCTCCATTTACATCACCTGCCGAGCTTACGGATATGCCAAAATTGGAACCCGATACGGGAGAATTGAATACCTTCTTTTGAAAAGCATCGCCTTCGGGTTCTTCCGGAACTTGCCGCGACTTTGCATTCGCTTCACCATTTATGAGTCTGTTTCCGTTTTCATCCCGCAGACTCTTTAACCAGCTCTCAGATACTCCCTCTGGCAGGGAGTCGGAAACCGTCTGCTGTACTTTAACATTATGATACCCGAAGGGGCCGTCTTCTCCATTGCCGGTAAATGAACCGGCGAGAGTAACGGAATAGAACATTAAGATCATTCCGGCGATCGCAAAATGTTTAGCTTGAATTGTCATGATGAGGTGTATTGGTTGTTATGATTAAGTTAATTTGTTCTGACTTCGCTTTGATGTTGTTAAGATCCTCAGCAAATTAATTCAGGTGAAACGGTTCTCCAAAGAAATTTTTTTGAAATAGCATCCTGACTTTAACATATTGCCGTCAGTTCATAATTTGGAAATATGCTAAGATACAGCGCCATACAAATCCTCAAATCATTTTCAGCAATGGAACTGAAACTGTTTGAAGAATTCATACAGAATCCCTTCCATAACAAAAATCTGAAGGTCGTTGAGTTCTTTCAACTGCTCAAGAACCATCATCCTGAATATTCGTCTGAGCATCTAACAAAGGAAGTTCTGTTCAGGTCAATGATGGGAAATGCCCGTTACAAGGAGTCTTATATTCGAAATCTCTTTTCGGACCTGAATGTGCTTGCTGAGAATTTCTTAAAGTTAAGACTGACCGAAAGTAATCCCGCGTTTGAAAAGCTCTTCATAGAAGAATTGAAGAACCGTGATCTGACCGTCATAACGGAGAAAAAGATCAGAGCATTTGAAAAGAGAATCAGGCCTGTCAAAGTTAAAGATCACACCTATTACGAAGACATCAACTTCATTTATGAAATAAGGAGCTTTCTGGTGGTTGACAGATCACTGACTGATAATTTCAGGGATATACAGTTGAGGAATACAATAAGATTGTTCCTGATTTCAGTCTTTGAGAATCTGTTCTATATGATAATTGAAGAACAGCGTGTCAATGTAAAGCACAGATATGATTTTGTAAAACATGCATTAGAATATATGCAGACTCATCAGCATGAATTTGAAGATTCACCTTTGCTGATGATCTATTTCCACTTAAGCAATTGCTTTCTGTCTGAGAAATCAGAATACAGTGATGATCATCTCAAAACAGCGAAGAAGTATTTCAGAAAGCATTTTTCAGCACTTACGAAGATTGACAAGAAGAATATATACTCGGTAATGCAGGTTTACTATATCAACAAAATATCGAGGGGAGATAATTCACATAATAAGGATTTCTTGAATTTTCTGCTTGAGATGCTGAAGTTCAATGTTCTGTCCCATAAGAAAGGTGACTTCATTAATCTGAATCTTTACAGAAACATTCTGATACTCTGCACAATGGAAAAGGAAACAAATATTCTGAAACATTTTATTGCAAAGTATATCCGCTTTGTAGATGAGCAATGCCGTGAGTCGGTTCTTGCATATTCGAATTCACAACTGAGTTTTCTGCAGGGCCATTTTCAGAAAGCCATAGATCTCTGCAACCACATTAATCTGAATGACCTGCTTGATTCAACAAACGACAACCTTTATTTCAAGAACGACATTAAGACTTTGACCCTTAAAAGTCTTTATGAACTGGAAGCTTTTGAAAGCGCTATTTCTTTTATTGATTCATACAGGCATTTTCTCAGAAAATCAAGACTGATGAAGGATGAGATGAGAGATAGTTACCTGTTATTCGCAAACTCGGTAAGCGAGTTAATCAGACTCAGGAACAGATTTGATGAATATGCGTTTGCAAAATTCAAAACGCGAATCATCACTTCAAAATTTTCGAATGTGCAGTGGATCTTAGAGAAACTCAAAGAGTTCGAAAATTGATTTCCAATTGCTGAGTCAATTCCACAGAATTCACATATCTCTGCCTGCGTAAAGCAGGCGATTCTCATTCCTCAGCTCTCACCTCTCACCTCTCACCTCTAATGTGCTTCTCACGGTCTTATCACGTTGACAAAATTCGCCGCATTGTTGTCCGCAATCGCGAAGTCTGTTCCGTCAACGAAGTTGTCGCCGGTAATATCTGTCACAACATACCCTGCGACAAAGTTCGATGCATCATTATCAATTGTGCTCACATCTGTAGCGTCAACAGTTCCGTCCTGATTCACATCTCCGCCGTACACCGCAAACTTCTGCGGAGAGACATCAACCTGTATCTGATTGCTTCCGTATGCGGTCAATGCGGATTGTGTGAAGTCATAGGTCTGAGAACCGTTCACAAATGCGCTGCCTGTATTCCATGTCTCAATTGAATTCCTGTGCTTGAGCTGCAGATAATACATTGCTCCGTTCAGTATTGCAGTGTTTGAAAATGTCCCTGTGGCCGACCCCGAAATGCTCAAGTAGAATCTGGCCGAGTCGAGCACAGCGTATGGAGAGTTATATTCCCTTACATATACCGTCACGGTATCCCTTACTGTTGTGTTTGATGACGGATCATAGAAACCCTGTATGAATGCACTCAGCGTCAGGCTCGGAGCGGAAAGCGTATTCACCCTTGGCCTGAAATCTCCCGCAGGTATAGGTATGTAATTGCTGAAATATTTCCACGGCCCGAATTTCTGATACGGATTATTTGAGGGATCATACCTGACTCTCGCACGCCATCTGTATTCGTATGTTGAATTCAAACCGCTCATATCATAGTTAACATTTTTGCCGGCCAATGTAAGATCTTCAAAGTTGCCGGAATTATTGTACTCTGTGCTGTTTGTAATCACGGTTCCGCTATAGACAGTTCCGGCCCGTCTTCTCTCGAAAACGATCGTGCCGTCTGCTCTTCCGAACGGACTGTTTGCATAAATCCGAAATCTCACACCGCCGTCTGTGCCGGTATTGTTGCCCGAACAAACAACATTGTTTGTGCCGTTGTCAAACTGGCGAAGATTAGCTCTCTTGCATGTTGCAAGATTTCCATAGAACGCAAATATCAATCCTTCATCAGTATCTCCGTTGTTCTGCAAAGGACTTCCTATGATGATATCAGAATATCCGTCGCCGTTTATGTCACCCGCAGTCGAAATTGACAAACCAAAATCAGTATTCGCCTGATCTGGTTCATAGAACCAGGCGGATGAAGCAGGTATTCCTGTCTGTGAACCGTAATAAAGATAAACTCTTCCTTCATTTGTTTGTCCGTTGTCATATTCGGGAGTAGAAATTATCACATCTTCATATCCGTCTCCGTTAACATCTCCTGCATTGCACACTGATTTTCCGAACTGCGCGCCCGCCTGATTGACCTCGAGAGTTCTCGAAGGAGTTGCAGATACTCCCGATGCAGAACCGTTGTAAATGTATGCTCTGCCCTCATTGCTTTCCACGTTATCATACAGATTTGCTCCGACTATGATATCAAAGAATGAGTCGGCATTGACATCTCCCGCAGTCGAAACAGAATACCCGAACTGTGCGCTTGCCTGATCGCTTTCGAGCATTATGTTATGAGTCAAAGGCAGTCCGGACAAAGATCCGTGATATAAAAATACAGCACCCTCGTCTGTCTGGCCGTTATCATACTTGTAAGCTCCGACGATGATATCAGAAATGCCGTCACCGTTCACATCACCCGTGGAAACGGAATTTCCGAAGCCGGCATTTGCCTGATTTCCTTCAGCGGTCCATACAGGATTTGCTGTAAGCCCTGAAGTTGAACCATAATACACAAAAACTTTACCTTCACCCGATTCTCCTGAATTGTAATTGTCCGCGCCGATGATGATGTCAGAAAAACCGTCACCGTTCACATCGCCTGCAGCCGAAACAGAGCTTCCGAAATGCGCATTGTCCTGCCTGGAATTATCATTCCATGAAGCCGATGAAGAAAGTCCGGTGGATGAGCCGTTGAATACCCATACTCTGCCCTGATCCGTATAACCGGTTCCGTTCCAGAGATTTGCCGAGACTATTACATCCGAGTATCCGTCGCCGTTTATATCTCCCGCAGTACGGACTGCAAAACCGAATTGCGCGCTGTCTTCGTTAAATTCCTTTGTCCAGTCGGGTGCCGCTGAAAGTCCTGACAAGGAACCATGATACACATAAGCTCTTCCTTCATCTGTCTGTCCATTGTCGAAGAACGGAGCACCGACTATCACATCGGCATAACCGTCTCCGTTCACATCACCTGCAATTGAAACAGAGTAACCAAGCTGCGAGTTAACCTGATTGTTTTCATAACTCCAGTTGGATGTAGATGCAAGTCCCGCTGCAAAACCGTTGAACACAAATGCAGCGCCAACGCCGACCTGCGGACTCCCGACTATCACGTCAGAGAAACCGTCGCCGTTGATATCACCGGCGGTACAAACAGAAATGCCGAACCATGCATTTGCCGTATTGTCTTCGTAAGTCCAGTCATAACCTGCACCCGGTCCGGAAGCCGAACCTAAAAACACATATGCTCTTCCTTCCTGAGTCTGATTGTTTGAATATTCAGGAGCACCTGCAATTATGTCTGCATATCCGTCTCCGTTCACATCACCGGCTGTATTGACTGAAGAACCTAACTTAGCACCGGCATAGTTTGATTCATAGCTCCAGGCGGCAGTAGTGGAACCGCCTGATGAATTTCCATAGAAGAGCTGCACTCTTCCTTCACTTGTCTCACTGTTTGAATATGTATTTGATCCGATAATAACATCCGAATACCCATCGCCATTAACATCTCCACCTGTTGCAACCGAATACCCGAATCTGCTTTGCGCAATATTTGATTCCACTTCCCAAACAGGAGTTGAATTTAGTCCTGCGGCAGTATTTTCTCCTTTGTAGATGAATGCCTTTCCCTCAACGCTTTCAGTATTTGTAAAGTGAGGTGTGCCTATAATGATATCCGAATAGCCGTCGCCGTTAATATCACCGGCCGTTGAAATGGAATTTCCGAACAGATCATTGTGATGCGGTCCCGTGAGAGTCTGTGAAGAAGTTGTTGATAGTCCTGACGATGAGCCCTTGTACATAAATACCTTTCCGTCAAGCGAAGGCAGGTTGCCATCGTAAATTGCTGATACGATGACGTCCGAATAACCGTCGCCATTGACATCACCTGCCGTGGAAACGCAATGTGCAAAGTAAGTATTATTTGTATAGCCCTCTCTAATCCAGTTTGCGGTAGATGAGAGTCCGGAAGCAGAGCCATGATAGACAAGCGCGGCACCTTGTCTTGAATTATAGAATCTCGCGCCCACTATAACATCTGAATATCCGTCACCATTGACATCGCCTGCTGTTGAAACGCTCCAACCGAAACTCGCGGAGGCATCATCGCCCTCTTTGCTCCATGCGGCAGTTGTTGATAACCCTGTAGCAGATCCGTAAAATACCTGCGCCAGTCCTTCATCCGTAAACCCGTTGTCATAAAGGAAGGCACCTACGATAACATCCGAATAACCGTCACCATTCACATCACCGGCAGTTGATACGGAATATCCGAAGCGAGCGAAAGCCTGCGGCCCTCCTTTTATCCATGAATAACTGCTTGACAGCGGATCGATCGTCACGGGATAAGCCGCCTCAGCATCGTTAACGATTATGTTGATAGAATTCCGCCCGTTTCCTCTTTCAAAATATCCTCTGAGTTCCTTACCGTTTGCATCCCAGCACTTAAGGGATGAGTATCTCATTTTTTCATCACCGTCTTCATTTTTGAATATCAATGCGTCTGCCCCTGCTATAAAATTCAGGTCCGTTTTGGCCGTAAGTTCAAGCCTAAGACTGCCTTCGCCCTCGGGACGGTTCTTAATTATGAAATCCTGCCTCATGCCATCCTCGGTGTTTGTGTATTCGATCCTTAGATTTTCATTCTCGATGTTTGCATTATTCCCTTCCGCATTAAATACTCTTCCTGACATAGAGACATCGAGCCCTGCTGCACCGGCTGAAGCGCGGCTCAATCCGGAAACCCTGAGATCCAACTCCCACTCATCAGCATCCACATGGCTTGTCTCGACTCCGGCCTGAACCGGCAGATCCTCATCCGACAGCCGGACACTGGCTGTTCTGTTCAATGCCGTGAAGCCATTTTCATGATAGATGAACCGGATGTTGTTCTTACGGTTTGGTGACTGATATGAATTGTACTTTTCATTATATGAGATATGATACTCCTGTTTGCTGATATCTGACATGATACCTTCTTTCCATACTTCAGAAATGTTTTCCATACCATAACCTGCATGAGAATTGTAGAAGGATTCTGCAGATGTAACAGGTGGACAATAGAGTATTAAGTCACTTAGACTTTCAGGAGCTTTCTTCTTTATCATGCCGGAGAGTAATATCAGGACTGTTACTGAAAAGATTAAATTGACAGTTTTCATATTGAGTAATTTTGCTTTGGCGAAGTTGATGAAGACAGGTGAGCAGTCAAAACCGGCATACCGGTAATGCCATTATGAAAAGATGCCTGCCGGCAAAAATTCAGGTCAATATGGCTGCTCATTCCCATCTGCTTTTCGCTTGTTGTCAAAATAAAAGCAATACACAGAACAGTCAAAGAGATTTTCAGAAGGCTTTCACATTCATGAATCTTTTAAAACATGAGATTTTTGTTTACTTTATCAAAAATCTCATGCAATTCTTCATAAACTACAGACATAAGTAATATGCAAAAAAGCACAACTGTTGAGATCCTGAAGAGTTTCACGGAAGAAGATATGGTAAGATTTGACGAATTCATAAGTTCATCATATCATAACAAAAACACAAACATTATCAGACTATTCAAATTGCTCCGGCATTATGGACCATCTTTCATTGATCCTGGAATCATTAAGGTTAATTTGTGGAATACTCTGTTCCCCGGCAGAGCGTACAATTACGGTACAATGATGAATCTCATTTTTGAATTAAAGAAGAAGTTGTCAAAGTATCTTATCATTGATGAACTGGCTAAGAACAAACTTGAAGAAGAAGCTATTCTTGTGAGAGCGTTGGGAAAACGAAATGTTCAGAAGTATTTCATTTCAAAAGTAAATGAAATTGAAAGGTCATACAAAGCAGACAATCTCGCAAAGATAAACACTGAGATAAAGGATTACTTTGACGCTATGTTCAGGATCATCTGGATGAAGCATGCCTATCTGCGAGTTGCAAATCCGAAATTATCTAAGGACAGCGATCTTCATCGTTACACATCCCTGATGTTAAGTTGCTTTCTTACCTATGCTTTTGATTTTCACAATAACATTTCCGCCCAGGTACTCGACAAAAACTTTGCATCAGAAAACAACGCGGTCATTGAACTTGTTGATGCACTGAGCGGAGAGCCAATTGACAGATTACTTGAGACTATAATAAAGACATCTGAAACAAGCGGAAAACTTGTAGCGCTGCACTGGCTTAAAACAAAAGCCCTCGTTAACGGCTCTACCGAAACTGATTTTAAGATATTCAGGGAACAGGTATTTGCAAACATAAACAGAATGTCATCTCTTGACATCAAAAAGTTTCTGATAGGAATCACCAACGCCGCAAATAAACTTAACTCTCCTGACATAAACGTTCACAGAGAAAGATTAGAAGCAGCCAGGATACTTATGAAGAAAAATATACTGGCTCACGATGACGGCAGGATCTATGCACTTGAGCTGCTTAAGTACTTTTGGAGTGCCGGACACATGAATCAGTTTGATGTTATTGAGGAAATGATGAATAGATACATTGTAAACAGCGATGATGAAAACAGAGAAAATGTAATGAATTGCGGAAGGATATTTATAAACATAAAGAATCGGGAGTTCGGAAAGGCATTACAGCTCATTGGCACGGTTGAACCGGTATCTTTCATGATGAAGGTTCATTTAAGAAAACTGAAGGCAAGATGTTATTATGAACTTAACGACTATGATTCGTTTATTTATGATAGGGATTCACTAAATCATTTTCTTAAGAGCAGCAGTTCTCTGAGCAATAACAACATAGGTGAACTCAGAGACTATTTTGATAAGGTCAACAGGATGTTCAGACTGCGAATAGAATTTGACGATGCTGAAATTGCAGTTCTGAAATCCGAAATTATGTCTGACTCAAACTATCCTGTCTGGATGAAGGAGCATGTAGTTTTTCTGAGCAATTGAATTGATGGACTAATGAAGCGTATTGAAAAGAGGAGAAGAAGTGTTGTATTCACAGCACCTCTCACCCCTCACATCTCACTTCTTAACTCTCACCTCTCACCTCCCTTCAAGGCCTTACCATGCTTACAAAATTCGCCGCATTGTTATCCGCAATTGCAAAGTCCGTTCCGTCAACGAAGTTGTCGCCGGTCAGGTCGGTAATGACATAGCCCGTGACAAAGTTTGCAGCATCATTGTCAATCAGCGCAAGGTCTGTTGCATCGATCGTTCCGTCCTTGTTCACATCGCCTGAATACACCGCAAAGCGCAGTGGCGATGCATCAACCTGTATCATGTTGCTTCCGAATGCCTGCGATGCGGAAGTTGACAAGCTGTAATTTGCAGGAGTCGTCCTTGAGAAAGCCAAAGGAACAGAGCTCCACGTCTCAAGAGCGTTCCTGTGTTTCACTGTAAAGTAGTAGTTCCCGTCTGAAGCTGTTCCGAACTTCAGCACGGCACTGCCGTTTGTTCCTGCAACTGCCTTCGCAACATCGGCAACTGCAAACGGCGAAACGGCATTCCTCAATTCAACGGTAATCGTGTCGCTCACCTGTGAGTTACTTCCCGCATTATACATTCCCTCGATAAACATAGTCAGATTGAGCGTCATGTTCGGGCTTTCAGAAATTGCTGCAGGACTGTAATTTCCATTAATGTCCTGAGCAACAATGAAATAGTAATATACTCCGCTGAGAGGTGCTGTGTCGGTATAGGTTGTTGCTGTAACTGTTGAAAGCGGAGTCGCTGTGTATGGATCTATGACCGGACTTACGCTTCTGAAAAGAACATAGTTCAGAAGATCAGGCGCAGAATTGTTTCCCCAGCTAAGAACTACGTTTGAACCTGCCGCTGCAGCTGTAAAAGGTGACACAATCGGCGGAGCAATATTATCCAGACTGTATCCGCTCAAAATATTAGAACGCCAGAATTTCCCTGTGGAATTTGAAACCGCGGTTACCCGAAAGAAGTAAGTGTTATTTCCTGAAGCACCGGAATCAGAAAGAGTGTGAATTTCTGCTGTATAAAATGATTCGTATGTTCCTGAAATATTAGCTA
>CAZTQR010000008.1:0-65754 GCA_964615795.1 uncultured Ignavibacteriaceae bacterium
AAAGGCGAGAGGTCTGAACTTGCAGAACTCGCAAGCAATCTGCTCTGAATGGAGCAACGCGGAGCACACTGCGCGGTCATTTTCGACATGGACGGAGTACTCATTGACTCTGAGCCGCTTTATGTTGAGATGAACGAAGAGCTCTTTTCCGAACTCGGAATCAGCATAGATAAAGAGGAATATCACAAGTTTGTCGGAATGTCTTCTCCGCTTATGTGGAAGATGATAAAAGATGAGTTCTCCCTGCCGCAGAGCGTTGACGAACTTATGAACAGTGAAAAACAGAGGATACACGAACTGCTCAGGTCAGACAGGGTATCCGAACCGATAGCCGGTGTTGAGAGTTTGCTCATCAGTATTGCCGGCGCCGGAATTCCCGCCGCGGTGGCATCATCATCCGCAAGAAAGAATGTGGAGATGGTCCTGTCAAAGCTCGATCTGTCCCGATACTTCAAAGCAACAGTTTGCGGGGAAGATGTGGCAAACGGAAAACCTGCACCCGATATTTTTCTGAAGGCGGCAACAGTTCTGAAAACCGCTCCGGAGAATTGCGTGGTGATCGAAGATTCAGTCAACGGCCTGCGCGGCTCTCATGCCGCCGGAATGAGATGCATCGGATATGCGGGCGATCCCTTATCTAAGCAGGATCTGTCCGGTGCGGATATGCTTGTGAAGTCTTTTCACGAAGAAGACAGAGATGCAATTATGAGTTTTATTTTGCGGAGGCAGTGAATGTCATACACTGATGCTGTAAGGAAATATACGAAGTCGGGCAGGGAGATCCTGATAAGGAGTGCGCATGTTTCCGATGCCCGGAGCATCATTGAGATAAAAGCTCAGGTAATTGATGAGAAGATCTATATGCTGAGGGAAAGAGATGAAGCATCGTTCACGGAAGAGTCTGAAACAGCGGATATTAACAGCCATCTCGAAAGCGAAGGATGCGCATACATTGTAGCTGTTCACGAAGGCAAGATCGCCGGGTTCATCGAGCTCATGAACGGGAAACTGAGAAGAACCCGCCACGCGGGGATGCTGAGCATCTTCATAGCAAAGGAGTACAGAGGAGACGGCATCGGTTCAATGCTTATGGAGGAACTTGTAAGGTGGGCGGAGAAAGACCAATTGATAGAAAAGCTCACGCTTGCTGTATTCTCTGTCAATGAACGGGCAATAGCGCTGTACAAGAAATTCGGATTCGAAACGGAAGGAGTGTGTTCGAGAGATATGAAGCTCGGCGACGGGACTTACATAGACAGCATACTGATGTACAGGTTTGTTAAGTGATCTTCAGCGGAACATGTACTCAAGCGGGCCTTTCGGATCTATGTATTGAAGCAATTCAGACAGAGGCATTGATACATACTGGATTCCCATCACATAAGGACCTGCCTGATACGGATTAAAGACAACGTGAAGTGTATCTTCCTGTACATACCATGCACTGTAATTCTTCACATCGGGCGCAGTTCCTTCATCTATCATTTCCGAAATGTTATCGTAGCCATTCTTTTCCGCCCTAAGCTTAAGATCTTTATTGCAGTAATTCGAGATGAAAGTCATGTAGCCGCTCTCCCGTACGAACAGCTTTGAAACAGAGTCCAGAACTCCGTATGCTGTTGTGCTGTAATTGAATGTGGTTATGGTACTTAGAGGGTGGGCCGCTCCCGCGATATAGCTGAACTCCTCTATCACAGCGGACAAGAGCGTTCCGCCGTTCACAAATGCCTCGCTTGTGATCTCAAGCTCGCTTTCCATACTGTCAGGTATCACCGGATTCCTTTCCCTTGCGGCTGACTCAAAACTGCTGATCTTACTGTTGCAGAGTCCTTCAATTGCATTGTTGATGTCACCTGCAATTCCTCTCAATCCCATGAGAGCATCCGGACCAAAATCAACCTGCGGATAGCTCGCTGATACTTTCCATCCGATACCCCTTGTTGAGAATTCCTGTTTCTTGTAGGTGATGTTCATCGTCTGCGCACCTGCTTGGCCAAGTGCAAACAGCACAATCACCGCGATCATAATGTATCTTATCTTCATTACCGTATTAAGATTACAACGGGGGAAAACTCTTCAGCAGATGCCGTAAGTCTTCCCCCGCTCAGAATTATCTGAATGAGAATTACTTCAGGAGCATCATCCGCTTCGTTGCAGTGTAGCCCTCCGATTCAAGCCGGTAGAAATACAGTCCGCTTGACAATGAAGAAGCATCAAAATCAGCCGTATAAGTGCCGGCAGCAAGTTGCCTGTTCACAAGCGAGGCGACTTCCTCACCAAGTATATTGTAAACTTTCAGCGCTACCCTTCCGTTCTCCGCAACATCAAACTTTATCACCGTCTTCGGATTGAACGGATTTGGATAATTATCGTAAAGACTGAATCCCGAAGGAACAACTGAGGAGATCTGATTTATTCCGACCGGGGTTCTTCGAATAGTAACTATGTATGGATTTGCCGATACAGAATCGGCGCCGTTGAAGCCCAAAGCCCTCCATGTACAGGTCACCGAATCGTTGCTTGAGCCGAGAATAGTGATGAGACTGTCGAGATAGCTTTCCCTGAAGCTGATGCCCGAATCAAGCCCGTTGTTGTTTGCCGTGAAAATAAAATCCGAAGTTGTTGCAACCCTTCGGATCTTGAACTTGTAATTCACAGTCGGGCTCGGACTTGCGGACGACCACCTGAAGCTTACAAGTGTCGGATCATTTCTGTCAACAAGTATCCTTGAGTTTGAAGGAGGTGACTGAAGACTGATGTTTGCCATATCAACACCCTGCACCTTTATATAGCTTGTGAAGGTCTTTAGGTTGGACCCGAATGAATTGGTTGCAGTGAGCGAAACCGTATAGTTGCCTGTTTGAGTGTATGATATGTTTGTCGGATTTCTTTCCGTTGACGTTGATGGTGTTGCTCCCGGAAAACTCCAGCTCCAGCTTTCGGGATTGTTTGTTGTAAGATCATAGAAGTTCACTGTGCCTCCGCCAAGCGGCAATGTCTGAACACTCGAAGTGAAGTTTGCCGACGGCGCAACTCCCGTCAGATCATCAATGGCATCAAGCGTTGTTACACCCGAGTTGTTCGGATCAAGCCAGTCTTTCAGTTGTGTTGCCGGTGAACCTCCGTATGCCCATGATTCCGAAAATTTTCCGAATACTTTTCTGACAGACTGCGGATTGTTACAGTTTGCAGGATTACCGCCAAGATTCTGTCCGATCACTCTCTTGTTCTGATCAAACAGCGGGCATCCTGACGAGCCGCCCTCGGTCATTCCTTCATCCCAAATCACTTCCCAAAAGCCGTTCACAAGCCTTCCGCCAAAACCCGTGACCGAAGCCGCAGGATTGTTGTCAAGCGAGATCTTCTTTACTGCGCCGCCCGGATGATGAATTGCCGTCTGGTTTTGCGGCTGTGCGCCTGACCTGTCCCATCCGTTGAAGCGCGCATTGTATGCCGCCGGCACAGACTGCGCAAGCTGAATGAGCCGCATATCGGTTGCATACAGTTCCGCCTTCAGGGTTGCTCCGACCATTGTATTTGCAAGACTTCCGAATGTTCCTATGCATGTCGGATTCTCATAATTGAAATAGAACACCATCGTTGAATAATTGTCGGTTGCACAGTGCTCGGCAGTCAGGTAATAAGGCACCCTGTTATTGAGCGTGTTGTTGATCAGCGAACCTGTGCACAGAAAACCTCCGCCGCCCTGATTGAATGTGATCCTTGTAACCGACCTCTTGTTCTCCTGCCACGGCGCACCGATCGGGCAGTTGATGTTTATGTTGCACGGTTCTTCCATCACCGAACTGAAACCGAAAATGTCTTTGTAAGCATGGATCACCTGGCTTACGGAAAACCTTCCCATGCCTGCCGAGTATACCGGCTCATAGTATTCAACAATGATCCTGCTTCCGTAAACGGGAACTGTGGCAAAGATGCCGTCCTGAGTGTTGTTTATCTCGGAGAATGCTCCGAAGACCATTGACTTGTCGGCATTGTAAATGAACAGCGTGGCGCCCCTGGGCATGTAGAAATCTTTGTATGCAAGTCCGATAGAAACTGCACCGTTTGACTGAATCGCAAGCCTCCATATCCTGCTGCCGTCGGAGAGCTGTTCCCATGTGCCGGAGTTTGCGAGCGAGTAATCAGTCTCGAACACTTTTGCATAGCGTGTCGGCATATCCTGCACCTGCTCTGTAATTTTGTCTTCATCGAGCATCTTCTGCACATCAAAGGCGGGAAGGGTTACCGATGCAAATGCAGTGTTCAGATCCATAAGAGAACTCATCGGCTTTCCTCCGATATTTATCTGCGAATGTGACGATCCTGCAATGAGCATCAGCAATGCAAGTGCAGGGAGAGTGGAAGTTGTAAGGTTCTTCAGAAGTTTCATCTTCAGTTACTTTTTAGGGCTTTAGAAAAATTTGAGTGCAATATAAAGATAACCCCGAATAATAGAAACAATTTTAGCCCTGTTTCCGGTTTGCACCAGATTTTCCATTTCGTGTTTGATCTTCCTGACTTATGTTGAGGAATTCTGAATTCACTGACGGTTTTTCTTACATGAAACTGCTAACTTTCATCTGGGTTGTTCTCATCCCGGTTCTGACAATGCCTGAACTGTCACACTCACAACCCAGGCGCTTGCATTGCGGGGGACCCGCAGTTGCAGGAATTTCCGGCATCTCCTGTGACCTTTGCGGCTGTTACCTCGGCCCTGATCCGAATTACAATTTCAATACGGCAGGGATCAGGTATAAGCTCAGGAAATTTTCGGGAGATAAGAAGGAAGAACAGAATACATCCGAACAGGATCATGCGGGACATCAGCACGGGGAAGAAGAAACATACAACACTGCAGAGCTTTGGGGCCGGTATTATCTCTCGCCGAAGTTTCAGCTGTTCGGCATCATTCCTGTTTCATCAAACCTTATAGGCGATGAAACATTGTCAGGAGCGGGAGATATTCAGTTGCAGGCAAAATACCAGGTCTTCAATACAGAAGTTTCCGGCGAGACTAAATTCAGAAACAGACTTTTTCTGGGAGGCGGAGTCAAGTTTCCTACCGGCAGGTACAATATTGCTGACGACAGCGGCGAGGTGGAGCCGCACTTTCAGCCGGGCACAGGAAGTTTTGATTTTCTGCTGCTCGGATCCTATTTTGCCAAGTCAGGATATTTGGGATTTGCCGCCGATGCCGCTTACAAGATCAACACAGAGAACAGCAACAATTATATTTTCGGAGATCAGCTCAATCTTAACGGAGTGTTCACGTATGATATCTATGCTGATGCCGTGACACTCATACCCTATGCCGGAGTTTACTTTGAGTATTCTCCCGAGGACAGGAATAACGGGACAGCAGATGCAAACTCGGGAGGAAGCGCATTGCTTGGTAATTTCGGACTTGACGTGACCGTCGGCATGTTCTCGGTCAAACTTAATTACCAGCCCGTGTTCACTCAGTCGCTGAACGGAGACCAGCCCCAGAACGACCACAGGTTCATAGCCGGTTTTGGTTATTCTTTCGGCTTTTGAAAAACAGCTTCAGCGTATCCCGGTAAGTTCGCGGAATTCTTTGATGAATCTGCCGTGAGAAGTGTAATGGATCGTATTGAATCCCATTGATCGTGCTGTCAGAATATTGGGTTTAAGGTCGTCTATGAACACAGATTCCTCCGGAACAATGTTCATCCTTTCTATCAGTTTCCTGTAGATCTTCTTCTCCGGCTTAATGGCATTCACCTTAAATGACAGTATCCTTCTCCTTATATGCCTTATATAAGGGAAGTTGTTGTTGATGTAGTTGATGTGAGATGAATCCGTGTTGGAAAGCATGAAGAGCCTGAGCCTGGTGTTCAGCAGTTTTTCCTCTATAAATTCCTTCATATCCGCATTCTCCCAAAAGATGTCGCAGTAAAGGTTGTGAAAATCTTCAAAACCAATACTGAGGTCGTGCTTGCGTTTCAGCTTCCTGAATGACTCCCTGATATTTGTCCTTCCTGTTCCAAGATGAACATCAAGCCTGTTTTCCCTGAAGTACTTTTTAAGCATTACCGGCTTGAGCTTCTTGTCAAGTTTGTAAACACCTTCGAAGAAATAAGAATAGTCGAAGAAGACAAGCGTATTGCCCAGGTCAAACACGATATTTCTGATCCCGCTGGCCGGCAATCAGATGTATGAAGTTTCCATCACTTTGAGATCGCCGTCAAGAACGTATTTTTTCGGGGAGCCGGTAGGTATTTCGGTCTCAAGTATTTCTTCCTTCGAAAGGTTCTCAAGGTGCATGATCAGCGCCCTCAGGCTGTTGCCGTGTGCAGAGATCAGTATGTCCTTTCCCGCCTTCAGCTCGGGTTCGATCTTCTCACGGTAGTAAGGCAAAACCCGGTCAGCAGTGTCTTTCAGGCTTTCTCCGTTCGGCGGGGGGATGTCGTAGCTTCTTCTCCATATCTTCACCTGATCGACACCGAACTTTTCCCTGCATTCATCCTTGTTCATTCCCTGCAGGTCTCCGTACATTCGTTCGTTAAGCGCCTTATCCTTTTCCACCGGAATATCCTTCTGTCCCGTTTCCTCAAGGATTATGTCGAGCGTTCTTTGCGCCCTTATCAGGTCGGATGTAAAGGCCTTGTCAAATTTGTATCCGTTCAGCTTTGCTCCGGCCTTTTTTGCCTCTTCGATCCCCGCGGGTGAAAGATCTATGTCAATCCACCCCGTAAACCTGTTCTCAAGGTTCCACTGTGACTGGCCGTGCCTGACAATTACCAGATTTGGCATGATGTGTGTTTGTTGATAAAAGAATTTAAAAATAGCTCTTTTGGCGTTGTCTTACAATTTACGAATGACTGCATGACTAATTTGCGGGATACATCTTAAGGCAAAGAGCATCTCTCCGATGGCATCTTACATTAAACACAAGACCTGATTGTCATTAGCTTCCGGGAGAGTGAGCCTAACCCGGCTTTAAGTCTATATAATGTTTCCTCTCAATTAAATATATTGGCACGAGCTTTTGATAACCTTTAAACAATCAGCAATGGCAGAAGACAGAGACCTGAAGATGAAATCCCTCGACATTGCTCTTGAGCAGATCCAGAAAGAGCATGGCAAGGGAGCTATTATGAAGCTGGGTGACAGGCCGATACAGAAGATCGCCGCGATATCAACCGGTTCAATTTCGCTTGATGCCGCACTCGGCATAGGAGGAGTTCCAAGAGGAAGGATCATTGAGATCTACGGACCCGAATCATCG
Organism: uncultured Ignavibacteriaceae bacterium; assembly: GCA_964615795.1. Taxonomy (GTDB): domain Bacteria; phylum Bacteroidota; class Ignavibacteria; order Tepidaquicellales; family Tepidaquicellaceae; genus JADJAH01. The sequence goes on from CAZTQR010000008.1 coordinate 7,253, forward strand.
GGAAAGACGACAATTTGCCTGCACATCATAGCAGAAGCACAGAGAAACGGCGGACTGGCCGCATTCATTGACACCGAACATGCACTTGATACAAGCTATGCACAGAAGCTCGGTGTGGATGTCAACAACCTGCTCATATCACAGCCGGAGTACGGCGAACAGGCACTTGAGATATGCGAGACACTTGTAAGAAGCAACTCTCTTGACGTGATCGTTGTTGACTCCGTGGCCGCTCTGACGCCGCGTGCAGAAATAGAAGGCGAGATGGGTGATTCAGTTATGGGAATGCAGGCCCGCCTGATGTCGCAGGCACTGAGAAAACTCACCGCGGCTGTATCAAAGTCGAATGTTGTGCTGATATTCACAAACCAGCTCAGGGAGAAGATCGGCGTAATGTTCGGAAGTCCGGAAACAACCACAGGCGGAAAGGCGCTGAAGTTCTATGCATCAATAAGGATGGACATAAGAAGGATAGCCGCAATCAAAGAGGGTACGGATACAGTTGGCAACAGGACAAAGGTAAAGATCGTAAAGAACAAGGTCGCGCCGCCGTTTAGGGAAGTCGAATTCGACATCATGTACAACGAGGGAATTTCAAAGATCGGCGACCTTATTGACCTGGCGGTTGAGAAAGAGATCATCAAGAAGTCAGGCGCATGGTTCTCATACGGCGAGAACAGGATGCAGGGAAGGGACGGGGTAAAGAGGTTTCTTGCGGAAGAACCCGCTGTGCTTGACAAGCTGGGAAGAGAAGTGAGAGCCGCGATAGGTATGGATGTATCAACCGAAAACGGGCCGGCTGAAAACGGATCCCCGAAGGAAGAAGCATCCGGCCGCAGGAAATAATCACTAAGTGAAACGGAAATCATCAAGCCGGCCGGCCAGTTCTTGCCTGCCGGCTTCTTCATGAAGTATGAAGATCCTTAAGATCGAAAGGCAGAAGAAAGACAAAAACAGGTACAGTCTTTTTTCTGATGATGGTTTTGAAAGAGGAATCTCGGAAGATACCCTTGTAAGATTCGGGATAAGGGCGGGGGACGAAATCGGAGAAGATAAGATGAAAGAGCTGAGCGAGTATGATGACTTCATCTCGGCAAGAAAGACCGCTTATGATTTCCTTGCTTACAAGGCGAGAACGGGCAGTGAGGTTGTGAGAAAGCTGAGATCAAAGAAGTATGACAGCAGGGCTATCGAGCGAACAATTGAGCTTCTCAAAGAGCAGAAGTATCTCAACGACGAAGAGTATGCATTCAATTATGCCGCGGAAAAGATCAGATCAAAGCCCGTAGGCCGCGAGCTGCTGAAGAAGAAACTCATTCAGAAAGGAATTGATAAGGAAACGGTTGAGCAGGCAATAATCAAAGCTCTTGAACGCGAGGATGAATCAGGCATTGCTTTGGAAGCACTCAGGAAGTATATGACACGCAGCCGTGCCGCCGAGCCGGAAAAGGCCAGGGCGCGGTGCTTCAGGCATCTTGTTTCACGGGGTTTCAGCATTGAAACTGCAACCGAGGCAACCAATATTTACATGAAAGAATTTGACTCGCAATCCATTTAAAATGAAATCCGGAAACTGATTGGAGAACAGGGTTACATCGGAGTTTGAAAAGAGTTTTGAAGCACTTGCCGAAATGCTGCGGAATGAGCACGGCCTTAATGACATTGCCGTTAAAGCTGTAAGCGACTCCGTAAATAAAATTGTGATGCAGATGATCCGCCTTATGAAGGAAGGGAAATCCGCTCACGAAAAATTCTTTTCGGACATCATACTGAATTCAGTTGATGCCATAATCGGATTTGACGAGGACTTTCGGGTGTTTCTCTGGAACAAGGGGGCAGAGAACATTTTCGGATATGCGCGTGAAGAAGCGATGGGCAAGGACTTCGAATTTCTGATTCCCGAATATTTGCTTGAGAAGGGTGAGAAGGAATTTCTGATCGATGAAGTGAGAAACAAAGGATTTATTGCAAACTACGAATCTGACAGGGTCACAAAATCGGGAGAGATAAAAAGTGTCAGCATCTCAAGGTTTGCAATATTCGATGAGCAGAACAAGTCCATCGGGTCTGTGGGAATTGTAAGGGATATTACGCTCGTAAAAAAGCTTCAGCAGGAGCTTCGTGAGAAGGAAAACCTTGCGCTTATCGGAGAAGTTGTTTCAAGCGTGGCCCACAGTCTTTCCAATCCGCTCAATATCATTTCCGGAAACGCCGACTATCTTATGCTTAACAAGAAACCGGGTGATGAAGAGTATGAAGAGCTTCAGGCGATAATCAATGAAACAACCCGCATCACAAGATCAATCAGGCACCTGCTGAATTTCTCCCGGCCGATCAAGAGCAACAAGAAGCTGAACGACCTCAATGAAATAATTCAGAGAATTGCTGGAAACGTGAAGCATATTTCAGGCAACAAGGAAATTAAGGTGAAGAAGGAAATAGATAACACCGCAGGAAAATTCGAATTTGATTCCGAGCAGATAGAGGAATCATTACTGAACATCGTTACGAATGCAATTCAGGCGATCCCTTCCAAAGGAGAGATCACGCTGGCACTAAGAAGGAAAAACGGCAACGCAGTTATCTCTGTTTCAGACAACGGACCGGGCATCCCGAAGGAAAACCTTGACAGGATATTCAAGCCGTTCTTCTCAACAAAGGAATACGGAAAAGGAACCGGACTTGGGCTTTCGATCGTAAAGAGAGTTGTTTCCGAACACGGCGGAAGCATCAGCGTGAAATCATCAACCGGAAAGGGCACTACCTTTATCATCGAACTTCCTGCATGAAACTAATGAATATCAACATGTCCATCCCCGCGGACTCCATTCGCATGAATCCATCCCGCCTCCTCTAAATTCGTCAGGTTCATTTCGAAAATGGAAGAAATGACCAATATGGCCCCCTTAATCAGGGAGCAACTACACATCCAAAATCACTCAATCCCCAAAATTCCCAAAATTACATTTCAAATTAAAATTATTTTGGTGATTTTCTGAATTCAAACATTACGCTGAATGCCTGAATTTGTAATAAGCCTCATCATAACCCTTTCCAAGATAGGTGTTGTGCTTGGAGTACTCCTTACCGGTGTCGCATATTCTGTGTATGCCGAAAGAAGAGTCTCCGCATTCATTCAGAACCGGATCGGCCCGAACAGAGTAGGTCCGGAAGGACTGCTTCAACCTCTCGTGGATGTTGTCAAGCTTCTGATGAAGGAAGACATTGTTCCCGAGAAGGCAAATAAGTTCATTCACTCGCTTGCTCCCACCTTGTCCATAATTGTTTCTCTTTCAACATTTGCAGTCATACCGTTCGGAGACACGATAACTATCGGAGACAGGGTGATAAAGCTTCAGATCGCAGATGTCAACGTCGGCATACTTTACTTTCTTGCAATGACATCGCTGGGTGTTTACGGAATCACACTGAGCGGGTGGTCGTCAAACAGCAAGTACTCACTGCTCGGCGGACTTCGCTCTTCTGCACAGATGATCAGCTATGAACTCTCGATGGGAATTTCCGTTATCGCAATAATACTTCTGAACGGCTCGCTTGAACTTGATACGATTGTACAGAATCAGGCAGGATGGAAATGGAATCTGATACTTCAGCCGGTCGGGTTCATTATATTCATGACCGCCGCTTTTGCAGAAACCAACCGCGCGCCGTTTGATCTGCCCGAAGCAGAGCAGGAACTTGTAGGCGGATATCACACGGAGTATTCAAGCATGAAGTTTGCTTTGTTCTTCCTTGCAGAATATGCAAACGTCATAGTTTCATCCGCAATGATCACCACACTTTATCTTGGGGGCTGGCAGGTTCCTTATTTGCAGAATATCGGCCTTCCGCCCATGGCTGTGAGCATAATTCAGGTTCTCGCATTTACGGCAAAGGTTATCTTCCTAGTGCTGTTCTTTATCTGGGTCAGATGGACTGTGCCGAGGTTCAGATATGATCAGCTCATGAATCTTGGCTGGAAGGTCATGCTTCCTTTTTCATTGCTTAATCTTGTAATAACTGCGATCGTAGTGCTGATATTGAAAACCTGATAAGTTCTAGCAGAAAATTACCCCAAAATGCAGAAGCAGTCAGACAGCTTCTGCCCGGCAACATTCAAGGAAAAAATCAAAAATGCAAAAAATGAAAATAAGACATCTCTCGATCTGCACAATGTTCCTGCTTTTGTTTGCGGGAAGAAGTTTTGCACAGAGTTACAACAATTTCACGCTGAACGATCTTGACGGCAATGAAGTGTCACTCGACAAACTTGTTGAAAAGGGTCCGGTGCTCATATCTTTCTGGGCAACGTGGTGTGCGCCTTGCAAGGAGGAAATGAAGAAATTTCAGCCTCTTTATGAAAAGTACAAAGACCGTGGTTTCACATATCTTGCGATCAATCAGGACAATCAGAAATCCGTTGCAAAAGTGAAATCGTTCATCTCCGCAAACAGCTACACGTTTCCTGTTGTTCTGGATCTTGAGAAGGCGGTCTTTGAGGCTTACGGCGGCATCGGAATGCCTTATTCACTTCTGATAGATACCGATAAGAATATTGCCTCAAAGCATCTCGGTTATATTACAGGGGATGAAAAGAAAATAGAGCAGGAAATAATTGATGCTCTGGAGAAAGCCGAATCGGGTAAGCAAAAAAAATAACAAAAATCTCCGATTACTTTGCGAATGAAAATGTTAAGAGGACTTCTTGCGGTTCTGCTTTGCCTGTCTGCAGCACAGTTCGCTCAGGCGCAGTTGAAGCTTAATGTTGAAGCTTCAGTAAGCAATCTGTTCAGGTACGGTAACGGATACGAATTTTTCGGAAGCAACAGGGCTACAAAGGAATATTTCGAAGACCTTGCCGATGCAAGGCTGAATGTTAACGGAGTTACATTCGGACTCAGATATGACATCAGCGATCCCCGGGAATACGGAAGGGACACAATCGGGATTGACAAGCGATACATCGAATACAAGCATGATATAGGTATCACACTTCGCGCGGGAGACTATTACGAGATAATAGGCAGAGGATTGTCGCTGAACACTTTCGAGGACAGACAGCTTGCATACGATACCGGCATTGACGGAGCAAGAGTGATCTATCAGAAATCATTCGGGAAAAAGAATCCCATGAAGATGAAGGCTCAGGTGCTCGCCGGCGATATCAGCTACGTTGACTATCTCGACCTCGACAGGGAAGAAAAGTTTAAGATCAGAAATGTTTACGGTGAATTTTCTCCTTACAAGTTTCTAACTTTCGGCGCAAGCTATCTGTATTCGGTTGCCGAACTTCCCGAGCAGGGCGAGAATACAATTGTAAAGACTGACCTTCCCGAGTTCGGACTGCTGCTTAACACTTCCGATGTGCAGTGGTATATTTCCTACGCGCACAAGTCTGCAAGGGTCTCTCCGAACTCGGTCTATCCCGAGGCATTCACCGGATTCGGCGACGGGGTTTACTCTTCGCTTTCATACAGCACGGGTGATGTCGGCATAACTCTCGATTACAAGAACTACAGGTTTGACATAACACTGCCGGATAACAGAAGCCCGATCCGTCCTACGCGCGCACTGCCGTATCAGAATCCTCCGACAGCGCAGAGAGAGCATACATCCACGCTTATCTCAAGATATCCGCATGTTGTTGATTTCAATGACGAGGTGGGCGGACAGGTTGACGTTATTTATGCGGCAACTCCCGATCTTACTTTTTACCTTAACGGAGCAATCGCGTCACGGCATTATGAATATACCGATATTGACACGGGTTCTGCTCTTGTGTATCAGAGGGTTGACCGTGGAAATTCATTCCTGCCCGACCTGAACGATCCTTTTTCACCTTTCTGGGAGATCTATGCCGAGGGTGAGTATTACATAACGCCCGAAATCTATGCGAAGATAGCGTTTGACCGGCAGAGCAACACGCTTTATAACCAGCAGAATCCTATGAACTCGGAAAAGGTGATGACTTCAACAATCCCGCTCGAGTTCAAGTACACGTTTCAACAGCTCAACACACTTAAGCTCATATTTGAAACCCAGTGGGTGAATAATTCGATAAGGATAGGTCAAAAGACTTTTACAAACCAGCTTGTTTCCCTAAGCTATTCCAGGTCTCCTTATCTGAGTGCAACGGTTGGTTTTGAATTTACCGATGATGAAGAAGAACCTACAGGCAAGGATTCATGGTACATCGGCGAAGTAACTTACAGGATCAACGAATCCAATACTGTGACGGTTTCTTACGGTTCAGAGCGTGGAGGACTGAAATGCACAAACGGAATATGCAGATTCGTTCAGCCGTTTCAGGGATTCAGGCTCGGAGTTGCAACACAATTTTAACTGAAATCAATGTTACAATAATGAAACACTTCTGCACACTGGCAATGCTTGCGCTTTCGGCATTGTTCATTTCCTGTGAAAGCAATGATGACACCATAAATCAGCAGACACCGGTCACAACCGTTCCTCAGCAGATCGAACCGCCGGACAATGCAATATTGTCCACGCTTACGCCGCTTATGGACTGGACCGATGTTACTAACGCGGTCGGATACAGACTGCAGATCGCGCGGGACGCGGGCTATTCTCAGATTGTCACAGACACTGTCGGATTAACTTCCTCGCAGTTCAATGTACCGGCCGGAATAATGAACGACAGTTCATCTTATGTATGGAGAGTCAGAGCTTATCTTGACAATGATTCTTCACTCTGGTCATCTTCGTTTGCTTTCAGCACATTGCTGGAATCCATCAATCCGACGAACAAGGTGCTGGTTGAGCTTTTCACAAATACAAGCTGTGTACCTTGCGTGGATCCAAACAGGTTTCTGGACAGGGTCTATCTGAACGAAGGCGTAACCAACAATGACAACTCCGTCATAATTCTTCGTGTGCATACAACCATGTTTGCCGGCGATCCGTTTTATCTTTACAACACAACCGACAACGACGCGAGAATGAGCTTTTACCCCGGCACAAACATTTCAAATCCAAGGGGATATCTTCTCGGAGTTTACATGCTTGCATACTCTTCATCAAGCTGGACAAACAAGATCAACGATCAGCTTTCGGGCACAAGGCCTTTTGCCATCAAGCTGGTCAACACTTACGATTCTGTATCTCGCACGGGTAACGTTTCCGTAAGGATAAAGCAGGCGACGGGTGGTTCATACAGCGACCTTGTGTATCATTGCGCTGTTTCCGAAAATGATATTGCTTACGGCGCGCCGAACGGTGAGACTCTGTTTGAAAATACAATGCGAGATCTTGTAACGCCGCCGAACGGTCAGCCTTTCAGCATTTCCACCGGGCAGACGAACAGCTATGCATTGAACTACAGCCTGTCCTCCGAGATCAATCATAACAAGACTGACCTGATCGTCTTCGTACAAAGGACGGGCACGAAGGATGTGCTGGCGGTTGAAAGAGTGAAGGTCAAATAACCAGCCTGTTTTTATTCATATTAAGAAGCCAAGGCAGACATTTCCGCCTTGGCTTCTTTTTTGCTGCGGCCGTTGTTAGCTTATGGCCTGATTGTTCCTACAAAATTAAAAGCGTTGTTATCTGCAAGCGATGCATCTGTCGCATCAACAATGTCATCGTAGTTAAGGTCTGTTACAACATAGCCTGAAACAAAGTTGAATGCATCATTGTCTATAAGACCTGCGTCGCTTCCGTCAACCACACCATCCTGATTCACATCACCGCTAAAGACGGTCCATTTGGTTCCTACGAGACTGAGGTTATTCCCGTATGCCTGTGCTGCCGCAGAAGTGAAGTTGTAGATCATTGAATTCGAAACAAATGACTGCCCGCTTGCACTCCATGTCTCGATGGAATTTCTGTGAACGACAACTATGTAATAAGGAACACTGTTTGATGCTGAATTAAATGTGAACGATCCCACGCCTGAGGAATTCAGCACTGATTTTGCCTGATCAACAATTGCGTATGGAGAACTCGTGTTTCTCAAATATACGGTGGCAGTATCGCTTACCATAGTATTGGTGCCCGGATTGTAAAATCCTTCCGGCATTGCGGTCAGAGTCAATAACTTTGGGGGAGTAATGACACTTATGTGTTTTACCCCGGACCAGTTCCATTGGTCACCATCTTCACCGCCGTTGCTGTTTGTTGCATTTCCCGTTGACCAGATTGTATCAACACCTGAAGTTGCCGGTGCCGTGTAATTGAATAAGACTGTAATAGTGCCTCCTGACATTGCAAGGTTGTCGTTGTGAGTTATCTCACCGCTTTGAAGCCTGGTTCCTGATGAAACAGCTGCAAGTGTTCCCCTTCTTGTTGCAATGTCAATCCCTGCACCGGTCATACCTGCCCTGGTGATTGTCATTGAGAACTGGGCTGTTTGGCCGGTTACTACGCTTGATGGTCCGCTGATACTTACGGAAACACCTGTCGTGGCCGAGGAGCCGTGACAGCCTCCGCAACCATTGTTCGATGATTTCTTTGTTCTTCCGGTTCTTCCTCCGATGTCACCATAGGAAGAAATGCTGTAAGCAAGAAACCCGGAGAGGAACAGAAAGAATGAGATGCGAATCAACACTTTCTTTAGAGTCATTTCGTTTGTGTTTTGTTCTGCGACGATTGTTCGACGCTTAATGATGTGAATTCGGCTTGGGGCTACCATTATAAGTGCAAGTAACGTGCCATTAAAAAGGGCTCTCAAGGCAAATATGAGTGCTTGATTGGGCAGTATTTATGCCTATGTGTGGGGAATATCTCTACAGGTGTGGATTATTTCCACATACGGAAGATTCACCGGAGGCGCTCTATTGCTTATTTCTTCCTGACTGTTTAACTGCTCAGATCAAAATACTTCGTGATCCCGTTAAGTATGTTCTGGACAGCAAAAGAAGCAAGTATCAGGCCCATTATTTTACTTATGACGAGAATTCCTGTTTCACCGATCTTATCCTGCACAAACCTGGCGGCGAGTAGAAAAAGGTATGTGGCCGCAATCACAAGCAATACAATCACGGACGTTGTTGCCTGTTGTACAATTGTATATGTGTAATTGTCTGTAAGAAGAACAACGGAAAGTATTGCGCCCGGTGATGCGATCGAAGGCATTGCGATAGGAAACACGGTTACATTATTGTAGTCCTTTATCAGATGTTTCTCCGATTCGGGCTTCCCTTCGCCAAAGATCATTGAAAGTGCAAAGAGGAATAGTATCAGTCCGCCGGCGATCTGAAATGCAGAAAGTGTGATCTCCATTTCTTCCATTACAAACTGTCCCGCAACTATGAAGAACAGCAGGATAAAAAAGGCTATCATGCTTGATCTTATTGCCACCTTCATTTTTGTCTCGTTGTCGAAGTTCTTGGTGGCCTCCAGGAATACGGGCACCGAGCCGATCGGGTCAATGACCGCGAATATGAACAGAAAAGTCTGCAACAGATCAGAGAAAGTCTCCATAGAATTCGTTTTCTTTAGAGCGGTTATTGCTCAGTCAATTTGCATGTCTCATTCATTGCAGGATCTTGATTCCGCTGAACAGCATCTCAAGATCATCGGAAATCAGATCCCATTTGTTTGCGGCACATACTGCTATTATCAGAATATCGCTGTTTTCAGACTTCAGTTCTCTGAACCGCAGGACAATGAGCCTTACATTCTCTTTAGTCATCAGAGTGTCGCATACTTCTGCATAATGTCCGTCGATCATCCTCCCGCCGGTTACCCTGCAGTTAAGTATGATATCAGCATCACGTTCAAGCAAACCGGCCGGCAATGCCGAGACAAACAATTCCTCCTTTGAATCCTCCCCGTTATTGAAGATAAGGGCACCCATAGGAAAATCTCTGTCGCTAACTTTCTCCCAGTTCTCAAGTATCGGAAAACGGATCCCGTAGATATCGGCATAATTGTTCGAATCACCGTCTTCAACAGAGTCTGCTTTGGCTGAATACATTTCTGCGCTTCCAGCGGCAATGCATTGTTCTTTAAAGATCGGTTCGGACCTGCCGGGAACATTCGAAAGCATTACAGAAAACATCAGCATAAGAAAGACTTTGCACATACTAACGCACACTCTTCTGACCTGCATTCTTCTGATTCATTGTGAGGAAATCAATGGACAGGAACTCTGCCGCATTCCTCCACAGAAGTTTCTCCATCAGATCCGCATCAGAGGGGAAAGTGGCTTCGATCAGTTTCCCCGGCAGGTGTTCACCCAGAGGAAAAGGATAGTCTGAACCGAGGACAATCTTCTCACTGCCTGCAAGCTCTGTAATATATTTCAGCGCTTTTGAATCGTGTACAAGGGAATCAAGCCAGAACCTGCCGAGATAATCGCGGGGATTTACTTTATTGTCAATTGCGACAAGGTCCGGCCTGACCTTGAAGCCATGTTCAATTCTTCCCAGAGTGAAAGGAAATGATCCGCCGCCGTGCGCGAAACAAACTTTAAGCCGCGGAAACTTTTCAAATATCCCTCCGAAGATCATTGAGCAAACGGCAAGCGATGTTTCTGCAGGCATTCCCACAAGCCACGGGAGCCAGTATTTCTGCATCTTCTCTTTACCCATCATATCCCACGGATGAACAAACACTGCCGCTTTCAAATCTTCAGCGGCTTCGTAGAACGGGTAAAGATTTTCATTATCAAGATTCCAGTCATTGATGTGAGAACCTATCTCAACTCCTTTGAGTCCAAGCTGATTCACACATCTCTCAAGCTCCTTAACAGAAAGCTCCGGTGACTGAAGAGGGATGGTTCCAAGTCCCGCGAACCTGTCAGGCGCATTGTTAACGGCTTCGGCAATATGATCATTCAGGTATCTGCTCAGATCAAAAGTGTCTTCAGGCTTTGCCCAATAACTGAACATCACCGGAACTGTTGAGAGAACCTGCGTTGTAATACCGGCTGAATCGCATTCTGCAATTCGTTCATCCGTATCCCAGCAATTGGATTTGATTTCCCGGAACACTTTACCGTCAATCATCATTTTTGCACAGCACGGCTTGTAGTGGTCAAGCTGAACAAACCCTCCGTAGCCGTAGCGTTCTTTCAGATCTGGCCAGTCGCGGGGAAGAATGTGAGTATGTATGTCTATTTTCAAATGAATGTCCGATTCGTTAGAAAAATTTGAAAGTATTTTATGAACTTCCCTTCCGGGGCCCGCTATCACAAACTAATTCTGCAGGTTACAGCCGATCAGCTTCCCATGAACAGTGGATCCGTACGTCAATGATCTGCTAAACAGATCATCACGGCAGGAAGAAGGCATTCATCGTCTGTGCTGTCCTGTATTGTCAGTTGAGCTTTGGCGGAGGCTGCATGACGTGCCCGCAATTACTGCAGGTTCTGAGCTCATCGGAATTGTAAAACTCCTCAAGGAGCGGCGGAAGCTGAGTTACAATATTGGTAAGAGTAAAAAACTTTTCGTGCAGTTTATTGCCGCACTTTTCGCAGTACCATTGAAATCCGTCAAGCTCACTGTCAGTTCTCTTTCTTTCGATCACAAGGCCTACAGTGTTTGCCGGCCTTCTGGGGGAGTGAGGCGTTCTTGGAGGAACGTAGAAGATCTCGCCTTCCTTTATATCATAAATTTTCTGCTCGCCGTTTTCTACTATGCCCACTTGTATGTCTCCTTCAAGCTGATAGAAGAACTCAGGACCGTCCTGGAAGTGATAGTCCTTTCTCGAATTCGGACCGCCTACAACCATAACAATGAAATCACCGTCGTAAACGCATTTGTTGCCTACGGGTGGCTTCATCAGGTGGCGGTTCTCTTCAATCCACTTCTTGAAATTAATAGGGGGAAGCATGTTCATCTCCTGTATTTGAATTTTGGAATTGCGCTAACTTAGCTATGAAGCCGAACAGTTAAAAGCTAAAAAGTTTGTGGCTGGCAGTTCCCTGTGCAAAGCTGATTCGCCGGATTAACACACTGACCGTCATTGCATCCTACAGAAGCAGGAATAAGATAATCAGTCATATACCGCTAAGCCAGAGTGTGTGTTGTTTATGAAAGTCCATAGCGAACCTTACTGACCGGGTATGACTGCCTCTGCTTCAATCTCAACAAGCATAGCAGGATCAACAAGCGCGCTTATTCCAATAAGCGTTTGAGCAGGCTTGATCTCCCGGAAGAATTCGCCGTGTGCCTTTGCAACTTCCTCAAACCTGCTCATGTCTGTAAGATAGACTCTCACTCTCACCACATCTTCCAGTCTTGAGCCTGCCTGCTGAAGAACTCCCGATATCTTCTTAATTATTGTTACGGTTTGAAGATATGCATCTCCTTCGCCAATCAGCTTTCCATCCACAATTGCTGTTGTGCCGGAAACAAGTATCCTGTCTCCGTATCTGACAGCCCTGCTGTAGCCGACTTTCTCTTCCCATATCACGCCTGAAGAATACTTTGTAATTTCCTTCATCATTTTTTTGTGTCAATATATTTCCTGAAGCCGAACAAAAATATGCATGACCGAATGAACTTTGCGCCGGTTAGAGAGGCCGTCCGTAAATGAAGAAAGGGGTTGCCCGTTACGGACAACCCCTACTAGGTCTTTAGTTCATACTTGCTGAACTATCTGTTAAAGTTAACTTCTCCGTTGATGTGCTTTGACTTGTCAATAATATCTCCTGCTGTATTCATGACCTGGTTATGGCACAGGTAACAGTCGTTAAGCGTCCAGTATGAGAAGTGCGGTGAAATGTAAACACCGTTTGGCTTTGGGTTCGGGTTCTGAGTAGCCGGATCTCCGTGGCATGTGCCGCAATAGACCGATGAAGGCTGGACCCAGTCGGCAACTGCGTTCAGATTTCCGTTCTTGAATGTTCCGTGGCAGTAGCTGTTTGAGCACTTTGCATCTGCTCTGTTCCATCCGGGATCTGGAGTAATGCCTCCTCCTATGGAGTTCCTTGCCAGCGAGCCAAACACGACTTCGGCAATACCGTCGGGGTTTGAACCTATGTGTGCCGAATCATTGAATGAAGTCAGCTCCTGATGACATTCATAGCATTCGACCTTTGCGCTCCATTTGGTTGAATCAAGGTGCGCGGCGTGAACACCGACACCGATATATGATGTGTTTGTTTGACCGTTCAGCGCTTTCGGAGGATTTGACTTACCGTTGCCTCCGTGGCAGAGAGAACAATTTTCAGGTCCGCCGGCAGTATTGTGGCAGGTCAGGCAGCTTGAACCGGTATTTCCCCCGGCATAGTCATTTCCGTGGCACTGTCTGCATGCTTCAAGATTCCAGAGCTTGTTGTTATTTATGTAAGTTCCGTGAAAACCTGATGATCCGGGAGTGGCAAATCCCTGCTGATGGACACCGGGTTCTGTATTCACGGTAAGGTCAGAGACCGTGTCGCTGCATCCGGCATATACAAGCGCCAGACTAAGTGCTGCAAAGAATGAACTGTAAAATAACTTCATTCCGCCGTTGATGATCTTGTTTAATGTTTTCATCTTCCTTGTCCTCCATGGCAGTAACCGCAGAACCCGACACCGTTGATCCCGTTTGGCCTTGCATTCGGATCAGTGTGGCAAACGTAGCAGTTAGCCGTGCTTGTTGTGTGCCAGTAACCGTTTTCATCACTCATGAAACCGGGTTCATGCGTTCTCGGGTTTGTCCCTTTGATGCCGTCATTATCATAATGGCACTTCAGGCAAACCGGATCGGCTCCCTGAACATCATGGCATGACTGGCATTTCTCAATATCGCGCCTTGCAATGTCAGCATGAAGGCCGCCTCCCGTATTGACTCCAAGAGTTACGAAGTTAGGCTGGCTGTGAGATTTCGGAACAGCTCCGGTAAGCATTTCTCCGCCTGTCTGATGACATGAAGCACAGAAATTTACCGGGTCATGGCATGTATTGCATTCAAATGATTTCTGCCCCGCATCAAGTCCGTGTGTGAGTCTGTAATTCAGATCGTGAGCAGTAGTTAGTTTCTGAAGGTCTTCCCTGTCGATTCTCTGAGCGCCGTCTCTGTTGTAGTAGGGCACATAGAAATTACCGGCTTCATTCTTTCCGGTATGAGACTTCGGACTGTGACATACCTGACAGAAGTTATCGCTGTGGCACATCATGCAGTTCTTGTTGGATGTAGACACACCGGCAACAGTTGTGTGCTCGTTAAGGAAGTTCGGCCTGTCGTGATCTTTCGGAACGAGTCCCGTAAGATCAGTATGGCATGCGGCGCATTCGCTCGTAGCCTTCTTGTCATTATGACATGTGTAGCAGGATTCCATGTTTGGAAATCCTGAAGCCGCTTGTCCCGAAAACTTTACCTTGTCAAGATCCTTATGACAGTCGGTGCACTGCTTCATTGAGGCATGGTCTTTGTGAGAGAAGATCAGGCCGTTGTCAGATGCCCGGAGTTTCTTGTACACATTGTCATAGTGGCACAGGTTGCACTCCTTCTCATTATTAACGTCATGGCATGCTTCGCATTCCTTTTTCCCGGGGTTCAGATTGTCCTTTGCGGACATTGAATTCTTCGCTTTGACGTGACAATCTTCACACTTGATCTCCGCGTCAACGGTATGAAGTTTGTGATCGAATTTTATGATCTTGCTGTTATCGAACCGTTTTTGATCCGAAACATACACGCCTGCACCGTTACCTTCGGAATTCCTGCCGCCCGGAAAATACGCAGTGGTGGCGAGGAACAGCGAGATGCATAAAGCGAAGGCAATATAGAACTTAATCATCTTCATATTTCCTCCGGTCATTTATTAAGGTTGCTGAATAGCCAGTAGCTGAATCCCACAAGAAGCCTGGTATCATAACTGTACTGTCTGTTTGTGATGAGTTGTCCCTGTGCATCTATTGCAAACTGCCTGCTTGGCCTGTAGGTAAGGCCAAGTGTTGCCCCGAAGGCATTGTACTTGTCCTGCTCGATACTCCCCTCGTAGTAGCTGGAGTAATTGAGAGAAGCAGTTCCGGAAAGAATCTCCCTTATGAACTGGTATGCTCCGTAGGCGCTGAATCCGTTGGAGTTGCCTGCTTCGCCGGAGTAACCAATATAGCTTGCACCAAAACTCGGGCCTCCGACTCCGATCTGATACCGCAATGAATTGGCATCAGTAAAGATCACATCAGCGATCTTGCCGTAAATGTTCAATCCGCTTTTGAACTGATAGTTGACAGATCCTTCTATCTCCTGATATGCTTTGTGTTCAAAAGTCCAGAAGATAGAATTGAAGCTTATAAGCGGTTCTCTGTAGAGGTAGCCCGCAGTAAATCTTAACGGACCCGTGCCATATCCCGCATTCAATTCGCCTTTGTAAACGAGTTCTCTGTTTATGTCGTAATAGAGTTTGCCGTAAACGTTGAATGCCTGTTTATATGCGTAATTGAAATCGACACCTGCAAGCGTGAACATCTTGTCATCCGGTTCAATTTCGATTTCGGTGGTATTGAAGATCGAATCGAGCCTGGGTGCCGCATAGCTCTTCTGATTTTTGTGTTTATCCATATAGCTGAGATTGGCAACGAGTCCCTGCGTGCCGTAGTAGCCGAAGTTGGCGCCAAGGAGGAAGTCGTTACCGAGCGAGCCGTAGTTCTTGAAGTCATATGCCGCCGGAGTATTGAACCCGCCGTAAGCGGTGAACTGATATTCCTTTTTTTTGCCTGCCTTGAACTTAAGCAGGACACCGTCCAGAGGTCCTTTGCCCACGCCGGCATATATATACTGTCTTCCAAGCTTCAGGTCCATCATACCGAACAGGTCAGAACCTTTGATGTAAGCATTGTACAGAGTGAACTCAAATCCCCTGTCTATCTTATTTGAGAGATCTTCCCCGGCCTGCATCCATGTATTGAAGCTCCATTTTCCGCCGTTGATATCAAACGAAGCGTTTTGGTATCCACGGATATGATTTGTTGAAATGCCGATGCTGTCAGCTCTTTCCCAGGTATAGAAGAACGAATTGAGTCTCATGTTCACGCTTTGGGAAAAAAGCGGAGCAGTAAAGGCAGTCATTGCAGCAATCAGTAAACAAATCTGTTTCATGATCTTTGCTATTTAGGTTTAGGATGAGCGATCATTTCCCACATTGGATCAAAATCAAACTCAAAGTATGTCGGGCTCTCCGGGTTATGGCAGTTGATGCAGAATTTTTCTTTCTCCATATGAACGATAAGGCCTTTTGCAGAAGACAGTTCAGGATCTTTCATGACTTCCAGTTTCCTGTATTCTGATCCCGGGCCGTGACAACTTTCACATTGAACACCCTGATAAAGGTCGAATGAGCCAAGGAATTCGGAATCGTTAAAGTCTCTGCCGAGAGTATGGCATTTGATGCAGTTTGGGGTTTCTGCGGCGGGGGTTATATAACCCCCGGCCTTTGCTATGCTGTCGGCTTTCGTTGTCTGCAAAGTCTGAAACGCTCTTGCATGCTTGGTTTCTTCCCAGATTCCGTACTGGTTTCCCTGCGCTTCAGACCTGTGGCATGAGCCTGCGCAGGTATTTGCGCCGACATACTTAAAATCGCTCTGCTTCTTTTCCGCCGAATTTCCGGAAATCAGAAACAGGAACATTGCCGCCATAGCGGTCAATGACAGCATTATGCCGTGCGCTATCATCATGCCGGCTGATCTTTAGCTTTGCAAAAAAAGAGAGCCGGATTATATAATCCGGCTCTCAACAACCCTACTCCTCGCTTCCCGCAGGTTTCGGATGCTTTATCTTATCCCACATTTCGGCATAGTTGAATCCCTTGAATGTCGGACTCTCCGAATTATGGCAACCGGTGCAGAATGCTTCCCCTTCTGAATGCACGATCATCCCGTTCTCCTGTGCCTTCGCTTTGTCCTTCATGATCGAAAGCTTCTTGTACTCGGAACCGGGGCCGTGACACGTCTCACACTGCACTCCCTGCGTCTTGTCAAATGTATCCTCAAGCTCCGCAGCGTTTATATCCTTCCCAAGCACATGGCACTTAAGACACTCGGGCGTTTCTGCCGCCGCAGTTGAAAATCCTTTGTCCTTCGCTATCTTGTCAGCTTCGGGAGTCTGCAGTGACTTGTATGCCTGCGCATGCTTTGATGACTGCCATATCTCCAGCTGATTGCCCTTTGCTTCACCCTTATGGCAGGCGCCTGTGCACTTATCTACACCTACATACTTGAAATCCCCTGCGCCTGAACTTACCGCGCTGTCTGAGGACATGTAGAAAATGAATGCTCCTGCTGCCAGGGCAAGCAATGCGAAATAGATCTTTTTCATCAAGTTCTCCTTGAATTAATGTTTAATGTTTAAGTTAATTGCATTTGTGAAATATGAAAGTCCTTTCTATTTCATCTCCTTGAGTTTCTTCTTTCCATCCGAAAGCACAGTGCTTATGAGTTCGTTGTTGTGCACATAAATGCTCGGATAAGAACTTATCTTCGATACTTCCTTCTTAATCCTGTCGAGATCGGCTCTTTGCTGCTCATCTATTGCGTTCCTGTCAATTCCGCTGATAAGTTCGTTCACTTCAGCTATCAGCTTCTTCACGTCTCCCTTCCATTCAGTCATCATTTCATTGTATTCCGCATCGTGGCACTTCTGGCACACTTTGTTGTCAGGCTTAACAACCTTTCCGCCTTCCACATGGCAGTCTATGCACTTAGAGCCTGCCTCCTTCATTATGTCAGGAATGTCCTTTCCGAATGCGTTTCCGGAATATACCTGCTCCTGGAATGAATGGCATTTGTTGCAGGATTCATCGCTGTCCTTTGCCTTGCCGTGGTGGCAATTATTGCAGCCCTCTTTGGTGATTGTCGTTTCGCCGTGCTTGTTTGCGTTCGAATGACATCTGTCACAGGAGATCTTCTGATTTATGATATGCATGTTGTGCGAGAACTTCATGTCAAACTTGCTGACATTGATCTCCTGTATTCCGGAATGGCATCTGTAACATTCATTCGGTATCACTTCGGAATTGGATACAAACGCAGGGAGGCTTGCCGACGAACCCACAATTGCAAGCGCATCCTTCATCAGTGAATAAGCTCCCACTAGCAACCTGTCTGCAAACTGCGCATTGTGAACCGCCTTGCCTGTCTCCACAAGCCTGATGTTGTGCTGTGCCTCTTCGAGCTTCTTCAAAGCATCCTGCTTCTTTCCGCTGCCGGACGCGTTCACGTTCTGCTCCGCAACTTTGTAGATCGAACTTATAACTCTCAGCCGGGCCTCTGCCGTCTGTTCCCATTCCTTCACCAGCTTGTCGTAACCCGTGCCGTGACAATTTTCGCATGCGCTTCCGCCGGATTTTGAAGTGCCGACTCCCTTCTTGTCAACCTCATGAAAAACGTGACAGCCCTTGCAGTTCATTCCGTTGAGGAACATTGCGCTCGGCGACTTCTCCGTGTTGAATCCGTTCTCCCCGGAAAAGAGGCTGACCATTGCCGTATGTGCATTACTATGACAGGTCTGACAGTCAGGCGGGGCATTCGGATCAAGTGGTTCTATCTTGTGTTCAATTGGAGTATGGCATTCCGAACATTTAAGCGTGTGCTTTGCAATATGCGCAGTGTGCATGAACTCAATATCGTTGAACTTGTTCAGCCTGTCTTCTTCAAAGTGACAGTGAAAGCATCTTTCCTTTCCAACTTCACCCTTGCCCTGCACCACTGCCGAGTGGCAACTTCCGCAATCGTACTTCTTCTCTACTACATTTACGTGATTGTATCTCAGATTTGCAAGCACTTCCTTCGGCTTATTGTCAAAACCGTGGCAAGTGTTGCAGTCAGACAATTTGTCAAATTTATGCTCCGGATCATCCGACTTCTTAAAATGGCAATTGAAGCATGTACTGCCGGTCACTTCCATATGCGTTCCCTGAACGATCTGAGAGTGACAGCTTATGCACTTCAGTTTCTTTCCGCGCTTCAGGTCTTCAAGGTGATTCTTATGGCTGAAAGAGACACCGTTGAAATTATAAACAGAATCCTGAAACTGCTGAGTCTCATGGCATCCGGACCTGGCGCATGTGTTGTCGGGAATCTCCGCCCACGGTTTGCGCTTTTTATATGACATCGTTACATAGTTGGCGATCTGCACAAGGCCGTTGATCTTCCCTTTTATCGTTCCGGATATTCCGGGCTCGAAGTGGCATTCCACACAGTCAACTTTGTTATGTTGAGATGTTTTCCAGCTGTTGTAGAACGTCTCCATATAATGGCATGTTGGGCAGAAAGAGGGCCTTGAAGTGTACTCCGCAGCTCCTGCAAGAAGGACAATGAAAAGTCCGAGGTATATGCCTGAGAACAGGAGGACTCTCTTCCATCCTCTTATGTTCTTGAAGTACTTCTTTTCCTTTACCGGCTTTGCCTCTTCATTTGCCATGATACATTCTTATGATTTGATGTTATCGTCTTTCTCAGGAATTTCACCCGCCATTCTTTGAAGCTCAAGAGGATGCTCGTGCTCCATCTCTTCCTTTGTAAGAAATCCGCTAAGCCATGCCTTGTTCATCGGCCTTACATCGGGATTGAGAAATACAAAATAAAAGTGCCATACAAGAATGGCCAGCGATGCCAGTATTGCCTCGTAATAGTGTATCGCAGTGGCAATGTCCATCCCTACATTTCCGACAATCCCGAAGAAGAAATCCTTGAACCACAGAACAAATCCCGTAGCTCCCATTATCACCGTTCCCCAAACAACCGCCCAGTACTCCATCTTCTCAATATAGCTGAATCTTCCGTACAGCGGCCTGTCATCTGATCTGCCTGCCAGATACTTCATGGCGTTCTTAAAGTCTGATACGTCGCTTTTTGCCGGAAAGAAATCCTTTATCAGCTGTCGCCCTCTTGCAGTAAATGAAACATAGTATAAATGGTAAAGTGATGCTGCAATCATTACCACCGATGCAATGCGGTGAACAAGGCCTCTTGCTTCAAATGCGTTCTCGCCAATTACCGCAGACAACATTCTCACCCACCATGCTTCCGGAAACTTCAGCGCAAATCCTGTTATCACAAGCACTATGAAACTGCTCAGCAGCAGAAAGTGCTGGATGCGCTCGTTCTTGCTCATCCGTAAATATTTTACCTCAGATCCCATCAGACTTCTTAAGTTGGATTTTTCTTCTGTAGTCAAGTATGTTGTGTATCAGCATGAACCCTATCAGGCCGATTATCAGCGTTATGTAAAAAACAGTGACCACATATACGATCGGAGAATCTTCCCTGGCATCCTCTATGTGTATCTTGGTGGTGAAGAACGCCTGCGTTGCTCCGGGGTGGCAGTTACCGCATGTTTGCGGAAGATTGGATTTGAAAACTGTTGACAGCGAATCCGTTGACGGCCTGATGTTGTGATTACCGTGACAGCTCTCGCAGTTCGCCGCTTCCTGCATTCCACCCCTTGTTGCGAGGCCGTGAAAACTCTCCTTGTAACTTTCAAATATCTTCGTTGGCAGGTCGTTTCTCTCTATTATCTCCAGGGATGCGTGACAGTTCGAACACATCCTTATCACACCTTTCGATTTCTCGAGCTTGTCGTCAATATCTTTCTTCGAGATCACATGGTTTCCGTGGCAATCGTTGCATGTGGGCGAATCATAATTTCCCTTGATCGTAATGGCGGTTTCATGAATGCTTCCGACATATTCGTCAAGCTCCTTGCCGTGGCAGTTTGCCTGCCCGCATGTCTTTGCAAGATTTCTCTTGCTCAGTTTTGAATCAACATTCGTTGCATTCTCCATTTCGTGCGCACCGTGACAGTCTGAGCAGGTAGGCGCATTGAGATTCCCTTCCTGCAATGCCTTGTAGTGTTCGCTTTCCTTATAACCGGTGATCAGCTCCTCTTCTCCAAGATATGTCTTGTGTGTGATCTTGCCGTCCTTGTGGCAGTTCAGACACTTGTCCACAAGGTTGATCTTTGAAAGTTCATTCGCGCTGAACGTTGACTTGATGTCGTGCTCGCCGTGGCAATCCGTGCATGTAGGCGCATCCTTGTTTCCCTTTGCAAGTTCCTGGCCATGCTTGGATCTCTTGAAGTTTGAAACCACATCGCTGTGGCACTTGCCGCACGTCTCCATCTGCCTGGCTCTCAGTGTTGATGCCTGCGGATTGTCGGCTTCATGCACCATGTGGTCACCGTGACAGTCAACACAACCTGCGGCCTCTACATCATTCTTTGTAATTGAAGCATGAACACTTGTCTTGTATCTGGAAACGAATTTTGCCGAGCCTTTTTCCTCGCCCGGAAACATCTTTTCATTCAGATGGCACTTCAGGCATCCTTCGGATTCGATCGAGATCTTGCTCGAGAGTATGGCATGCGAGCCGTGACAATCAGTGCAACTCGGGCCCCTGCCTCCGGTCTGACTCATTGCCGTACTGTGCACACTGTTGGCCAGCGCCATCTTGCTCTTGCTGTGGCACTTCCCGCAGACTGCCTGCTCGTTGGACTTGTTTACCTTCACAATTCCGTGGCCGGCTTTGTGACAATCCTCGCACTTTACACCGTTCTTATCATGTATGCTGTTGATGAACTGCTTGACTCCTTTTCTGTTATGGCAGTCAAAACATTCATTGCTTCCGCTTTCCTTCATCTGCTTCACGGTCTTTATCTCGTGAGGCTTATGACAGCCTGCGCACTCAACCTTTGCGTGGACGCTCTGCTGTATTCCTTTCAGGTCATCATGGCACGACTGGCAGTCAACCTTTGCGGGAGACTTGGTGTGTGGAATATCATCCGGATTGTAATTGATGTGGCAGTCGCGGCATTCAACGCCTGCATGTGCTGATGCATCGGCCTTCTTCTTGTCAATATACATTGAGACCTTCTTGCCGTCCCTGTCGGCTGTCAGGTCCTTGTCCTCATGGCATGCGTAACAGTCATCGTCGGAATCCACAAAACTCACGGAGGTATTTTCCGTAACCGCCATGAAAAGGAAACCGATGAAGAGAACCGTGCACGCTACTGCTGAATATCTGATTATGGTGGCCATCACTTACGCAATTCGAACATCTTGTTTATGAACTTTGTCAATTCGCTCAGTCTGAATGGTTCAGACATATACTCTGCATCCCCGATTACCATGCTCGCCGAATCAAGCGAGGGCAGGCAGATAACCTTTGCTTCTTTCAGCCTGTCCCTTGCAGCCTGCTTAACTTCATCATCAATGTCCTTGTCAAATATCAGGCAATCAATACTGCCGTTCAGCCTATTCATGCTCTCTTTGCTTATCTCGTCACCTGTCGTGCTTGAGACCTCGTAACCGCACTTGCCAAGCGTCTTCTTCACGAGTTCGGCAATTTCTTCTTTCCTGCTCACTATGTGTATTAAGGGGGACTGCATATTGGAATCATGCATATTACCTTACTGCAAATTCCGTGCCAAGTATGGCCTCAATTTCAGCCTGATTTTAACGTTTTTGGTCAGTAATTACCTGCTTTGAAATGAGTTTGTAGAGATTATCCACATTACACTGTTGATTTTTGTGACATGTCACTTTTCATCCGGTCTTTTGTCCCTGATTCTCCTGTTTCAGCAATTGGAGAGTTTACTCTTTACTGCAGGCCTTCTGAATGCACATTGCGTTCCGGACCCGGTATTCTGATTGCAGAAGCTACTGAATTATGGCATAGAAGGTACTTCATTGCGTTGCTATTTTGCATGAAACAAAAGAGGTGATATGGACTACTGTTTCATAAAGAAGATCGAGAACGGAAACTTTGACAATGTAATATCCAAAGTTACCGATGAACTAAAGGCAGAAGGCTTCGGAGTGCTGACCGAGATTGACGTGAAGGAGACTCTTAAAAAGAAGATCGATGTGGATTTTCGGAACTACAGAATATTGGGCGCATGCAATCCGCAATTCGCTCATAAGGCTCTTCAGGCGGAACCTAACATTGGAGTGTTCCTTCCCTGCAATGTTGTGGTGCAGGAAGTGAACGGCGCTGTGGAAGTTTCTGCCGTTGATCCTTTGGCGTCAATGAGTTCTGTTGAAAATCCGGGACTCGGGGAAATAGCGGGAGAAGTCAGGAGAAAGCTGATGAAGGTTGTTGAAAACGTCTGACGTGTTTCAAATGATCTTTTAGAAAAGCACAATCCATGCTAACATAAGTTCTGCATTGCCGGATAATTCAATCGTGAGAGGTCGGTTTTGTATATTGCAGATGAGAACCGGTGATATATGATCAGGCTAAGACTGCTTCCACTTGATCGAACAACCGATTGAATGAAACTGCGGTGAAGGAATTTCCCTTCCTTCAAGAACAGATTCTATGGCATTTCGAAGGTCACTGGTTGTGACAAGATTCTCTTCCTTCCAGTTGTCATCAATCCTTCCTCTGTAGCGAAGATGCCTGCTCTTGTCATACACATAAATGTCGGGAGTGCATACTGCTTCATATGCCTTTGCAACCGCCTGTGAATCGTCTCGCAGATATGGAAAATTCATTTCATATTCGTTTGAAAAATCTTTCATCCTCTCAAACGAATCTTCGGGATACGCTGAATCATCATTGGGATTTATCCCCACAAGACAAACTCCTGAACTTCCGAGATCTTTCTGTAGGTTCACGAGACGGCTCATCACTGCCTTGACATAAGGACAATGATTGCACATGAAGATGATTACGAGCACTTCATGCTTGTCATACTCCTCTGATGAATGAAGCCTGCCGTCAATACCGGGAAGTTCAAACCTGATAAGTTTACTGCCGAGGTCGCCGGCTTTGCTTTCAGCGGCCATGATGTTCAGTAATCTTCTTCGTCGTCATCATCGTCCATTTCAGGGTGATAGTCTTCGTAAATGAATTTAACGGGCTGCTTTGAAGTGATATCTACAACTTCATTGAATATTTCGGCAGTAATGAACCTGTATTTCTCTTTGTCGGAGTAATCGTTCTGGAAGTGAACAATTATTTTGTGTTCGTCAAGCAGTTGGATCAGTTTTCTAAGCTCTGCCTTTACAGCATCGGGTGCGAGTTTTGAAAACTCCGCAATTTTGGGTTTACCAAGCTTCTTGTGTACACTTACAATCTTCGAGTTTGAATGTTCCTTCTTGAACTTCTCGATTTCCTGAATAAATTCCTCGTCATCTTCCACATCTGACTCACCGAGCATTTCATCTGCAAGCCGTACTTCAAGCTCGTTTTCATCAACCGGCGGCTTTGGATTGTCAGTGTCATCAATGAAGTCGTCGTCATCTTCTATCAACTGCTTTGACTTCGATGTCTTTATGTTCTTTCTTTCGTTGGTTTGGGATTTCTTGCTTTGCATGATCTGTTTTGTTCAGGCACGAGTAAACTCTGCCGTTGAGTATGATTGTTACAGCTTTAACTGTGATTCAAATTACAAGAAAAAGATTAATATTCAATAATCTTTTTTGTTAATGAATTGCATCCGGCCATTTTCTTTATGCTGATCCTTATATCTTCATTATACTGAAAAGAACGGTATTGTAAGATCCTATACCTTCACCTTGCTTACCGGTACCGGCAAAAGTCTTTGCCTCAGGAAATGAATCCGCGGATGTAGTTGTAGTAAATGTACGCAAAGGGAACAACAAAAAGGAGGCTGTCGAACCTGTCAAGCACTCCGCCGTGACCAGGTATTATCAGGGATGAATCCTTCACGCCGCAATGCCTTTTGAGCAGTGATTCAAACAGATCACCTGTCTGCGAAAGCAGCGCCGCCGAGGCACCGAGCACAAGCGAATCGGCTATTTCTATTTTTTCGGGAAAGATGAAATGAGCAGTCAGTGATAATGCTATCGTCATCACAGTCCCGGTTACAGAACCTTCCACTGTTTTATTGGGACTTATGTCGCTCAATTTTGTTCTTCCAAACATTCTTCCTCCGAAATACGCAAACGTGTCACAGCTCCAGATGAGAATGAGAATGTATATCATCACATTGAGTGTTTCATTCCCCGCAAGCACGTTCGCCATTGAAAGAGGAATACCTACATACACAAGTCCGAACACATCAACGGCAACATTCAGCGGGTTCCTCTTCTCCTTCCTTGCAAGCTCGGCAAGTGAAGAATAGATAAATGAAAAATACAGCGCAATTGTGGTAAAGACGGTTTCAAGAAAATAGAAGGCAAGTATGAGCAGAGCTGAGAATACTATCATTGGTATTCTCCTCGGAGAGTAACCCGATTGCATGAACATTCCGTAATACTCGTAAAGAGCAAGAGTGGAAAGCACTATTGTGAATGCAAGCAACACATATCCGCCCGCTCCGAAAATCAGCAGAAGCAGTGGTGCGCCTATTAATCCCGCGGCAACTCTCTTTGTCAGATTGCTCATTGTCCTCCCGTATCAGCCGCTTTCTTCTTTGAGGCAGAGATTCTGCTGATCAACTTCAGCAAGATCCAGAATGCTATGGCTGATGCAACACCCGCTACAGCGTAGTATATCTTGTCGTCTGATGACATGCTTTCGCTCCCGAATGATTCTGTTCCGTAAATGTAAACCGCTCCCGCAGAGATGAAGTTATTTACAAAATGGCAGGCAATGGCAGTGTAAATGCTGTTGCTCTCATAAGTTACAAAGGTGAGGTAGATGCCGAGTATCACAAGAGGAACAAGATTGAACGGATGAAAATGAAACAGCGCAAACAATGAGCCGGCAAAGAACATAGCCGGCGCAGGCGACATTGCCTTCTCAAAATTGTAAAAGACAAGACCTCTGAACAGAAACTCCTCGCTTATTGCCGGAGTAACAGCTATCACAAAAAGCACCATCAGAAATTCAGGCAACGAGCCGGCCTTTACCAGGCCCATTGTAGTTTCTTCCAGCGAATCAAAGAGATCCTTGAGAGATTTCACGAGCTCACTTCCGGGTATGGAAAAGATCAGCTCGTTCTGAAAATACACAAACGCCTGCAGGAACGGCTGTATTATTATTATGCCCAACAGTGAAAGAAGAAATACCGCAATCCCGGGAGAATTCAGCCTGAATGTCTCCTTCAGCCTGTCTCCTCTCAGAATGGCAAGCACAATTGCAGGTGCAAGTATGAACATGAACTGCCCGAATGAAAGCACAACCCTTAGGAGGTTCATGTTTCCTCCCGTATTCAGATCTTCTCCAAGGAAATAATAAGCAAGCGAACCGCCGACGATCTGATAAAGAAAGAAGACCACAGCGAGGGTCATGAATACAAATCCGACGGGGCTGAGATTTGCCAGCGGCGCTCTTGCCGTCTTGGTTTCCTGAGGTTCGGGAGTTTCTGTGTTCAAATTAAGTGAATATGGCGGTCAATATTGGCAAAATTGTCTTGTGATTAAAGAACAAACGGGGAGGGTGATTGCCAATTACCTTTGGACTGCTTGAGCTGCTAATGTATATGCGCCTGTTTCTGAAATTAACGGATCGTTCAATTACAATGAGTGATGCAACTTAGAATCACCATTGCTTCAATATGGAATGCGATTTCCGCGGCAGATAGTTTCAGAGAATGTAAATTCTCAGTAAGAGTGTTTGCTAATGGCTCACATCCGGATGCTGAGTATGAGAACTTCTCATCATGACATGCGGGTAAGTGCCGTAAGGCAATCATGACAGAAGGAAGTTGCACGGAGGGCGGCACGTTTACAGATTTCTCAGCATCTCCTTTATTTCCTCGATCTGAAGCATAACAGCGCCGTCTTTTTTTGCCGCAGTGTTTATGGAATTGTATGCATAGAGCACTGTTGCATGATCCTTTCCGCCGAAGTTCAGTCCGATCGTCTCTAGTGTAAGGTTAGTCAGGTCCTTCGCAAGGTACATTGCAACCTGCCTTGCAAACGCCACTTCCTTTGTTCGCTTTCTGGAAAGGATCTGATTCTCGGATATCCTGTAATAGTTTGCAACCGTGTATATGATGTTCTCTATGGATACGTTTCTCGATTTTCTTGCAGTCCCAATCACTCTGCTTATCACATTTTCAGCAATGTTAAGATTGATCTCACTCTTGAACCTGAGCACGCTGTCTGCAATTATCCCGACTATGCAACCCTCAATTGTCCTGATGCTGTCCTTCACATTTGATGCAATGTAATGAACAACTTCCTCCGGTGCGTCAATCTTTGCCTCTTCGAATTTCTTCTGAATGATCGCAACCCTCATCTCCCAGTTAGGCGGCTGAATGTCGGCTGTAATACCCCACTGAAACCTCGAGATAAGCCTCTCTTCGATTCCCTTTATCTGACTGACCGGCTTGTCGCTTGAGAAAATGATGTGCTTCTTCTGGTCATACAGCGAGTTGAAGATCTGATACATGAAATCCTGTGTCTTCTCTTTGCCGCTCAGATACTGAATGTCGTCAATGATGAGCACATCAAGTGACTTGTAGAAGAAATCCAGCTTCTTGGCGCCGTTCTTGTTGGCGGAAAAATCGAGCCGGCTTTGGGCTATATTGTTTGTGAACTGAGTAGTGAAGTCCGGCGCTGTGGTGTAATAGACTTTCTTTGACGGGTATTTCCTGAGTATTTCATTTCCGATTGCCTGGATCAGATGCGTCTTTCCCAATCCGACACCGCCGTACACAAAGAACGGATTATAGGTATGGCCGGGATTGTTTGTAATGGCATAAGCGGCGGCAATAGCGAGTTCGTTGCTTTCACCCTTTATGAAGTTGTCAAAGAGGTGCTTCTGATTGATGTTTGTTTCAAATTCTTCCGGAGAAGAAGTATCGGTCAAGGCAGGGTTTTCGGAAATACGGCTTCTCGTCGAGATGGGAAGTATCACCGGCCGTTCAGTACGTTCAGGCTCAGTGTGCGAATCAAACAGGCCCATCTGCATGATCTCGTATTTGAGTTTGCCCTCAGGGCCGAGAAGTGTCTCGACTATTGAAGCGATCACTTTATTGTATCTGCTTTCGATCAGACTGTAAAAATCCTCGCTTGGCACCGATACAGTCAGAACATTGCCCTCAAGAGACTTTGGTTCAATGACAGAAAACCACGTATTGATCTCACTTGCCTTCAGACTGTCCGAAAGCAGGTCAAGAAAGTTCTTCCATACTTTGACCGAGGCATCAGCCGCGGCATGACCGTCGCTGTCGGACGGCGCTTCACTTGCAGATTCGTTTACAAATTTCTTTTCACCGGAAACAGAAGAAAGTTTGGGCACGATAAGAGATTTTTAAAATTATTAACAAATCAAAGTGAGTTAACATTTTACTTTACGTCTCAGAAAATTTAAGGCAGAAAATCCGCGAAAAAATCTGAAGTTATTAACAATTCACTGAGACGCTAACTACTTTGTAAATATTGTACTTCAAGTCAATGAACGGGGTTCTTAACTTCCATTGTCAGCAATTACATTTTCATCATGACAAAAAAGCCGGCCATCCGGAAAGACTGCCGGTTTATTAACAAAGTCTTAACAGGAAATAACATGGCGTGTTGACGAAATAATATTAAGCAAACTCGTTTGTATTGTCAATAATGATTTTGGATTTTCAGCACGATCGCGCATCCATCCAAGGAGATTCACACCTACAGGCCGTCCTTTCTTCAATTTTCAGATTTGTGCGGATAAGAATGCCTCGCTTTGATCCGGAAGTTTGTACTGCTGATCATTACCATGCATGGAAGCGCGTTCAGATCAGCTGAATAACGGCCGCCGAAAATGAAAAACCCCGTGCAGTTTCCTGCACAGGGTTAAGAGCTGAGGTATCCGGTATAGTCAGTTGCCTTTTGCCTTATTGTATTCGCTCATCACATATGCAGAGAGGAATCCGGATCCGGGAAATTTCTCCATGCCCTTGTCAATTGCATCCTTAGCCTTTGCAAGGTCGCCGGTGCCGTTCTTTTTTATGAAGCTCAGAGCAAGGTAGCCGTAAGAAAGGTCTTCGCCCCAGTCAGGATAAAGCTCGGATTTTTCCACCCTCTTGGAGAAGAGCTCGATCGACTTCTCAAAGTCGGTCACCGCATTTGCCGCACCGCCTCCGAATGCTTCGGGCGTCCAGTAGCTTGATATGCCTTTAAGCAAAACGAATCTCGGATTGCCCGGATCAAGCTTTGAAGCTTTCTCGTCTGCATTCTGCGTAGCGGTTATTATCTCCTGCATCTTCTCCTGCTCATACATCCACCTGTTAAAGTTAAGCGCCTTGAGAAGCACATAGGAATCGGCAAAGTCCGCTTTCTGATCGATTGACATTTGCAGTGTGGACAGCCCCGATTCGGTGTACTGCTTGATCTTCTTCATGTCTTCAGTTGCCGCACCTGTCATTGCAAGTCCGTAGTCTGCAAGAGCAATGTAGTAATTGACAAGCCACGGATCTTTCTTAAGCTGATGTATTCTCTCGAACTGTCCCCTTGCCTTTAGGATCTTTGATTCATCGCTTGACTGCATTGCAGTTTCAAGACTCTTCTTTGCCTTCAGCATTGCATCCTCAAAATCGTCTTTTGAGAATGCCCGACCCGCCGTCATCAGCGTTACCGCGATCAGGAGGGCACCAAGCAGTTTCTTTTTCATTTTGTTTGTTTTGATTTTTGGATTACTGATATTTATTGGAATCACGTTTCATCAGAATTGAAGCCCAAGCCCCGCATAAAATGACCTGCGGTTGTTGGAATATATTTCTTTCCTCTCTGAGTAATCAAAGTTATATGTGTAGCCGTAAAGATTCTTCCTGTTGAAGATGTTGTTCACTGCCACCACTCCGACCGCAAATCTGCCGAACAGCGAAAAAATGTACTGTGCATTCATGTCAAGAGTCATGTATGTCGGAAACCTTCCGCTGTTCTTCGATGCATAAAGAGGCCTGTAAGCATTCTGCACGGCATCAAACTCGCTTCCTGTCACAGGCGTGTAGGGTTTGCCTGTTGACACTTTGTATGCTAGGCCGAGGACAAGTTCATCGGTAGCATTGTAACTTCCAACAATGCTCATGTTATGCGTAATGTCGAAGTTCGCAGGAACGAGGCTTACAGCGTCATACTGCTTTCTCTTTGAATCGGTGAATGCATACGAGACCCAGCCGGTGAACTTATTGTCAATCTTGGTCTTGAAGAAAACATCAACTCCCTTCACATTTCCTTCGCCTTCCGATTCGTAAAGGAAATTGCGCCTGTCAGTCAGTACAAGATTGCTGTAGTCTTTATAATACCCTTCAACCCTGAATATGAATTTGTTCTCTTTGTTGAATTCATATCCGAGTATGTAGTGAATGGCATTCTGCGCATCAAGGTCATTGTCTGCCGATCTCAGATAGTCTTCAAGCCCCGGATACTGATGGTAGAAGCCGAACGCACCCCGAACCACGTTGTTCTCTGCGATCCTGTATCCGAACGACAACCTCGGATCAAAGCTTACCTTTCCCGACAGCGTATGATAATCAGACCTTACACCGGGAATTATAAAGAACCGTTCATCAGGCTTGATCTGTGTCTCGGCATAAATGCCCACGCGCCCTGTGCTCTGAACAGTATCAATGCTCAGAGATGGCGCATCGGTTCTGATGTTGTATTCATACTGGGGAAAGATCCCGTTCACATCATATCCGTCGTATTCATATTCGATGCCTGTATTAAGCTCCACCATATTGCTGAACTGCCTTGTAATGTCTGCTCTGCCCTTTGCGTAGGTAGTCTTGTCGTTGGAGTTCAGAACACCGTACTTGTAATCCTTGTCATACTTGCTGAAAGAAATTCCTGCATTCAGGACTGTGGAATTGTCAAGTCCTGTTATGAGCTTGATGTTGCTGAAATAACTTTTTGAGGAAGATTCATAGAAACCGTCATAAGTGGGGCTCGCATTTCTGATCCCGACATTGTCGTCGCTGTAGTTCGCATAGGCCTTTATGTTGGAGGATGTTCCAAGCTTGTAGGAAACGGTTCCTCCGAATGAATTCGACTGAGGTATCGGCGAGTACTCCGAATATTCCCCGTTGATGGCGAAGTACGGTTGCAGAAACAGCTTGCCTCCGCTGAAAGTGGCTCCGAGCTTTCCGTCTTTCGAAAGGAAAACTCCTGAAAGTGAGGCATTGGCAAGTCCGAGCCATGCAAACATGCCGTTGCCCTGAGGCATATCGTATGACTTCAGGTCAAGCACTGCCGAAAGCACATTGCCGTACTTTGCAGAGAATCCGCCGCTCGTGAAGTTTATTCCCCTCAGCCCCCACGGGTTAATGGTCGAGTATGATGATACGTTGAATGTTTCGTCGAAGATGAACGGATTGTAAAGCGATGCAAGATCAAGTATTGTAAGAACTTCATCGGGATCGCCTCCGCGTACGGTTATTCTGCTCCCTTCATTCACCTGATTGCTTCCCGGGAATGTTGTGATCGCCCTGTAAAGGTCTGCATCTGCACCCGGAATCCTCACGATCTCGAGAGGAGTAAGAGTAACAGCCGCCCGGTTGCCTGATGTGAACGAACTTGCTGTAACGAGGATCTCCTCCGTCTTCACTTCTTCCTTCGAGAGTTTGATGTTCACCTGCATTTCCTTTCCCGGTTCGATCTCAATCATCATGATGTTCTCAACATAACCCATCGCAGTTATGATTACATTCTTCGAACCCGACTGATCCGTTTCGAACTCATAGAATCCTTTGGCATCTGTGGTTGCTCCGTCAATAGTTCCTTCTATCACAATATTGGCGCCCATTATGAGGCTGTCCTTTTCTCCCTTGACTGTACCATAGATCCTTGTCGCGCTTCCGGATCTTTCTTCACCGCTGTCCTGTGCATAAAGGGGTATCTGCAAAAGGAAGAATACAAGTATGAGTGCTTTCAATGGTAATTTTTTTTCCTTCATGGGCTAGAGTGATTCAATGTCTTTTGCAATGCCGATGTCTTTTGCCGTAATGCCTCCGGCGGAGTGTGTAGAAAAACTCACTTCCACAGATGAGTATTTAAGAGTCATAAAATCGGGATGATGATCATGCTGCTGGCAAAGTGCACCGATCGATGCCGCAAGTCCCATAGTCTGAGGAAATCCCTTTGTCTTGAAGATCTTAACAATAGAGTTGCCGTCACGCTTCCATCCTTCTAACTGCAGAAGCTCATTGGTGATCTGCTGTTCGGAAAGTTTTTCCATGTCCGTTTATGATTTTTTGGGTTTTATGATGCTTTCAAGATTTTCAATGTACTTTTCGAACGCCTTGAAGCCCTTGGCGGTGATCTTGTACCTGGTCACGGGCTTCCGGTTCACGAAAATTTTCTTCACACTTACGTAGCCTGCTTCTTCAAGTTTCTTCAGATGCACACTGAGATTTCCGTCGGTCGCATTCACTTTCTCCTTCAGGAAATTGAAGTCGGCTTCGTCCACCGCCACAAGCACTGCCATCACGGCGGTCCTTATGCGCGAATGAATAACATCGTCAATCTGCTGATAGTCAAATTCTTTCATCTCTGTCAGTTATCAGGCCTGTTTAAGCTCAGGACTTCTCTTTCTGTTCCTGTTGATAATGAAACCCGGTACGACCTGCAAGAAGAGCATCATTACGGCAAATACAAGAAGTGTCTGCTTGCCGGGCCAGAAGAACATAAGTATTGCGCCTGCCCACCATCCGAAAGCAAGATTCCTGAGCCACGGAAGCTGCTGAATGCTTCCGCTTGCGAAATAGGAAATTCCGAGAGCGGTTGATATCACCGGACTGATGAAGACGGGTTTGTAGGCTCCGGAAAGCGGTCCGAGAAAACCGAACATGAACATTGCAATGCCCGAGGCCAGCCAGAGCGAACCGAGAAGCCGGCCGGCGAATGTTGACACCCTGTTCTTTTCCGCCACCTTCCATCCGATGAAGAAATCCGCCACGGCTCCGAGCGGCATCAGAATTCCCCAAAGCATTCCCGAGTATTTGTCCGCTGTTCCATTAAGGATCATGAAGTAGTTGGCGATCAGGCAGAAGGTTACGAGCACGCCCCAGAAGATGAAGTGGATGCCGTTGTACTCGACAGTGTAGCGGCTGTCTTCCATGATCTTTCTTATAACGGCCAGTTCAAACTCCGGCCCGCTGTTGCGATTGTTATCCATTGTAAAGTACTTTGTTTTTTAAAGTGCTTTACAAAATTATCTGCTGATGTATCAAATGTCAATACCCAAAAATATTTTTTTAGGTGCCCGCTTATGCGGAGAAGCCGGGCTGATGGCATCGGCAATGCTACATCTTATGCAGCGTTACAATGCGCAATGCGCCTGGGAAATAAGGCTGACGCCTGAAATGTCCGAACCTTTCATCCCATCTTCCTGATTCAAGCTCCGAAGCAAATGCGCTGACAAGCCTGTCCTCTGCTCCCTGCTCAAGGTATCCCCATGCCGACTGTGATTCGCGCACTTCTTTCTTCAGAAATTCTTCGGGCCTTCCGTAAAATGCTTCCTGAAAACCGTCCCTGCAGTTGAGAGGCACAGGAACTTTCTCCACTAATGCTTTACACCCCGGCAATGCTGTCAGTTCCGCAATTCCGGGATATCTCCTTCTTTCAATATCCACCAGCTCGGGGAAATAGTGAACATTCCAGAATTCATCAAGCGCTTCGGGATCAAACGTCATGATTACAATTTTCTTTTTTGTCACTCTCAGAACTTCCTTAAGGCCGGCTTGCAGATCAGGCCAGTGGTGAACCGTCAGCAATGCCATAGATGCGTCAAATGAATTGTCGTCGAACGGCAGTTTGTCCGCTCTTGCAATAACTGCAGGCGGCAGTCCCCTTGCAAGCCTCTGCGCCCGCATGCGGGAAGAAGGTTCAACCGCAATTACATGCCTGTCATCCGGCTCATAAGAACCTGCTCCCGCACCCACATTCAGAACTGTCGAAGCTGAACCAAGAGCATTGCGGATCCTCGCGGCTATCTCCGGCTCTTCCTTCCTTTGGTTAGAGTATTCATATTCCGGACTTTCGTAATCGAACGGCCTGAAATTATTCACTGTAAAGTTCCAAATAAAGTTTAGTGATGCAGATCAATATCTCTCACACCTGTCCACTTCCCCTCTGACTTTTGAAGTCTCAAGATACCTGTGCCGCCGGGAAGGTCGTCAAGTCCTGACTCATATTTACTGTTGACCAAAGGATCATCGCTGAACACAAAATCATTGATGAGCGTAATGCTTCCGTCAGGAAGCTTAAGCGCGGCATGAATGTGTGCCGGAAACAGGTTTCCGGGATATGGCGCCGGCCTGATCGTAATTATCCCGTATTTTCCTTCACTGTCGGTTACACACCATCCGTGTAGCTTTCCGTGCCATTTCTGCACTCCGGATTCATTGCCGCTCTTGCTGTAGTATCCGTCGCTGTCTGTATGGTATGCATATATTACAACACCACCAACCGGCATCCCGCTTTTATCCTTAACTGTTCCCGTGATCTCAAGCTTGTCAGACGATTCGCCGGTTACGGGGATCCTCATTGTGCTTGTGAGTTCCGCAGGCGCATTTGCGAAGTAGCATCCGAAGGGTGCATCCGGACTGTCGCACGAATCACGTGAAGAGTCTGTACGGTCAAGCGACTTCTTGCCCGCATGTTCGGTCTTTTGTCCGCAAAAAAATGATGACACGACTGTGATCATCAGAAATAAAACAACACCGAATTGATTCATGCTGACTACTGTTTTAATTAGCATTCCCGGGAAATTCTTGAACCGTGATCACTTCAGGTCCCGTCACTTCTTTCCTGTACGCAGTAAGAAGTGATACTGATCAGCTTATCCTGTTCGTTGAACTCATAAGCATCACAGGCATGAACAAATGCTATTCTCATTCCTTCGCGATGAAATTCCGCGGTCCCCTGAACAACAACTTTTCCGTTTGCATACGTGATACCGAGGATCCTGAAGTCCGTATCAACTGATTTAAAGTAGTCCGAAACGTTGCGGCAGTTGTTAACAACTTCATCCTTGCCTCTGAAAACGCTTTCCCCCGCTATTGTCCAAACCACATCATCAGAAAGTCTTTCATATGTTTCTTCAAACCTGCCCATGGAAAATGCTTCGGCAGTGAGAACATTAACATGTTTCATTTCGCTTCGCTGTCAATTTCAAAAATTCCGAACACATTGTTGTCCGGATCAGGAAAATAGCCCTGAGAGCACCTTCCCGGAACCGGAAATTTGGGCATCGCAATCCTGCCGCCGTTATTGATTATTAATTCTGCTGTCTCATCAAAACTCTCAACCTGCACTGAACATGTGAATGCATTTGTCCCGCATTCCGGCATCGGCACTCCTGCCGGCCTTTCCAGCAAGCCTCCGCCGATCCCGCCTGTTTCGATCCTGTAGTAATCGATCGGCGCATTCTCTTCCCTGACAAACTTCCACCCGAACACATTTCCGTAGAATGCGATCTCTCTTTGCCTGTCGGATGACTGGATCTCAAAATACCCTATTGAAAGGATCTTCTTCATGACCGGTTGAATTTTATGGGCAAAACTAATCATTCCCTCCGACACATCAAACCACACTAATCCAAACCGCGGGAATTGAGCCGGTTTATTTCTTTTTCAAGGTGAAACTGAGCTTACGGCTTCCGGCAGAAAAGATCGGAATTTTGATTGTATTCGTAATTTTTGCGCCGTGAGTTTCAAGATCTGCGTTTGATCCGGACCTGGTTTTGAGATGAAAACCGGCATAAACTTCTTTTGACTTCCGGAATCAGCCGTCATAATTTTGTCCAACTATTTTGATAGTAACCAGGAAGCCGCGTGTTTGCAAACACCGCTTCTCAAAGGCATGCCGGTATGCCAGGTTATTATCCAAAAATTAAAATCTCTCAGGAGGATAAAAATGAAAATAAAAAACACAACCAAGCTGAAGTCAGTGATAGCACTGGCAGTTTGCCTTATCATTCTGCCTGCGGTATTTGCGAATTCACAATACGCTGAACTTCCCGGAAAGAAAAAGGAAAAAGGAAGTAAGATCAGGACCATTCCGAAGGTCAGTGACAACAGTCCTCTTTCAAGAACTGAAATGAATATTCAGCACACAGCTGAAGAACAGGAGATCAGAGATCAGATGATCCGTCAGAAGCTCAATGACTCCGGCAATCCGGATGAGATCACCCGGCTTCAGAGAGAGCTTGAATCGCTTAACGGTTCCACTTCAACAGTTCCTTCGGGTGAATCCTTTTGCAGGATGCTCCCTCCTGACGGCAGATTGTATCCGAATTCGACTGATATCTACAACGGAGTTTATGTTGCAGGAACATCCGTACAGATTGAGCAAAGAGGAACTTCGGCCGGCAGGATATGGGTGGCGGTCGGCGTTACAGGTGCTGATACAGGAGCCGGCGCTTCTCCCGACACTTTGATCCTCTATTATTCCGACAATGACGGAGATTCCTATACGCAGTATGTGAAGACCGTCTTCAGTTCTGCAAACAAGATCAACTTTGATGATCTCGATATGGAGATCATCGAGCCTGCATCGGGCGACAAATACATTTACATGGTTTTCGGATACACAACAAACGGCTACTTCGGACAGAATCTCATCGGTTACACAATTGTAAGGACACCTTCGCTTGCAGTGTTCGGTTCAACTCTGTTTCCTCCCGGATACAACATCAGCAACAGGTATCTCAGGCCGCGTATCTCATCTGACAATACAAGGTATGCCTCTGTTCCATATGCTTTCATAACTTATGTTCAGGATTCAACCGATGGAGTGAATACCTATACAATGTCAAAGAACTGCTGGATCCTCAATCCGTACACCATGAACCCCGCGCTCACATACATAGCACAACCGCTGTTTACCATACCCGGATCTTCTTTGTATGGAGGAATGTGCACGGACGTTGCATACTTTCACAACGGCGGTGATTCACTTATATACTGCCTGAGCGAAGCTCCCGGATACATTCAGGACATTTACACCTATGTTGCATTCAGCAACACTGCGGCAAATCCCGTGTTCGACAATCAGCTCACGCCAACCGGCAATGAACTGCATCATGCCAGAATTGCGGCTAACGGAGGAACAAACCAGAAGAAGGTTGCCATAATCTACTCGGAGAACTACAACAACTCAGGCGACTGGGACCAGTATGTGCTGAGAACTGCAGACCGGATCAACTGGGTGTCTGAAAATTTTGAATTCTCGGGAATCTACAACTCGCGGCTTGGAAACATCATCGGAAGACGAAACTCGGACGGTTCATTTGCAATGGCATTCAAGAACATAGTGGGGAACATCGAGAACGTGAATTACGCAACCTACACGGGTAACTTCACGATATCAAATTATACACATCGCGCAAATCCTGATTATTCGAATTCTATTTGCTCGCCTCAGCCCGGATTCAGATACAAAGACGGAGACAGTTGCTTCTACAACTGGAATTACTTTTATACGGCAAGATCATCACATGAATGCTATGACAACAGCATATTCATAAGATATGCGGTTGAAGGCTTCTATGACGATGTGAACGATGTGCACAATGTAATTGACGTTATGTATGTAATACTTGCTGATGCAAATCCTCCGCACAACTTCATTGACACTTCGGTAATGTATCTTGACAATCTGAATCTTATCAATGAAGCGGCGTTTTACAATTCACCTCCCGGACAGTACTACATTGTTCTGAAGCATTACAACGCTCTTCAGACCTGGAGTTCTGTCCCTGTTACAATAGGCGATAGTCCGGGCTTCTATGACTTCACGGCATCAGACGGTGCGGCCTACGGGAACAATATGACTCTTAAAGGAGCCAAGTGGTGTATCTTCAGCGGGGATGTTGATCAGGATGAGACCATTGACGGCACAGACCTTCAGGAGATCGACAACGATGCGCTTGCATTTGTATTCGGCCAACTTCTCAGAACGGACCTGAACGGCGACCAGTTTGTGGACGGCGGCGATTACATAATAGCAGACAACAACGCGGCAAACTTTGTATCCGTTATAAAGCCTTAAGTTTTCTCCTGCACAAAAAAACAGGATCAGGACTGCCTCTGAGCAATCCTGATCCCTGTTATTTTAATGAGTTGCTGACTGCTACTGCTTGTCGTGATTAAGCATCCAGCTTATTCCGAATTTATCTGAAAGGATTGCGAACCTTGCTCCCCAGAAAGTATCCTGCAGGGGCATTGTAACATTGCCGCCCACCGAAAGCTTTTCACAGACCTTGTTTTGCTCTTCGGGATCATCGAAGTCAATGCTCAGGCTCACTCTTGTTCCCGCCCAGCTTTCTTTCGGACGCATTTCATCAGCAGCCATCAGCGTGAATCCGTCCGCATGAAATTCAGAGTGCATGATCCTGTTGAGATTTTCTTCGCTCTGATATTCCTTCGGGCCGTCAGAGTAGCGCATCAGATTTTTTATCTCTCCTCCGAATACGTCTTTGTAGAAATTAAGCGCCTCTTCACAATCAGAGCCGAAGGCGATGTAGGGAATGAGTTTTTTCATTCTTGAATTGACTTACTTATTGAATTCATCTTCCGTTATGTTCTCCGCCTGAAACTCATTGCCCGGATTGCCGGCGATGGTTTTGAGAATCAGTTCATAGCTCGGGATCTGAGTTCCTTCACTGTCCCTTACGGGATTGAAATCCAATAGGTCTGTTCCAACCTGGTAGAGATTGTTTCTTAGAAACTTTGCACTGCAGTCTCCGCCTGTTTTTGATACGGCCCAGTCGTTTCCGTATGCAATCTTAAGGTAGTAAATGCCTGCGGGGATGTTTCTTAGACTGTAAGTTTCATCTGATCTGACGTATACATACCTGATACATGCGTTGTCGTTGTTTCTCACAAGTTTAAGGACAACGTCAGCGCCGCCGCCAACGATCACTTTCAGAAAATTGTCAAGTCCCGAATCAGATGATTGCCTGAACTCATAGCATGAAGGTATCTGTCCCGTATTCATTTCAACCGGTAAGTATTCCTCAACATTCTGGGAAAAGCAATTGACTGCTGAAAGAACAAACATCAGGACAAGTGTCTTCCTCATAAGATATTCCCGTGCGAAATTGATCATATCCTGAATTTCAGATCAAGTCCGAATGAAAGCTTCGTAGTTGTCTTCGGAGTGAAGATCGAAGCTATGTTTCCGGTGCCGAGATCGATTATCACGGGACCCGTATCAATTCCAAGCCCCAGCGTTGCAAGGAAGTCCACCTCTCCGCCGAACACAAATCCAGCCCTTGGCGAAACAACTTTGCCTATGTTGTATTCGAAACCGAGTCCCACATAAGGTTTAGTGGAACCACCGAGATTTTCGCTGATGCCCTGAACATAATCAAGCGAGATGCTTCCCATTTCATGATTGTCCTTTGATCCGTGAGCGCCGCTGAAGATCCGCAGAGTTCCGCCGAGCCTGAACTGCGTCGGGAGACTGTTTGTGAACGACGCCACGGGAGTTTTTGTCTCTTTGAGGTAATTCTTCAGCGAGTCACGCTGTGCCGGATCCGTAATGTCAGTGATCGCGAAATTTCCGTCGTAGAAATAGTTTGCCGTGTTCTTTGTCCAGCTGACATAGCCAATATCCGTAACGCTGAATCCCAGGTCAAGGTACAGGTTCTTTGCGAGCGTCTTGATTCCGACATTCGCGCCTGCATCAAAGCCGAGTCCGAATCCGGAATTCTGAGTTGAGAATTTGAAATTGATCTCGTCTGTCAGTCCGGAGTAAAGAAGCGTAATGTTTCCCGTTCCGAAGATCTGCGCCTGACTATTGGTTGTGATGGTCAGATTGTTCTCTTTGGTCTCGAGGTAGTATATCCCGAACTGCGGCTTGACGGCCACGCCAAAAGAAAATCTGTCTATAAAGGATTTCTTCGGACGGATCATGTTGGCATAAGAAAGGTTGATCTCCCTCACCCAGTATCCGTCGGCCTTTGTGCCCAATGCGGAATATGTCCTGTCCGGAACATTCCCGTAAAGCGCCAGGTCAAACACATCACGTGCGATGGCGAAATTTCCCCGGAAGGTCTCATCTATTGAAAGCCCGAACGATCCCGGAGCGCCTGCATTCAGCACTGCGCCGAACACTCTGAAAGAAGCGATGCCGTATGAGATCTCGTCGCTTGCTTCATTCAGGATCTTTGACTTGTCCTGATCTGTGAGAACCTGATTCTCGGCGGCGAGATAACTGTTGTAAAAATCAACGGAGAGGTACTTGCTTTTGGTCTGCAGGCCGGTATTGACGATCATACTGAAATAGAATTTCCCGTTGGTACCGTGCCTTTGCATCATGATGTTGGCAGGATTAAGCCCGAGAGCATCTATGTCAGTTGTATTTGATACAGAAGTGCTACCCATCGAGATACTCCTGATGATGTAAGGAACCTGTGACCGGGACTGGACTGAAAAGAAAAACAAAAGCGCGAGTACTAATAATGCTCTTCCCACGGCTGTTAGATTTGAAGTTTTAAGATCTGTAATAAGCTAAGCAAGAGGATGCAAATATTAAATGCCCAATGCGTTCGCATCATTACAGGACCGGCGCAAAGAATGTCAGGGATCGAACCTGTATTTCAGATTTCCGTAAATGAGGGTCTTCACCATGTCAGTGCTTCTCACTCTTACTGTTGTGCGCGGTGGAGTGATCTGTTCCGGATCGGTGTATAGCTTGTATTCATAGATGATCTTGCCGATCCTCTTTAGCTTCTGGATCTTAACACTGTCGAGTTCGACCGAATATAAGTTCTCGCGCGGGGAGGAAGTGTAGCCGTTTTGTCCCACCGGTGCGGCGCCGATAGTTGAAGTCGAGTCGGCGCTGTTCGACACAAGGAAGGTGATCGGAAGAAGTTCGTTGTAGGAAGAATCAAGCATTCGCGCTTTCACAACTCCCTTCAAAGGAAGTCCGTTCACACCCCGGAGAAAGAGTTTCGCTGATCCGGACTTGTCCATTTCCGACCTGAGGTCTTCATCGTCGAATCCTACATCTGCCGTGTCAGTGAAAGAGATCGGCTTGGTAATGCTTACATCCAAAGGCACTTGAATGTCGAATCTGATGATCAGGCTGTCTGTGTAGCTAAGATGCCCTTCTTCGTAAGAAAGATTCAGATAGTCAGTCCGTTCGAGTATGATCTTTTGCGGGACATTATTTATGAACTCAAGAATGTTGCTGTTGTCCTGATTGATAGGAAAGGACAGTGAATCTGTTTCCTTTGGCAGAGTGAGCGAGAACATGGAGTCGAGCGGATCTCCGGGAATTCCAGTTCTCAGGTACTTCAGTCTTATTCTTGTACCGTTCTTGTTTTCTCCCACAAGCGATATGTTTGAGAAGTCAACCTGAAAATTGGACGAGTGCCTCCTTAGAGTCAGGAAGTTAGTGTTCGGCACAATGTAAGCGAAATTAACAGAGCCTTCCGGAACGTCTGAGCCGAACGGGTCAAGGACCTCGTCAAAGTTCTTTCCCGTGCCAAGCGGCCTCATTCTTCCCTCAATGGATCTTATGGAATAGGGCGAAAGTTCGTATGTAAAATCCACAAGTACCGGTTGCGCCGAATTGAAGTTTGCACGAAGCCGGAATCTGTTGTCGGGAGATTCGTTTCTCATCATTATCTCGCTGAGCGGGATCTCGACAGTCTGACTGCCCCCAGCCGCCACCTGCCTGCTGAATCTCACTGTATCGCCGTTATCAACCCTGAACATATTTGCAATGACTGCATCCACGCTGTAATCCTGCGAAGTGATGTTATTGAATACAAACTTCAGGACTCCTGTCAGAAAATCCGCCCTTCTTACAAAAGTCGAATCATCAAACACGAGCGACGTATCAATGGAAAAAACGCTGGGTGCCTTGACGGGCGTCTTCTGAATGCCGTCAAATTCAATGTCGTCACCGAACTCCCTCTTATACTTTGATGTACCGTAAATGAAAATGTTGTTCCCGTTCAGTGAGTCTATTCCGATATTCTCGCTTCTTTCAATAATGTCGAAAATGTCATAGCTCTTGTCAGAAACCGGAAGGTTCAGCCCAACGTCCCATGACGGAAGATTGGGTTCATTGATCTGACATCCGGAGTTAAGGATCATTATTGAGATCAGGATTATTCCGGGCAGAGATAATACGGACGGCTTCTTTGGGTGCGGAATGTGAATCAAAGTACTTTTTTCGTGTGTTGGCTTTGAAAATTCGTATACAAAATAGCGATTTCGGACAAAATAAGGTATAGGTGTTTTAAATTTGTCAAGCGAAAGGATCTCCTTCATCCGGTTTTCGGCAGGAAGCCCTGTTTCGGAATGTCTATCGTATACGATTTTTGTGGGTGCGTTCAAAACTTGTAAAGATTATCTTTGCAATTCTTTGGATCCTTCCTGTCTCAAACCTCTGCCCTATCGATGAAGATGTCAGGGAGATCCTCACAATACTTATCAGCCATTCGTATTTTGCAATTTTTGATGGATCAAAAGAGATATAAGTTCGAGCAAAACAGGGACAGGGACTTCTACTCAACAATGAGAAGCAGGGTTGACAGCTATTTTGAGGTCAACAATGTACCAAGATCGGGAAACAGGGTGATGTACATAAAATCCGCCGTTATGCTGAGCCTGTACATTATACCGTACATGATGATAATCAGCGGCGCAGTCAGTTCCGCACTGCCATTTTTCCTGCTGTGGATCCTGATGGGCATCGGGATGTCCGGCATCGGCCTAAGCATAATGCATGATGCAAACCACGGGGCATATTCAAGGAAAAAGGCCGTAAACAGGCTCATGGGACTCACTCTTAATTTTGTAGGATGCAATGCTCTGACGTGGAAGCTTCAGCATAACGTACTGCATCATTCATACACAAACGTACACGGAGCCGATGAGGATATTGACACTTCGGGACTGATGAGATTCTCTCCTTACCAGAAACGAAGATGGTTTCACAGGTTTCAGCACTACTATGCCTGGTTTCTTTACGGATTCATGACGCTTAACAGGATCACTGCAAAAGATTTCACGCAATTGTCACGTTTCAGGAAGATGGGTTTGGTCAAAAGCTCATACTGGAGAGACCTGTCGGACATAATACTGTGGAAGATAATTTACTTCGCATATATTCTCGTTCTGCCCATTGTCTTATTGCCCGTTTCACCATGGCTCATCATTGTGTCTTTCATAGCAATGCATATGATCAACGGGCTGATTCTGAGCCTCGTGTTTCAGTCTGCGCACGTTATGCCCACCTCAGAGTTTCACGCGGCTGATGAAGAAGGAAAACTGCACAACAACTGGGCAGTTCATCAGATGCTGACCACTTCAAACTTCTCACCCGGAAACACTGCGCTCAGCTGGTTTATAGGAGGATTGAATTACCAGATCGAGCATCATTTGTTTGCACACATCTGCCATGTGCACTACAGAAAACTTTCCGAAATTGTATCGGATACAGCGAAAGAATTCGGAGTTCCTTACAATACCCGAAAGAGTTTTCTGGGAGCGATAGCAGACCATGCAAGGTTTCTGAAACATCTTGGCAGGGTCGAGACCGTACCCGATCTCAACTGACTTTTATCACATACTCGTCATATTCGCCTGAGACTGAAAATCCGCAACCGGAATAGCATCTGATCGCCTCTTGATTAGTTGATTCAACATTCAGCCCGATAATATCAACAGTCTGCAGAAGATCACGGCAAAGGCAAATGACGAGATTTCTGCCGATACCATTGCCTCTCATGTTCCTGGCAACAGCAATGTTTCCCAGCGCTGCGACTCTCATTTCTGCCGAGTAAACATGAATTCCCGCAACACCGGCAAGCATATTACTCTCAAAGCTGCCAAAGTATTTGCCCGTACTCAGCATTCGTTCGTCAAAGTAATTGCCCGGATAATTCTCTTCATAGAATTCCAGCAGTTTGACTCTGTCGTCCGGTCCCAGTCTTTTTGTACCTTCCCTTACAGGTTCATGAGGTAGCTTCCCGGAATTAAGTGTCATTTTCAAATGCCTCCCGAGATAGCTTACAGGCATGACACGATTCAATTCTCCGGCAAGTCCGCATGACAGATGAGCAAAAGACTCACCTTTCATTTTCTCAGCCGAAGCATCAATGACAGATGCAAGCAATGAGCTGTTATTATCGGAAAACGCAAGAAGCGTCCTTCCTTTGTCACCCGCATAGAGCATCGCCAATTCCATTATTGTATTTTCTCTCACGGCGGCAAACCATTTTGTCTTCGGGAAGAAAAATGGGTCCAGGTCTCCGAGCTGATAAAGGTTCATCGGTTTGTTCCGCATCAGGAATCCGGTGATTGCAGATTTGCCGGTGACTTCAGTTATCAAAGTGGTTGCGATTGACATTTCAGGAACAGATGAGTTAAAAAGCCGGCAATTTTGCTTATCAAAACATTATCAATTTAGTTAACTTGTATACAATTATAAACCTATTCAACTGATGAACAGCGAGCAGATAAAGAAGTATTACGACTTAATTCTTTCGGTAGGCGTAAATCTTTATAAAGGCCAGATCCTGGCAATAAGTTCTGGTGTCATGAATCAGGAATTTGTGTACGGATTGGCCGATGAAGCATACAAAAGAGGTGCAAAATTTGTAGACGTGTCTTTCAATTCAAACCGCCTCACAAAATCCCGCATACAGAACAGTGCGGATGAAGAGTACCTCTCATACATTCCGAACTATCCTGTGGGGAAAAGCTATGAGATGATCTCCAATGACACGGCTTATGTGAGGATAGACAACCTTGAGGAGATTGATGTGATGGAGGGCATTGATGCGAACAGATATGAGGCTATGATTCGGGAAGAACAGAGGCATTCGAAGATAATGTCGAAGGCGGTTTCAAGCGCCAGGATTCCCTGGTGCATTGTTGGCGTTCCCGGCCCGAATTGG
Organism: uncultured Ignavibacteriaceae bacterium; assembly: GCA_964615795.1. Lineage (GTDB taxonomy): Bacteria > Bacteroidota > Ignavibacteria > Tepidaquicellales > Tepidaquicellaceae > JADJAH01. The sequence goes on from CAZTQR010000008.1 coordinate 51,904, forward strand.
GCGGCAAGGACGATGGGCAGGGAAATCTCCGAAAGAACGACTGAAGAATTTTCCGGAAAGCTTGCAAAGGTTCTCCGGCTTGATAAAGCCGATCCCACTGCGGAATGGACTGCATTCGGCAACAAGCTGGTGGAAAGGGCAGCGGGCCTGACCTCAATGCACCTTCAGCGTCTTGTCTTCGAAGGTCCCGGGACAAATCTTGAAATAGCGCTCAATGACAATTCGCTGTGGAAAGGCGGTTTCACGAAAGCACAGAACGGAAGGATGTTCATACCAAACCTGCCGACCGAAGAAGTGTTTACTGCTCCTGATTACCGCAAGACAAACGGAAGGGTGGCAGTCACAAAACCCGTGAAGGTACTGGAGCATCAGATCAACGGAATCTGGTTTGAATTCCGCGAAGGGAAAGTGGTTGATTTCGGTTCGGACAATCACACTACGATTCTGGAAAAATTCCTTAACACTGACGAAGGTTCAAGACGGCTGGGTGAGGTTGCACTGGTTGACACTGACTCCGAAGTTCACAAGAGCGGGCTGATATTCAACAGCATTCTCTTTGACGAGAACGCCGCATGCCACATTGCGCTCGGCAGGGGTATCACGATGTGCTTTACAAATGCCGAGGAACTGCTTACACCGGAAGACATGCTCGCAAACGGCTGCAATGATTCTCACGTTCATACTGATTTTATGATCGGTTCACCTGATGTGAGCGTAACAGGGTATTACAAGGACGGAAAGGAAGTTCCTGTGATAGTAAAGGGGAAATTTGTATTGTAAGGCAAGCCGGATTATATAATCCGGCTTGCGCCGCTACTTTCCTTTCACGGCGCATCCGCTGAACTTCCCCACACCGGTGATCTCAGCTTCGATCGAATACTCATATTCCTCGCCAGACACTTTGTCCCTGCATGTTTCTTTACTGATCCTGATGTCGATGGAATTCTTCCTTATTGTATTAAAGGAACTGTAAACGACCACACCCTTGTCGTCTTTCGGTTCATTTGAAAAGAAGAAGTAAGACTTTCCGTCTGCCACATTTGTGAGCTCAATGATCCCTTCCTTCCTGGAGATCTGGATCTGCCATGCAGGATCGTTTCCGAATCCCCAGAAATCGTAAGGCACGCATGTGTTCTTCGGGTTCTTCTTTTCAACGGATACCACATCCTTGACTTTCAGAGTGACAGGATACTTGTCAATGAACTTCTGCTCTTCGGTGGCTGTCAACTCTCCTTTTACTTTCGCCACAACCGTTCCGTAAACTGTCATGGACGGAATGATCTTTTCAAACTGCGCCTTCAGCTTTCCCGTGGAATCACTGATTAAGTAAACCGAATCCGGATATGTGCAGTCACGAATGGTACTGCCCGTTTCATCATAATTATAGATCCCCGTAAATTCCGTTCTTGAAGCCGCCAGCTTTGTCTTCACTTCAGCTGAATCCCTTGCGGCCTTAACGCTGTCCCGGAGTTGCCTGTTTGATTCCACTTCTTCCGAACATCCGGCCGTGATCAGCAAGATCAAAACAGCCACAGATCTCATGACAATGTTACCAGTCACCGGCATATTTCAAATCTTGATTTCCGAATTCCTTCAGGTATGAATATTTGAGTGAATTGATCTGCCTGATGTGCAGATAATCATGAGCAAGCCAGTTGAACAGAAAGTATCCCGCAGTCACGTTGCCAAATACGGAATGGTCGAAACTCCTGCCGAGGTCCTCGTCCGCAATTGTTTCAAGCCACTCAAGCGAGATGCCTCTCTCGTTCAGAAAATCCTCGGCCACGCTTCTGTAGTCTCTTTCGGAGTATTTGTGGATCTTCACCCATCCAGCCGGATCTATCGGCGGCATGGAGTCTCCCGTTCCCTCTATGATGTGCCTCATTCGCGCCCTGAAGTCTAGGCGCTCTTCATCAAACAGATGGCAAACGATCTCAAGAAGGTTCCACTTGTTTTCGGCCGGCCTGTAGTTTGTCATTTCTTTTACCGGAGGTAACAGAAGGTCAGAGAAAACTTCTCTGTTCCTGCGCAGTTCAGAAATTATTTTTACCCTGTTCATTCAAGAGATTTGCTTCGCTTAAGCAATTGCTTTGTAAATTGTTATTGATGATACGATGGCAATGGTGATTCCGACAAGCCTCATCAGCAGTCTCGGATTGATCCTGCCTGCAAGCAATGCGCCGAGCGGAGATGCAAGCACTCCTCCGACAATCAGTCCGAGTATGATCTGCCAGCTCTGCACTCCCAGGAAGAAGATGAAGATGCCCGTGCTTACAAACGTAATGAAAAACTCCGCTGTGTTCACGGTGCCGATCGTTTGCTTAGGCACATTTCCTTTGTGAATCAGATTGGTTGTTACTATCGGCCCCCAGCCGCCGCCGCCGACAGCGTCAAAGAATCCGCCGGCAAGTCCAAGGAGCGAAAGTTTCGATTTCTTCGGTTCGCTGAATTCCAGTTCCTGCTTCAAACTCTTTCTGATTATCTGAATACCCATCAGAAGAAGATATGCGGAGATGAACGGCTTCACGAGTCCGCCGTCAAGCACTTCCGAAATCAGAAATGCGCCCAGTGCGGAACCCGCGACTCCGGGAATGGCCAGCCTCAACAGCAGTTTGCGGTTCACGTTTCTGAGAAGAAGATGCGAAAGACCCGATACGCCTGTTGTAAATACTTCCGCGGTATGAATGCTTGCAGATGCAAGCGCCGGTGGAATTCCGAAACTGAGCAGAAGGCTGTTACAGCTGACTCCGTACGCCATGCCAAGCGCCCCGTCAATGAGCTGTGCAATGAATCCTGCAATTACAAATATGAGGAATGTGCTGTCGAATGAGAATGAGGCGCCTTCAGGATTCAGGAATACAAGCTGAACTATGAAATACGATATCAGAATCGACTTCAGCACAATTATCATATAACCGATATGCCGCAGCGAAATTATGTCTAACATACATGAAGGTTTAACAGATCATTTGAAAAATGAGCCGATTGTGAATTACAGCGGTATGATTGCATGAGCGTAACATAAACAAATCGCCGTTAATTGAAAATTGAGATTGACAACCGGTGCAAGACATCACCTGCCTGAAACTTCCGCCGCCCTTTTTCTCTTGAAGTACTTCTCGACCTCAACAGCCGCAAAGACAACCGACGAAACAGCCAAAGTGATCGCGAGTTCGCTCATTGAGAGCGGTTGTGTCTTGAAGAACATGTTGAATGCGGGTACATATATCAAAAGCATCTGCAATCCGACAGTAAGCAGTGCCGCCATCAGCAAAGGAACATTTGAGAACAGTCCCGCCTTAAAAAGTGATACATTGCCGCTTCTTATTGCAAGAAGGTGTGCGATCTGGCAAAAGCAAAGTACGGTAAACACCATCGTTTGCCAGTGTGTATTCTCATCTCCGAAATACACTGCCTGTGTTCCTATACACAGGAATCCTATCAGCAGTCCCACCCAAATAATGTGATAAGACATTCCTTCGGAAAAAATACCTGCATCCGGATTTCGGGGCTTTCTGTGCATTATGTCCTTCTCCGCCGGTTCCGAAGCAAGCGCAAGCCCGGGAAGCCCGTCGGTCACAAGATTCACCCAGAGAATGTGAATGGGAAGAAGCGGAATCGGCAATCCGAAGAACGGCGCAAGGAACATAGTCCATATCTCTCCGCTGTTTCCCGTCATCACATATTTTATGAACTTGAGAATATTGTCATACACCCTTCTTCCGCTTCCCACCGCATTGACGATCGTAGCGAAGTTATCGTCGAGCAATATCATATCGGATGCTTCCTTTGCAACCTCGGTTCCGTTGATACCCATGGCAACGCCAATGTCAGCGTTCTTAAGCGCGGGCGCATCGTTCACCCCGTCCCCGGTCATTGCAACAAACTGCTGTTTATCCTGAAGCGCCGTCACGATCTTCAGCTTCTGTTCGGGACTCACCCTTGCATAAACCCTCGTCTGAAGTACGAGCTCTTCGAACTCGTCCTGATCAAGCCTGTCCAGCTCAACTCCGGTGATAAGCCGGTCTTCCTTTTTTTCAATGATCCCTATCTGCCTTGCAACCGCAAGCGCAGTTGCAGGATGATCTCCTGTTATCATTACGGGGATTACACCCGCTTGTCTGCATCTCTTCACAGCTTCAGAAACCTCATCGCGCGCCGGGTCTATCATTCCCGTGTATCCGATGAAATTCATACAGCATTCCACTTCTTCCGCCTCATCTTCCGAAGGAAGTTCATCGAGCACCTTCACCGCGAAGCCCAGCACTCTCAAACCCTTGGCTGACATCAGCTCTACATCCTTCTTCCACAGATCAGCATGCATTAACTGATCTTTGCATACTTCCTCCAGCAATGCCTCGGCCGCACCTTTGGTGATGCTCAGATATTTATCACCCGCCTTGTGGATAGTTGTCATTCTCTTCCGTAAAGAATCAAACGGAATTTCACCGACCCGCGGATATCTTGATTCGCACGCCGCTCTTTCAAAATTGTTTGCTGAAGCATATGAGGCGAGTGCGACTTCGGTTGAGTCTCCAAGCAGTGCTCCGCTCTCCGAAACCGCTGCATCGTTGTTGAGCGCTATACAGTTCAGGAACAGTTCGTCTTCTGAAATGCCGTTCACAGATATCTCATGCCTTACCACTACCGCCTCCACAACTTCCATCCTGTTCTTAGTGAGAGTTCCGGTCTTGTCTGTGCAGATGTAGGTAACCGAACCGAGCGTTTCTACTGCGGGAAGCTTCCTGATCAGAGCATTCTGCTTTACCATTCTCTTTGCGCCGATCGCAAGCGCAATTGTGACGACTGCGGGTAAGGCTTCCGGAATGGCAGCAACAGCAAGTGAGATCGCCGTCAGCAAAAGATTTAAGACTTCTTCGCCCCGCAATAGTCCGAGCAGAAAGATAACTCCGCAAATGAAGAAGATCGCAACCGAAAGCCTCTTGCCAAAATCAGCAAGCCTCTTCTGCAGTGGTGTAACGGTGCCCTCTCCCTGTATCATTCTTGCGATAAGCCCGAGCTCAGTGCTCATGCCCGTGGCAACAGCATAGCCCGCGCCTCTTCCGTAAGTCACATGCGTGCCTTTGTAAGCCATGTTCATCCTGTCTCCGAGAACGTAATTGCCTCCGGGAAGAGTGGCGGTTATCTTCAGTATGTCATTCGATTCGCCGGTGAGTGCGGACTCGTCAATCTTAAGATTCACGGATTCATGAAGCCTTATGTCAGCAGGAACTACATTGCCGGCTTCAAGCAGGACAAGGTCACCGGGTACGATATTCGTCGCATCTATCTCAAAGATCTTTCCCTCTCTCATCACCCTCGATCTTGTAGCAGACATCTTTTTCAGCGCTTCAATCGCCTTCTCAGCCCTGTATTCCTGAATGAATCCGACTATAGTATTCAGTACAACTATGGCAAGAATGATGATGGTGTCTGTGATCTCACCGATGAATCCGGATATGACCGATGCAATGATGAGGATGATCACCATGAAGTCGGTCAGCTGATGCAGGAGTATTGAAAGCGGAGTTTTTCTTTTTGCTTCCTGCACCTCGTTCCTTCCGTATTCTTCAAGCTTCCGGAGGGATTCGGACACGGAGATGCCCTTGCTTCCTGATTCGAGCACGCGGCCGGTTTCTTCGGAGGAGATTAAATGCCAGTTCATAGTTTTTGCTTCAGCGGTTACAGTTCATCCGGGACGTTGAAAGCAAATTGCGCATTTATATGCCGCCGGAACGGAAGCCGGCTGACTCTGAATGCGGTCGGATTGCTGAGGTGGGCGCCGGGCTCTATTCTTTCTTGCCGGCGGTACTCATTCCGAAAACTCTGTACAGGGGACAGTTGCCGATGAGGCCGGTAACTATAAAGACTATTCCGAATACAAGCAGGATGATCCCGATCACGCCGGATACAGTGCCTGTAAAATACAGGTACAAAAAAACAGCAGCGGCAATGATCCTGATGACCCTGTCAGCGCCTCCCATGTTCTTCAACATTTCGGTATCGGTTTTGATTATTGATTGATCTGCGCAGAGGCAATAAGTTATCCTTTGCTCTCCGGCAACACTGATTGTTTGATTAAACTTCCGGTCTTCTCAGACCCTCATTGCCCGGACTCTTCAGGAGTCTCATCATCATCGTCACAACATCCGAAGCTCATCTGTACAGGTATGCACTTGAAAGTACCGTAACTGCAAAACACACAGCAATCCTTTTCAAGCGGCCTTAGTACAGTGCCGCAGCCGAGACATGCATAAAACCAAAGGCAGGCATTCTCAGGAATGTCTTCCTCATGTGTGAATCCGCATTCGGGACAACGAATGGTTGAAACTGTTACTGTTTGCATTTCGACGGTTCTGTAACCTTTAGCAAACTTAGCAATACCAACTTCCTATGTAAATGGAAATTTGAATGATACAGATCATTTCAGAAATTGATCACACAGAAAGTTCAATAATAACCTGTGAACTGATCGCATGCAGTTCGGTGAAAGAGATATTGCACCGAACCATGATTCAGCATGCGTGCCGCTTACCCTGCTCCGAAGGCTTCTTTGAGTCTTTCCGCTATCTTCATTCCGGCTGAGCGCTCAACAATGTTGTAATTGTTCTTCAGCACTTCCTTAAGGTTCTCCACCGATCCGAACTCGATCAGCAATTTCTTTGCCGTCTTTTCGCCGATGCCTTCCACTTCGGTAAGCTCTGTTGTAAGTGTGCGTTTGTTGCGGAGGTCTCTGTGGAATGAGACCGCAAACCTGTGCGCTTCGTCTCTTACGCGCTGAAGCAGTCTTAGGCCGGGAGATGATTTGGGCAGATTATGAGGATCGGGGTCGCCCGGAAGAAACACTTCCTCAAGGCGCTTGGCAAGCCCGATTACGGAGATCCTGTTCAGCCCAAGGTCATCAAGCACTTTCACGGCCGAAGACAATTGTCCCTTGCCGCCGTCAATGATAACAAGGTCCGGCTCCGCCGAGAAACTGCCGTCACTCTCCTGATCTTCCGCACCGGACTTTTCATTTTCCGCAAACCTCCTGAACCTCCTGTATATGACTTCGCGCATTGACAGGAAATCATCGGGGGCGCCGGTCTCATTGAGCACTGTATTTATCCTGAACTTTCTGTAATCGGACTTCTTCGGCTTGCCGTCAAAGAACACCACCATAGATGCGACAGTGTCCGTTCCCTGCATGTGGGAAATGTCATAACACTCGATCCTTCTCGGCAGTTTTCCGATCCTCAGGTCCTTGCCGAGTGACTCCACCGACGGGGGAACAAATTCTCTCTTCATCTTTGTAAGGATCAGCTCGTCAAGAAGCAGACGTGCGTTCTTCTTCACAAGAAAGACCAGCTTGTATTTGTCGCCGATCTTCGGAACCACAAACTCAACCCTGCCGCCCTTCTTTGACTCAAGCCACAACCTTAAGGTGTCGGGATCTTCGGGTTCATTCATAAGATAGAACTGCTCGGGGACAAAGTCTGTTTTTGAGTAATGGTCAGTGATCAGTCTTTCTATTATCTCCTCGTCAGACTTTTCCTCTGCATTGGTCATGAAGTAATGAGTCTTTCCGGCAACTTTGCCGTCGCGCACTTTCAGTATCATTCCGCAGCAGTCGCCTTTCACGCGGTCAAATGCAATTATGTCCCTGTCGGTTTCTTCCGCATCAATGAGCTTTTGCTTTGATGAATATACTTCTATTGCGCTGATCTTGTCCCGGGTTCTTGCGGCCTTTTCAAAGAGCATGTTTTGCGAATACTCATTCATCTTCTCCGTAAGTTCGCTGATCAGTGTTGTCGTTTTGCCGTTCAGCAGTTTTGCAACTTCGCCGATCATGTCATTGTAGTCCTTCCTGCTGACAAGTCCCTCGCAAGGCCCTTCGCATTTGTGTATATGATAATCAAGGCAGAGCTTGTACTTCTTCTGCGCCGTGTTCTCATCCGTGAGATGAAAACTGCATGACCTTATCATGAATATGTCCCTTACCGCCTTCAGCGCAAAACGCATCGTCTTCACATCTGTGTAAGGTCCGAAATATTTTGAACCGTCATTTCGCTTTCTGCGAGTCGGAAAGACTCTCGGGAACGGCTCGTTTGTGATCACAATGTACGGATATGACTTGTCGTCTTTGAGGTTGATGTTGTACCGCGGCTTGAGTGACTTGATAAGGTTCTGCTCGAGTATGAGCGCCTCCACCTCATTATCCGTCGTGATGATCTCAAGGTCGCTTATCTTTGAGATCATCGCGTTCAGCATGGGCGTTGCCGGCCTTGACTGAAAATACTGCTTCACCCGGTTCTTCAGCACCTTTGCCTTGCCCACATAGAGCAAGGCTCCCTGTGAATCCCTGAACTGATAGACTCCCGGGCCGGAAGGAAGATTCTTCAGCTTTTCTTCAAGCGGAGCTTTCTGCTGAGCGTTCTCTTCCGGAGTCTGGTTCATCGCATTGGAATGATTACTGCGCCGGCTTTATGATGACTTGGGCTCCGTGAGTTCCATGAGCACACTGTTGGTTGACTTGGGATGAAGAAATGCGATCCACATGTCGTCTGCTCCCGTCCTCGGAGTTTCGTTGATCAGTCCTACGCCTTCGCTTTTCAGATAGTCAAGCATCCCCTGTATGTCGTGAATGCCGAATGATACGTGATGTATACCTTCCCCGCGCTTTTCTATATGCTTTGAGATCGGCGACTCGGGGTCGGTTCCCTCAAGCAGTTCAATGTCGCAGTTCTCAAGATGGAATTTTCTGACATTCACTTTCTGTTCGGCAACGTGCTCAAGCTCGCTTGCTTCTGCTCCGAATATCTTTTCAAACACCGGCACTGACTGTTCAAGTGATCTTACTGCTATTCCAAGATGTGCAAGTTTCATATTTGCTGTGCTTAGTCATTTAGAGAAATTGTTCCATTCCTTTTCGCCTGAGATAATCAACCACCTCCTTCACGCTCTGCGCTTCACCGCGTCTGCAGATAAGGAGTCCGTTATCGGTATTGATAATCAGCAGGTCTTCAACTCCGATCGTTGCCAGAATTTTCTGATCGTTGATGATCAGGCAGTTCTTTGTGTCTATCGTTACCGTCCTGCCCTGTTTTACGTTTCCGTCTGCATCCTTCTCCTTAATATTGTAAACCTCATCCCATGCACCAACGTCGTTCCATCCGAACTTACTCCTTATTATATGCACGCTTTTCGATTTCTCCATTACGCCGTAATCGATCGAAATGCTTTTGAGCTTTGAGTATTCTTCTTCGAGATGCTTCGCAAAATCCGGTTCGAAGAGTTTGGTCTGAAGCCGTGCAAGTGACTCAAAAAGGTCCGGCATGAATTCGCTTATCTCACGGCTCATTGTATCGGTCCTGAAAATGAACATGCCGCTGTTCCAGAGAAAATCACCGCTTTCGAGGAACGCCTTTGCAACTTCAAGATTAGGCTTCTCTGCAAATGTCTTCACCTTGTAAACCTTCTCCGTCAGGACGTTTCCCTTTCTCTCAAATTCAACGTCCGTGAAGTTGTCCGCATCATACTGTATGTAGCCGTACCCTGTTTCGGGGTGGGTTGGATGGATTCCAAGCGTAACAATGCCTCCGTTGTCCTGCGTGAATGCAAGCCCCGTTACAATGATCCTGTGAAACTCGTCAACGTCCTCAATGAGGTGGTCGGCGGCAACCACAAGCACATTTGCCTTGGGCTCAAAATGCCCGATGAAAAGACACGCAAGCCCGATGCACGGCGCGGTGTTCCTTCCCATCGGTTCGCAGATGATGTTCTCTTCGGGGATCTTCGGAAGCTGTTTCTTCACTTCATTCCTGTAAGTGACGTTTGTCACAATGAAGATCCTCTCGTCCCTGAAAATGCCTTCTAGCCGTTTGTACGCCTGCTGAATCAGAGTTTCATTGTCAGTCGCGATCTTCAGAAACTGCTTAGGAACCTTCGATGTCCCTTTAGGCCAGAATCTTGTTCCTACTCCGCCCGCCATGATCACTGCGTAATTGTTCATCTCTTATGTTGGTTTGTTAATGTCCTTTTGCTTCGAATAGATCCTCGTAGGATCATTCAGATATGTGATGAATACATCCGTGTCCTCAACCTCTCTGCCCAAAAGCAGGCTCTTCAGCGAATAGACAATATAATCAAATATCTCTTTGTTCTCCGCAGACGCCGGGTCCTTCTTGTAATTGCAGAGATACTTTACAAAATTGTAAGACGCTTCTGAAAGCTGAGCCAGTTCGGTAAGTCCGATCTCCAGAGCAAGTTCTGCAGTGCTTCTGAAATTGTTCAGGCATCCCGAGAGTATCTTGAGAGATTCATAGGTGTGAAATTCACCGTCAGTGTTTTGAACCGATCTGAAGACGCTCTCAATGTTTCTTATGTGCGAAAGAATGTTGTTTACCGCCATTCTCTGCTCCTTTGAAGGATACCTTGCATTCAGCTCTCTCTGTATCTGCTCCTTGTTCCGCATTCTCCTCGCAAACTCTTCCTTCCTTGCTTTTTCCTCTATCAGGTTCCTGCGGATGTTCTCGATGGATTTAAGAGTGTTCTTGTAAACAAAGTAATCCTCTCCCCTTATCAGATGCTCCACAAGTTCAAGTCCCTCCTTAAGCAATGCAATTGTACTTTCCGAAATATCGTACTTCCCGCCGGCAATTCTTTCGAATGAGAGATAGATCGCCTGATACACGTTTGATATGATCTCAAACGACATCTCCCTCGACCTCGCCTCAAGCAGGAGTGCCACTTCCGCAAGTTCATTTGTTCTCTTCGATCTCTCTTCAGCTGTCATAAACACTCTCGCTGAAAATCTTGTCATTTCATCCGAGAGATACGCGTTGCACTTCAGCACTTCCGATTCATATTCAAGGAACTCTTCATTCGCCTCCTCAGCTTCATCTTCGGGCTCAAGGGGTTCTGTTTCGGATCTCTTCATATACTCATCTATCTCCGTGCTCATCTCATCACTGATAGCGATCCTGTTCTGAACATTTCCGTCTATATCCTCAATTTCCTTCTCATCTTCGTTCTCATCTTCATTCGCATCTCCTTTCACACCCCCGGCTTCTGCCGCTTCCATTGTCTGCTTCTCAACGGCTGAAGTTTCTTCTGCTTCCGCTTCTGCCTTGCTCCCGGTAATTAATTCACTGCCCTCCTCATCGAAACCAAATGTAAGCCTTCTCTTGATGGTAAACGAACCTTCATCCGGCGAAACCTGCGGAACATGAACTATCTTTGCGTTTTCACTTTCCGCTTCCCGCTCAACTGCCTTTTCGGGTTCAGCGCCTGCAGATGACACGGCTTCCGTGCTTTCTTCCCCGGGAAGTTCGAATGCCTCATCTGTTTCTGCAGTCTGCTCTTCAGCCGCCGCATCAAAATTCAGTGTTCCCTCTTCCGCAGTTTCAGACGATTTCGCATGCGAGGGAAGTACAAACGCCTCGCTTTCATCGTGATTGTCGGACCGGATCAGGTGCATGTATATGCGTGAGGTTGAATCCTCCTCTTCAAGTTCGACAACAATTTCATCCGTGTCTGCCGGCGGAGGCAAAGGAATGTTTCCTTCACGCGAGGTCTTGCCGGCATCTTCCTTAACAGGCAAAGCTGAAAACCTGACCGGTTCATTGGCAGGAGGGTTGCCGAGAAATTTCAGAAGCTCCTTTTTGAGGAACTCTTCGTCTGAGCTGAGATTTCTGCCTATGTTGGAAAATGTGACATGCCTGTCATCCAGCTTCTTTGATACATAAAGAAGATACTTTCCCAGCCTTCCGAATTCCTTTGTGTGTGAGAGAAGATAGAACAGCTTGGTGCTGTCGCCGGAAGTTGCGACTCTCGAGAAAAGTTTCTCCACAATTGCATTCCTGCTTTGGTCAGGAGCATAAACTGAAATGCCGCTTCTGACCCTGTTCATCAGGAGGTTTATGTAGTCCGACTTTTGGCTTTCAGTGGTCATTGCAGGTTGAGCAAATCAATAAGTGTAAACTCTCTGAACTCTTGACGAAACGTTGCATATCACTTCGTAAACGATGGAGCCCGTGATCTCTGAGATCCTGTATGCAGGATAGTCTTCCCCGAACAGGATCACTTCATCGTTGACATTCACCGCGGGACTGTTGCCTATATCGGCCATTACCCAATCCATGCAAACGGCGCCTACTGTATTGTAAAGCCTGCCATTGATCAGCACTTTGGATCTGTTGGTCAGCAGTTTTGAGTATCCGTCTCCGTAACCCACGGGAATGGATGCGATCCTCGTCGGCTTGCCGGTAACATGAAGCCTGCCGTAAGAGATGCTTGTCTTTGCCGGAACATGCCTTATGAAATTCACCCTCGACCTCAGTGTCATTGCCGGTCTTATTCCAATATCCTTTGTTACTTTCTTCCTGTCCGGATAATAACCGTAGAGCGATATTCCCGGCCTTACCATGTTGAAGTAAGGATCTCTGAAGTTCAGTATTCCGCCGGTGTTTGCAATATGCCTCAGTTCAAACTTCATCACATTCGATTCAAGCGACTTCACAAGCTCCTTGAATTCCCTCAGTTGTCTGAGGGCAAAAGAGCTTCCAGGAATTTCGCTCGTTGCATAGTGGGAAAATATTCCTTTCACGCGCAGATGCTTCATCCCGGAGATCGCTTCCACCGCCGCATAAGCGTCCCTCAGTGAAAACCCTATTCTGTTCATGCCTGTATCTACCTGTATCTGAACAGTTGCTTTCTTATTCACCGACTTCGCGTACTGGTTCAGCATGCCCGCGATCCCGACATCCGAAAGCGAAGCCTCAATGCCTTTGTTCACAACTTCGTCAAAGAACTTCTTCTCTTCGGTCAGAATGCCGAGGCATAGGATCCTTGCCATTTTTCCCTTCGTATTCTTCTTAAGATAGTCATGAAGTATAAGGGATTCCCTGTAATCAGCTGTTCCCAGGTATTCACTTCCGAATTCAGAAAACGCAGCGCCGATCTCATTCATCCCGTGTCCGTAGCCGTTCGATTTTATGACGGCGCAAATCTTCATTTTCTCACCGGAGCCGGCCTGACCTGCTTCCCTCCTTATTATGGAAAGATTCTTTCTGAGTGTCTTTAAATTTATCTCGGCGTATGTGTAATTAATGTCTTTGCCGTGGAAGTAACGATTCATTGGAAATAAAGTAAAAAAACTTAATCCCAAAAAGAATTGACTAAATAATCAGTTTTTCAGCCGCTCAGTTGTAAAGCCATATCCTGCAGAGTGAATTCTCCTGAATCACCGGCAGGAGCTGAATTACCGGCGGGAAAGCAGGGCCGCTCCTTCAAACCAAAAAACTTAGCACGAATGAATGAGATCAATTGTGCATTCCTATGAATTCAATACAATGGAAGAAGTTATTCGTGTATTCGTGGCTGACTTGCTCCTTCAAAGGAAAAAGCTTTTCAACTCAATCCGGAAAGCATTTGCCACGAATGCACAAATGAACAAGATCAATTGTGCATTCTTATGAGGTCAATACAACGAATGATGTTATTCGTGTATTCGTGGCTGACTTGCTCCTTCAAAGGAAAGAGCTTTTGCCACGAATGCACGAATGAATAAGATCCGTTGTGAATTCAGCTGAAATCAATACAACGAATGATGTTATTCGTGTATTCGTGGCTAAGTGCTCTTTCCAAGATTGAATGAGTCTGATTGCCCGCGCAGTTGTACTGTAAGATTGCTGTTTGTATTTTGCGGCAGTGATCTTCAACCGTAGTGATGAACCGGGCAGAGAGTTTTTCGTTGGTTCATGCATCCTCTGCGGGCGATTGTGTCTCAATCAAACGTATCCGAATTTTCAGTATGACAGGCCGGCAAAAACTGATCGCGATCAAACTGGTACATACCGCAGTGTGGTTGTT
>CAZTQR010000009.1:0-62610 GCA_964615795.1 uncultured Ignavibacteriaceae bacterium
CGGATTCTGCTCGTCAATCTATACGGACAGGATACTCGAGCACAACATCTCAATTACAATAGACGAATCAGGCGCTGTGAAAGACTCTGCATCCGCTGCTCTAAGCAGAATCAGAAAGCAGATCAATCAGCATTCCGACAAACTCCGAAAGACACTGTCTTCAATACTGAAGAGCGTAGCAGAAAAGGAACTGACTCAGGATGACATTGTGACGCAAAGGGATGGCAGGTATGTAATTCCCGTAAAGACTGAGAACAAGAGAAGCGTGCAGGGCATTATTCACGGCGCGTCGGCAAGCGGCCAGACGGTATTTGTTGAGCCCGCTGAGATAATAGCTCTCAATAATGAACTTACCGAGCTTCATTTTGAAGAGAAGAGAGAAGTTGAGAAGATACTGAGAGAACTCTCCTCTCAGGCCCGGTCAGTTTCTGATGAGCTTTCTGCTAACTGCATCATAATGGCGAGGATGGATTTCCTTCAGGCAAAAGCCAGGTATGCAATTGAAACGATATCTTCCAAACCAAAGATCACAGAAGGCAGTGTTGACCTTAAGAATGCTTATCATCCGGTTCTTCTGCAGACTCACAGCAGAAGCGAGGTCGTTCCTCTGAATTTCAGGCTTGGAGGAGACTTCAACACACTCGTTATTTCTGGTCCGAATGCAGGAGGCAAGACAGTTGTGCTCAAGACAGTCGGCCTTTGCTGTCTGATGCTGCAGTCCGGATTCCTTATTCCCGCAGAACCTGAATCTGAAGTAAAGGTATTTTCTTCGATCTTTGTCAGCATCGGAGATGAGCAGTCAATTGAGAATGACCTTAGTACTTTCAGCTCACACCTCAGAACAGTTAAAGAGATCATCGACGAATCCGGGAAAGACTCACTTGTTCTGATTGATGAAATAGCGAGCGGCACAGACCCTGTACTTGGAAGTGCCCTGTCATCGGCCATTCTGAAGACACTTTCGGACAGAGGCACATATTCGGTGGTTACAACTCACAACAGCGAGCTCAAAGAGTTTGCATACTCTACACCGAAGCTGGAAAACGCGTCGCTTGAATTTGATTCATCAACATTGTCTCCGACATTCAGATTTGTAACCGGAATCCCGGGACAAAGCTTCACTTTTGAGATTGCCGAAAAATTCAGCTTCCCGGAGTCCATCATAAAGGAAGCGCGTTCTCATCTTACAGAAAATGAAGGTCGTCTTGAAGACCTCCTCAAAGAGCTGAATGAAACAAAGCAGAAGTATGACGAAGTAAGGCAAAGAGCAGACATCGAAAGCGTCAGGCTCAAAGGGTTGTCTAACCTCTATGACGAGAAGCTGAAAGACCTGGCAAAAAACGAGAAACTGCTAAGGCAAAAGGCGAAGGCAGAAGCGGAAAACATTGTGCGCGAGGCAAGGAAGACCGTTGAGAGGACGATCAAGGAAGTAAGGGAGGAGAAGAAGACACCGAAACAGGCAAAGGAAGTCATTGAACAGCAGGAGAAGCTGCTGAAATCGGTGGAAGAGGATTCGCCTCAGCCGGAAGCCGGAACAGGAGATTTCAAGGAAGGTGATTACGTTCGACTTAAGGGAAGCAGCAGTACAGGTGAAGTAATGAGTATTTCCGATAAGGAAATTACGGTGAACATCAACGGATTTGCAGTCAGGCTTTCTCCCGTTGAATTGGAACTTCTGAAAGGCAGGCCGAAGGAGAAGAGAACTTACGAGCAAGGCACAGAGTCCGCTGAAAGCCGTATCTCACAGTCTCTGGACATCCGCGGCAAATTCACTTACGAAGTCAGGGAGATGATAGACAAGTTTCTTTACGACTCCGTAAACAACGGCCTGAACGAAGTAAGCATAATCCACGGCAAAGGCAGTGGAAAGCTGAGAGAGGAAGTACGAAAGCTACTGAAAGCCCTTCCTTTTGTGAAGTCATTCAGGGCAGGAAACTGGAATGAAGGAGATGCAGGTGTGACGGTGGTCGAACTATGAAAAAGGTAGTTGTTTGCGGAGCAGGCATCGGCGGACTTGCGACCGCTCTTCATCTTAAGTCGGGAGGTGCAGACGTCAGATTGTTCGAAAAGAATGATTATGCCGGAGGCAAGATGGGTATGTTCAGAAAGAACGGTTACAGATTCGATACCGGTCCTTCTCTGATCACAATGCCTCATGTGCTGAGGGAATTTTTCAAATCGCTTGGGAAGAACATGGACGATTATTTTGAGCTTGAAAAGCTTGAAATATCCTGCCGGTATTTCTGGGAAGACGGAACTGTATTCAACTGGTATTCCGACCATGAGAGACTGTTTGAAGAGATATCGGATGTGTTTGGAAGTTATGAAACTGATGGATTCAGGAAGGCCATTAACTACGGCAAACTCTTCTACGAACTGTCAAACGACGCATTTCTGGAAGGAGAATTTAAGCTCAGAAATTTTGTATCTGCTCAGGGGCTGAAGCATGCAGGCAAATTCATTTCCGGCAGATCGATGAATGATGTGTCAAACAAGTTCTTCAGGAATCCGAAGCTCAAACAGCTTTGGAACAGGTTTGCGACATACAACGGCTCGAGCCCATATCTATCTCCGCAGTTTTTTTCCATCATACCATATACAGAGCATTTGTACGGCCCCTGGTATGTGAAAGGGGGAATTTACAGGATCGCGGAAGCACTTACCGAGCTGTGCACTGAAACCGGGATTGAGGTCGCATATTCGCATAAGCTGAAGCACACCGAAACGCGCGGCTCAGCAGTCAGCAGTCTCACATTTGAAAAACCGGAAGGTGATGTGACCGTCAGCGACTTTGATACCGCCGTATTGAATTTCACATCAATGCAAGAAACCGCTTCGGAAAGTTATTTCAAAAACGATGACTGGTCAAGTTCGGGTTTCATAATTTTTTCCGGAATGAGATCATCAAATGAAGCGCTTTCACATCACAACATTTTCTTCTCCCGAAACTACGAGAATGAATTTCTGGATATATTTGAAAGACATAACAACCCGACTGATATGACCGTCTATGTTTCCATCACTTCAAAGTCAGACATTCAGCATGCTCCACCGGGATGTGAGAATTGGTTCATGCTTGTAAATGTACCGAGTTTGTACCGCGGATTCGAGTGGAGCAGAGCATCAACAGTTGAATACTCAAACAGGATCTTTGAAAAGCTGAACAGCTTCACCTATGTTTTCGACAATAACGTGCTGAACTGCATTGAGTTTCAGGAGGCATTCACGCCTTTGGATTTCGCCGGAGTATACGGATCCGAGTACGGTTCCATTTACGGACTGTCGTCAAACTCACTTTACACACTGATGAAAAGGCCCAAGAACAGATCTGCTAAATTTTCGAATCTGTATTTCTGCGGGGGCAATTCTCACCCCGGCGGCGGCGTGCCGCTGGTGTTTCTTTCGGGCAAGATAACAGCCGGGCTGATACTCGGCAATCAACGAACAGCTTAAACAACATCAAACATAATGCCAAGAATTCTTATAGTGGACGACGAACAGAGCATTATTGACAGCCTGTCTATGGTGCTCACTTCTTCCGGATATGAGGTGGACGAATGCCTCAACGGCCAGTGTGCAATTGAGAAAGTGATTGCAGGAGATTACGATCTGGTGATGCTTGACATCAAGATGCCGAAAATGGACGGGCTCGAAGTGCTGGCAAAGATACTCGAGATAAACAGGGACCTGGTTGTGATCATGATCTCGGGACACGGAACAATTGAAACCGCAGTTGAAGCAACAAGAACAGGCGCATATGACTTCCTTCAGAAACCGCTTCCCGACCTTCATGAGCTGAAGTTGACGGTGAAGAATGCCATTGAATACAAGAAGTCAAGGGAAGAGCTTAAGCGTGTACGCAGGCAAATTGAGAAAGATATTGAGATAATCGGCAGTTCAGAAAGGATAATGGCGGTCAAAGACCTCATTAGAAAATATGCTCCGATGAACCAGAATGTACTTGTGACCGGAGAAAGCGGAACCGGAAAGGAGCTTATTGCGAGACAGATCCATCTCAAGTCAAGCAGGGCAGATCATCCTTTCATCACTATCAGCAGTGCAAATCTGAACGAGGAAATGATCGATCAGGAGTTGTTCGGGAAATTTACAGGCGATTCATTTGCAAAGGGAAAGTTTGAGCAGGCCGACGGAGGGACCATATTCTTTGACGAGATCTCAACATTAAGCAAAGACATTCAGACCAAACTTCTTGGAGTCATAGAGACAAACAGATTTGTAAGGCCCGGAACTGCAAAGGACACATACGTCAATGTCAGATTTGTGTTTGCCACAAATGCAAATCCCGAGGAAGAGCTTCAGCAGAAAAACCTCAGGGAGGATTTCTACCACAGGATCAATGTGCTCAGGATAGATGTAGCGCCGCTGAGAGAAAGGTCAGAAGACATTCCTCTTCTTACAGACTTCTTCGCCAAGAGAGTTGCAGAGGAGAGCAATACCCATCAGAAAAGGTTTACCAAAGCCGCACTTGAAAAGATGAACTCTTTCCGTTGGCCGGGAAATGCCCGTGAGCTGAGAAATTTCGTGGAACGCCTTGTCATTTCCGTTGACAAGGAAGTTATAGATGCTGAAGATATTGAAATGACCGGGACAAGGCACATTAAGGAGTTCGGCGAGTTGTTCGGCAAGAACATGTCGCTCAATGAATTTCAAAATGAATCCGAAAGAATATTCCTGCTTAAGATGCTTAATGACTACAAATACAATATTTCACAAACTGCCTCCGCCCTGCAGATACAGCGAAGCCATCTTTACAAGCTCATGACGAAATACGACATCCCGACACCGAGCAAGATCAAAGAGGGTTAAAGGTTCTTTTGTCTGAATGCTTCATAGAGAAATACCGAAGCTGAGACCGAAGCATTGAGAGATGATATCTTTCCCGCCATAGGAATACGCACAAGGTGGTCGCACTTCTCCAGCAGGACTTTCCTTATGCCCTTTCCCTCACTGCCAATTATGATTGCAGATGGCGCAAGCAGATCAATTTCGAAAATTGTCTTTTGAGCATTGATCTCGGTGCCGAAGATCCAGTAACCGTTGTTCTTCAGGTATTCAAGAGAATTTGAAAGATTCGTTTCCCTCGCAATGCTGATGTATGAGACTGCCCCCGAAGATGTTTTCATAACTGTGTGATTGACCTCTGCAGAATTGTGCCTTGGGATAATAATGCCGTCAGCGCCGAGGCATACGGCTGACCTTGCAATAGCTCCGAGATTATGCGGATCAGTGATGTTGTCGAGTATGAGGACAAGAGGATTCTTAACCTTCCTGCAGTCTTCCACCATTTCCCTCAGCGGCTTGTATTCATAGTCCTTCACGAAAGCAATAACACCCTGGGAGATTCCCTCTTCCTTGTTCTTGCTGCTGAAGAACTTTCTGAAGTCGCTGTAGCCGAGGAACATGGTGTTTATGCGGTGATCCTTTGCAAGTTTAACAATGTCTTTCAGCTTGTCATCCGGTTTGATCTTCTTCAGAAGCACAATCTTATTTATGAATCCCGGATCGGAGTTCAGCAATTCACTTACAGGATTTTTTCCTATGACCAACATCAAATTCTAAATTTAAAATTCTTATCAAATTGACTATTATAAAATACTCTTTTGAAATTCTTATTTCTATCATAACTCCTTCTCATTGTTTTCAGCGGAATCAGCTGCAGTAATTGCCGGTACTTCGGATCGCTTCAGCAGCATCAGAGCCGAAAAGGGGTGCCTGTATGTGGTTTCAACGCCGATAGGAAATCTTGAGGAGATCTCATTCAGGGCACTTGCAATACTCAGGAGCAGTGATGTGATATACTGCGAAGACACAAGACGCACGGGCATTCTGATGAAAAGCTACGGAATCAGCGCAAAGCTGGTCAGCTATTATTCGTTCGTTGAATCGAGAAAGGCAGACCGTGTAATTGATACGCTTAAGCAGGGATTTACATGCTCACTCTTATCAGATGCCGGCACACCCTGCATATCCGACCCCGGTTCAATGCTGATTAGGCGCTGCATAGATGAAGGGATAGATGTAAGAACAATTCCGGGCAGCAGCTCAGTGATACACGCATTGGTGATATCCGGCTTTGAAACAGGCGATTTCTATTTTCGCGGCTTCCTCCCGCAAAAGAAAGGCAGGGCAGGAGCGCACAAGGAACTCGCAGAGATCAGGTCGCTTATTGTGATCATGGAATCGCCGTACAGGATCAGGAAGACACTGAGAGAACTGCTGGAACATTTCGGGAATAAGGAAGCATCCGTTTCAAGGGAAATGACCAAGAAATTTGAGCAGACACTGAGAGGAACTCTCAGGGAGCTGTCCGTAATGCAGTTTCCGGAAAAAGGAGAATTCGTATTGATAATCAACAACAGACAGTAATGGCAAACGAAGTGAGAGTAAGATTTGCACCTTCCCCTACCGGATACGTGCATATAGGTTCATTGAGAACAGCATTGTTCAATTTCCTTTTCGCCAGGCATTACGGCGGAAAGAACATTCTCAGAATTGAAGACACCGATCAGACAAGGAAAGTTGAAGGAGCTGTAGAGAACCTCATTAGTTCCCTGGAAAGGCTTGGAATTACTTTTGACGAGGGCCCGGTGGCAGGGGGAGATTACGGCCCTTACTTCCAGTCTGAAAGATTGGAAATTTACAAGAGGTACTGCGATGAACTCCTCCAAAAGGGATATGCATATTATGCTTTTGAAACGCCTGAAGAGCTTGAGGAAATGAGGAGGCTGCAGCAACTGGAAGGCAAGCAGACAATGTATGACAGGCGAGGGAGGGACCTTAGTGATGATGAAATAGACGAGAAACTGGAATCAGGCGCTCCCCGTGTGATCAGACTGAAGGTGCCGCTTGGAGAAGAGATAAGATTCAATGACCTGGTAAAAGGCACTATTAAAATTGATTCAGACATTGTTGATGACCAGATCCTTCTGAAGTCTGACGGCTTTCCGACATATCACCTGGCGAATGTGATTGACGATCACCTCATGGGAATAACACACATTATTCGCGGAGAAGAATGGATAACATCTGTTCCGAAGCACATACTTCTGTACAGGGCATTTGGATGGGATGTACCGGCAATGGCACATGTGCCGCTCATTCTCAACCGCGACAAAACGAAACTGAGCAAGAGACAGGGAGATGTTGCTGTTGAGGATTATCTGAGAAAAGGTTATCTCAAGGAAGCTCTGGTTAATTTCATAGCCCTGCTCGGATGGAATCCGGGAGAAGGAGATGAGAGGGAGTTTTTCGGAATGAACGATCTGATAAAGGAGTTCAGCATAGAGAGGGTTCAGACATCAGGAGCTGTATTCAATCCCGACAAACTGAACTGGATGAACAACGCATACATAAAGGAGTATGATATTGACAAGCTTGCCGGGCTTTCATTGCCGTATTTCAGCGGTACCGGAATAGACACAAGCGATACTGAGCGGGTTAAAATGATACTGAAGACTATAAGAGTATATCTCAATAAGCTTGACGAGATCCCTGAACACGTGAGGGTATTTTCTTCGGATGAAGTTCAGCTTGAAAAAGATGAACTAAGGCAAATACTTGAGGCAGAATCATCGAAGAAAGCAATTGCCGCGCTGATTGGCAAACTAGAGAGTGTTGACAAACTTACAGCCGACTTATATAAGTCGGCTGTGGCCGAAGTGCAGGCCGAAACCGGGATCAAGGGAAAGGCATTGTTCAAGCCGCTGAGAATAGCGCTCACCGGAAGTGAAAACGGCCCTGAACTGCCTGCAATTGCCGAGATCCTGGGAAAGGAAAAGTCGGTTAGATTTCTTAAGAGATGGCTGTAGGACTGCCGCCGAATATATATTCGGCGGCCCCAAACTCAATACTATCTTATCTTCTTCTTATGTCTGTTCTTTCTGAGTCTCTTCTTCCTCTTGTGCGTCGCCATTTTATGGCGCTTTCTCTTCTTACCGCAAGGCATTAATGATGTTGTCCTTTCTGTTTGATTTTGATTTTGATTAAACTTCTTTTGTGCCGAGTGTATCCTGAACTATCTTCTTGAACTCCTTTGAAACCTTGAACATCGGAATGTATCTCTTTCCCAGGGCAATCTTCTCGCCGGTCTTAGGATTCCTTGCAATCCTCGGATTCTTTACATTGTTCTTGAAAGTTCCGAATCCCCTGATTTCAACTGTTTCATTCCTCCTGAGCGAGTCAATGATACAGCTTATGAAACCCTCAACCACTATTTCCGTCTCTTTCTTGCTAAGGCCCGTTGCTTCCGAAATAGCTGCGGCTATCTGCGCTCTGGTCATTTACGCAAAGTTTTGATTTGCACTAATAAACAAACTTGTACTGAAGCATCGGTTGCTCCAGATATTCCTGCTTCAGTTCGTCCTTGACTTCCTTGAGTTCATTCCTTCCGAGAGATTCCACAACCATCTCAAAAAAAGTCACCCTTTCCCTCTTTCTTACAATGGTCGGCTCCCCTTCTATGCCCGCCATTCGGCCCGCCATCATCAGTGCATCATCAAACGTGCCGAGAGAATCAACCAGTCCGATCTCCTTTGCCTGCCGGCCAGTGAATACCCTCCCGTCGGCATACTTTCTGAGTGAATCCTTGTTGATCTTCCTCTCTGTTGACACTACATCAAGAAACTGGTCATACGAATCATCAACTATGCTCTGGAAATATTCCCTGTCTTTATCGTTAAGCTCCCGTAATGGGTTTCCGGCATCCTTTAACTCTCCGCTCTTAATAACTGTCTCCGATATTCCGAGCTTTTCTGCAAGGTCCTTGAAGTTTGTCAGTGATATTATCACCCCAATGCTTCCGACCAATGATCCGGGGTCGGAAACTATCACATTTCCGCCGCACGCAGCATAGTAGCCGCCGCTTGCCCCAAGACTTGATACTGACACAACCACCGGCTTTCCGGAATCCCTGACCTTTTTTATCGCTTCATACATCTCCTGAGAAGCGGCAACTCCGCCTCCCGGTGTGTTCACCCTGAGCACGATCGCCTTGATCGACTTGTCTTCGCCGAACTCCTTGAACTGCCTGACCAAAGGCTCGGATGAGATGATGGTGAAATTCAGGTCAACCACACCTACTTTCTCACTGCTCTTCCCTTTTCTTTCACTGTATCTGGAAGAACCGGAAATGACACGGCCGAAATAATAAATTGAAAAGGCAAAGAACAGCAGTGTCACAACAATCAACGCGATCATTATTCCCCAAAAAAGCCTCCCAGTACCCGTACTGCCCGCTTTGCTGCTCTCTGACATCACTTATCAGCTAAGAAAATCACTTCTTCAGTTCGTCCTTCTTCTTGAGTGCGTTTTGAGCTTCTTCCGTCATTCCAAGATTTGCATAAACGGAAACCAGAAGTTCATATATTTTCGGCTCAAGACTCTTCTCTTTAAGGCTTACAGTAAGCGGCTCCAGGTATCCTTTTGCCTTTTCAAACTCGCCTCTGTATTCGCTGTTCTCATCCTTGGATCTCATGCCTTCACCTATCTTGGCATGTGCCAGTCCGGCATTGTAAGCTGAAGTCTCATAATATACATCATCCTTTGGAAGATACGGGACTTTAAGAACTCTCTCGAAGGTCTTTGCTGCTGATTCAAAGTTATTCATCTGCATCATGCCCATTCCGGTTTCAAACACAATTCTTGCAACCTTTTCGGCGCTTTCTTTGGATTTTGATTTTGATGCCAGGTCATTGAAGATCTCAAGAGCCTTTTCAGGCTGTCCGAGAGCAAGGTAGGTCTCGCCTATTGCACTGAGTGACTTCAGGCTGTCCGGCATGATAACATTTGATGCAGTGAATGCCTTCAGCGCGTTTTCATATGCCGCCTTTGCCCCGGCTTTGTCCTTCTTGTTTTCGTAGTCAATTCCGTTCTTGAATTCCTTCGCCCCCATGTTGAATTTCTCAACCCAGAATTGAGTGATCTTGTCGTTGTAGTTTGATGAAATTGACCTGCACTTTTCAAATGACTTTGCAGCATCATCAAGCTTGCCCAGTTCAACCTGTGAATATCCAAGCATGTACCACGCTTCGTCATCAGTTCCGTCAATGGCCAATCCTTTCTTCAGTTCGGATTCGGCCTTTGCAAAGTCCTGCTGTGTGAATGCCAGTTTTCCCGTAGTTGATTCGGCTGATGAACATCCCGAATAATAGATTGATGCTCCTAGCAGAAGGAAAGAAAGTAAGAGAAAGCCTGATCTCAGTTTAAATGACATGATTATTCTCCTGAAAGTTGTTATTGTTGAGTTGAATTTAGCTAAATATACTAATTATAATGCATTTGTTCAATTTAACTATGTTTGAATCAAGCTCTCGGATGAAACGTTTTGTGAACCTCGATAAGGTATTCCCTGCTGACGTGGGTGTATATCTGAGTTGTGGAAATGTCCGTATGCCCGAGCATCTCCTGAATTATCCTGATATCGGCGCCTCCCTGCAGGAGGTGGGTGGCAAATGTGTGCCTCAAGGTATGCGGATGAACGCTCTTTTTGATCCCGGCAAGCCCGGCATATTTTCTGACTATGTCAAAGATCCCCATTCTCGAAAGTCTTCCTCCCCTGAAATTGAGGAAGACAATGTCTTTTGACTTCTCTTTCCTCAGAAGAGGCCTGCTGTTTCCGAGATAATTGTTTGTTGCTTTGAGGGCCTCTTTTCCGATCGGTACGATCCGTTCCTTCGAACCTTTTCCCATGATCCTGATTATCCCCTGCTCATGAAGTATGTCCGACAGCTTCAGCCCCGCTGCTTCGCTTACGCGAAGTCCGCAGGCATACATAACTTCAAGCAATGCCTTGTCCCTGCAGCCAAGCTTGTCTGAGGCCTCGGGCATTTCAAGCATGGCAACGACCTCCTCAACGGTAAGCACTTCCGGAATGAGCCTTGATGTTCTCGGAGACTGAATGTTCTCAAGAGGCGAACCGACAATCACTTTCTCATCCTCAAGGTATGCGAAAAAAGACTTAAGTGATGATATCATCCTTGCAACCGATTTGCCTGAGTATGCGATGCCGTTTGCCGGATCATTGTTCAAATGGCTTAGAAATGAAGTTATGTGATCGGTAAGCACTCTGCCCGGAGTGTCAATTTCCAGCTCGGATCTGCAGTAGTCAGTGAATTTGTCAATGTCTGACAAATATGAGGAAACGGTATTTTCCGAAAGTGACCTTTCTGTTCTGAGATGTCCGGCATAGAGTTTCTTATGCAGCTGAAACCCGTCACTCATCACCTGAAGCTTTCCTGTGTTCTCTTTCCGTAACAAGCTCAAGCTGATTCTTGTCGGGGTATTTCAGTCTGTGATGATGTATCCCCACAAGGATCTTAAGAAAACTGTCCTTTATCTTGGTAAGGTCCCTCAATGTGAGGTCGCACTCGTCAAGTTCACCTTCCGTGAACCTGGACCTTATCACTTCGATGATCCTGTTTTCGAGCTTCTGCGGAGAGGGGTCCTCAATTGTTCTTGTGCTTGCTTCAATAGCATCTGCAAGCATTACGATCCCTGTTTCCTTGGTCTGCGGTTTTGGACCGGGATATCTGTATGTAATATCGCTCACTTCTTCTCTTGAAGCGCTCTTTGCTTTGTCATAAAAGTAGGCGACAAGAGTTGTGCCGTGATGCATAGGAATGAAATCAATTATCTGCTGAGGCAAGCGATGCTTTTTTGCAAGCTCAATGCCGTCCTTTACATGGGAGATTATTATCTTCGTGCTCATGTTCGGATTGAGTTCATTGTGCTTGTTGTTCATGTCAAGCTGATTCTCTATGAAGTACTGCGGCTTCAGCATCTTGCCGATATCGTGATAGTAACAGCCTACCCTTGCAAGTATGCTGTTGGCGCCTATTGACTCCGCCGCCGCTTCCGAGAGGTTTCCCATAATTATGCTGTGATGAAATGTTCCCGGTGCCTTTGAAGATAATTCCTTGAGAAGAGGATGGTTGAAATCAGTAAGCTCAAGAAGCGTAAGGTCTGTAGTGACTCTGAACACTTTCTCGTAAAAAATCAGCAGTCCGAATGCAATGACAGGAGACATTACTGCATTGATGCCGCCAAACAGAAGTTTGGTGAAGATCTTCTGCGTGTCGTCGATCTTCACAAGGTTCACTGCAAGAATGGACAGCGTATATCCGATGAGTATGAAAAAGAATGATCTGAATATCTGTGACCTGTTCTTGATGTCCCTTTCGCTGAAGATGGCAAGCACCGAGCCGCAGAAGGAAATGAATGCAACTGAGAAGTCCCCTCCTCTTATTACGGCAATGAAGAAGCATGTGATCGTAACAGTATAAAAGGCAAGCCTTGAGTCAAATATGATCGTAAGAAGTATGGAAGCTACCGGAACAAATATGAGAAGTTCAACCGGAGCAGGCGTATTGAGCTTGAGGCTGATGAATGCAAGGAAACCTTCCACAAGAATGAGAGATGCAAGGATTAGGAGTTTGAGATTGTCGTTATAGACGTTCGGCCGAATGTAATAAAGAAAGAAACCGAGCACCATTAGCAGAACAAACACGGTGAGAAGCTTCCCGATCTGCTGAAGAAGCATATCCTGCACTCCGATCTTCTCAAGCCTGACCCTCTTGTAAGAATCGAGTTTCATTTTTGTGATCCTGTTCACAGGGTCATGCTTGCTTATGATCCTTTCATTCTCTCTTACAATTCCAATGGTCTTCGGTATCTGTTCAATTCTGTTTTGTTTTTCAAGTTCAGAAAGCTCAGCATTATAGATCAGGTTGGGCTTGGCAAGAAACTTCACTGTTCTGAATGCAATCTCGCTCAGATTAGAATCAAGCGGGAGTGTGTTTGATACGAGCCTTGCGGCCCCGTCAGAGTCGTAGATCTTTTCTGTGTCAATGACCTGCTGAAGCTTGTTGCCGGATTCTTTTACCGAAAGCTTTCCGGCACGGACCATTGACTTTTCGAGGTCAACAATGTCCAGTCCTGAGATTTCCGTGACTGCGGTTTGCAGAGAATTGAAAAACGCATCCAGCTCAGCCGGGGATTGTTTGTAAATACTGTGCAGGAATTCCCACTCAGGAAAAGACATCCTTACGGGTACAAGTGATTTCACAGAGTCAAGTGACTCTGAATTTACAAATCCGTTGCCTGATCTCTCAAGATCGCTTGCCGATTGCAGAACCTTCAACACTCCCGAGCTGATCATTGCAAGAGTATCTGAAACACTGTTCTCAGCGGACACTCTGTCAAAGACCGGTGCGAGATTCTTCAGTACATCCTGTTTTTCCTTTTCATAGTCAATGTCGTCCTTGTATATCGGAAATGAAAAAGGCGCGATAAGGTCCTCTTCGGACCATACTGCGCCCACTTCGTATTTCGATTCAATGTTCTCATACCGGGGAAGCATCCAAAAGAGCAAAAAGAATGTGGCAAGCGCAATTATGAGCCTTACTGCAGGACTCTTTGCGAAGTCAATTCCCGAAAAACCTTTTTGGACATTTGACATTGCCTTGTACATTATGTCGAACCCGGTTTGCCGTAATTTAACAAAAAGAGAGTAGCCGGAAAATCAGCCACTCTCAAAAATTTCTTCCTTGCGCTAAGGGTCAAACCTCGTACTTCGTCGAGTATGTGACCTTATTGTCTTTGATGTACTCATCAAAAAGCTTTTGAGTCAGTTGAATCGTCTCATCGCTTTGATTGTCTTCAAGCGCTTCAAACTCCTGCTCATCTTTGCAGATATACATCTCGGTGAAGTTTTCGGGGTCCTTTTTGCTTTCAAATACCGAATAATCAAGCCCCGTGTCCCTTATCCTCCCTTTAAGCTCCTCAATGGTGGACAGGTAACCTTCCTTCTTTCCGGGTATAATGTTGTAATTTATTTCGAAAATTATTTTGGGCATATTCCTCCGTCAGTTAAGTGGCAAATATATATCAATCCGTTTCCAAAAGAAAGCTAAAGATGCCAAAACAACTGATGATTCGAGTCAGGAAACCATTTAATAACTGATTGGAACGCATTCTTATGCAAGTCAGTTAAATCGTGAAATTTCTCAGAATATCTAAATGAAAAAAAGCTATATAATCTGCACGCTGATCCTGTTCTTCTTCTCAAAGTTCTCAATTGCCGGCGGATCGCTAGAGGGTGAGATCATGTCAGGGCTTGAAGATGTTTACAATCTCAGATTCGATGACGCAGAAAGAAAGTTCAGGAGCATACAGTCGTCATACCCTAATGAACTGAGCGGCTATTTTTATGAATCTCTGCTGTCATTTTACGATGCTCTTCCTTCCAGAAAGGATGAGCCCTTCAATAAATTTCTGAAACAGTCATCTGATGTGATTGAAAAGGCCGACAAGATCCTTGAAAAGGACGAGAGGAATTACGACGCAATGTATTTCAAAGGAATGTCGCACAGTTACAGGTCGCTGCTGATGCTCAGCCTGAACAAGAACCTTCTTGAAGCTGCGTCCGACGGCAACTCCGGTTACAGGACTCTCAATGAGCTTGTCAAGCTGAAGCCCGATTACTATGACGCCTACATGGGTCTCGGACTGTACAAGATCGCGCTTGGATTTGTTCCGGACAAGTTCAAATGGCTGCTTTCTCTAATCGGTTTTGAAGGCGACATCAGAAACGGTGTTGAACTTCTCCGCAATTCCATGAATAAAGGAAAATTCACAAGGGTTGATTCGAAGGTCTTTCTTTCCATATTCTCACTTGACGAGCGTGAGCAAAATGACAACAGGGCCGTTGAGCTTTCGGCTCAGCTTGTAGCCGATTATCCTCAAAGCTCCGTATTCCGGGTTTTCCATGCAAGCCTGCTCCTGCAGTCGGGCAAAACCAATGAAGCTATAGAAGAAGCCAATACAGCGCTCAGCATGAATACCGAATCCTTCAAAGACGAAATAACAAAGTCAGCGAGTGCGGTTCTTGGTAACGCATACTTCAGACTCAGTGATTTCAGTAAGGCGGCTCAGTATCTCGAAAGTTTCATGAAATATGCAAATCATGGCGACAGGCTGAATGTTCACATGTTCACCATGGGAATATCTTATGAATTGCTTGGTGACCGTTCAAAGGCAGTTGAAACTTATAAAAGAGTACGAAAGGATTTCATAAATGAGAGAGACGGCGAAGTGGACAAGTTCTTCTACAGGTATGCGCAGGAGAGAATTGCTTCACCCCTGAGACAGTTTGAGAAAGATATGATAGAAGGACTTAATTTGCGCGAGTCAGGCAATGTTGACGGTGCCATAGAAAAATACGAGACAATGATGAAGAACAACGAGCATCTGAAAAGCGGTACGGATGATGACAAGATCAGACTGCATTACAATCTCGGGCTCGCATACAGTTACAAGGGCAACAAGAAAGAAGCTGAAAAGCAGTTCATGCTCTGCCTGAAACTTGAGCCTGAAACCGAGACATGGCTCGTCCCGCATTCATACTTTGAACTCGGAAAGATCTACTACGACGGAGGCAGCAGGAAAGCCGCCGAAGAGATGTTTGAGAAGATCAGTGATTTTGATGATTTTGACTTTGAGACTTTTCTTGATATGCGGATATCTAATTTCAAGAACAGGAACTAGCTCCGCTATTATCGTGGCAGGGCATCCCTTTGAAACTTAGTTTAATGTAATTCGTTAATCAGGGAAAAACCTTTAGCCATGAGAACACAAATTCTGTTAACAGCAATTCTGCCCGTCCTGATGCTCATTTCATTCAGCGCCGCAGGCGCACAGTCAGTCAAAGGCAACGGAACCGTTGCAAAGAGGACTTACAACGTGGGATCTTTTGACAAGATCGAACTGAACGGCATCTTCAATACCGTACTTACTCAGGGCACGGAAGAGAAGGTAGTAATTGAGACTGACGAAAATCTTCAGCAATACATTAAGCCCGTGGTAAACGGCGGCACTTTGAGAATTGAGCTAAAAGATGACGTCAGCATTAAGAACACCACTAAGATGGATGTGTATGTGACTCTTAAAGACCTTAAGACACTTTCAAACAACGGAGTCGGAAATATCTCCTCCGGGGGCAAGATTTCTTTGAGCGAACTTAAGATTGAATCGAACGGCGTTGGCAATATTAATCTGGATCTCGAAGCCGGCAAACTTGTACTTGAAATGGCTTCAGTCGGCAACATCAAGCTTGAAGGAAGTGCGGACGAAGGCGATTTCCTGATCTCGGGCGTAGGGAATGTGAAGGCCGAAGACATGAGCATCAAAACACTTAAGATAAAATGCAGTGGCGTGGGCAATGCCAATGTCTATGTTACGGATGTCATTTATCCGGCGATCGAAGGCGCAGGCAACATAAGATGCAAGGGCAATCCGACAGTCAAGGATCTCAGGAAGTCGGGTGTCGGCAAATTCAAGCTGAAGAACGACTGATTCGTTCTGTTCAAACAATACTGCAGATCTTTGGGGGAGCAAATGAATCATTTGCTCCCTCTTCATTTGCGGCCGCAAACGCTTCACTCGTCTGCTTCAGGCATTACAGTAATTTGTCCCCACGAATCAAAAATCCCGTTTAAATAAAAATCGAAATTAGCTATATTCATTTTTAGCAATTACTACCTTCACTTGTTCGTAATATGCAGACAAACACTTCCGCCCCAAACAAGCTAATCAATGAAAAGAGCCCGTACCTGCTTCAGCATGCATACAATCCGGTTGACTGGCATCCATGGTCAGAAGAATCATTTGAGATAGCGAGAAAAGAGGATAAACCGATCTTCTTATCCATCGGTTACTCTACTTGTTACTGGTGCCATGTTATGGAACGGGAAGTGTTCGAAAATGCCGGGATAGCCGGACTTATGAACGAGTACTTTGTCAATATCAAAGTTGACAGGGAGGAAAGGCCGGACGTTGACAGAGTTTACATGACTGTGCTTCAGGCAATAACAGGAGGAGGAGGCTGGCCTATGAGCCTGTTCCTTACACCCGGCCTCAAACCATTCTACGCAGCCACTTACATTCCCCCAAAATCAAAATACGGAAGAGCCGGCTTTGAAGATGTCATTGAAGAGATCCACAAGATCTGGCTCAACAAAAAGGACGAAGTCTTACAAAGCGGAGACAAGATTGTCAGCGCTATCAATGCAAGGCTCGGTGAAGTAAATGACAGCAGTGAAGAGATAACTCTTTCCCTGTTCAGCAATGCACTTACAAAGTTTGAGAACGCATACGATCCTGAGAACGGCGGATTCGGCTCAGGCAACAAGTTTCCAAGGCCTCCCGGACTGGACTTCCTTCTGAACATTTATCAGTGTAACAAAGAATTTCCCGCTTTGGATATGACGTTGCACACTCTCAAGAAGATGTACGAAGGAGGCACTTTCGATCATCTCGGCAAGGGATTTCACAGATACTCGGTGGATATGTACTGGCGTGTTCCCCACTTTGAGAAGATGCTTTACGATCAGGCACAGCTTGTCACTGTTTACACAAATGCCTATAAGATAACAAAGAACATTTTCTTCTTATCTGTTGCGGAGAAGACAGCCGAATATATGATGACGAACCTTTTTTCACCTGACGGGGCTTTCTACTCAGCTGAAGATGCAGAAAGTGCTGTCTCGTCAGACGAGCCGCGAAAGAAAGAAGAAGGTGCGTATTATCTGTGGCTTAAGCAGGAAATTGATGAAGCGCTTGGGGCGGAAGTTTCGAGGATATACTGCTACCATTACGGCATTGAAGCCCACGGCAACACAATTCACGATCCGCATGAAGTGTTCGGAAAGAAGAACGTGCTGTACATTTCACATGACCTCTTTGATACGGCAAAGAAGTTCGGCATGACACACGAGGAAACTGCCGGGCTCATCTCAATGTCGAACAGCAAGCTTCTTTCGATCCGAAGCAAGCGCCCTGCACCTTCACTTGACGACAAGATCCTCACAAGCTGGAACTCACTTGCAATATCCGGGCTTTGTACACTTTATGGCGCAACCGGAAAAGACGAATACATTAACATTGCCGAGAAGGCGGCACAGTTCATTCTCGCAAATCTCACAACCGGTAAGGACGGGGATCATCTTCTTCACAGATATAAAGACGGTGAGGCGAGATTCTCAGGAACTCTCGAAGATTATGCTTTCTTCATCGAGGCGCTGATAAAGCTGTATGAGTCAACATTCAAAGCCGACTACCTTACACTAGCGCTTAAGTTCAACGGCACTGTGCTCGGAACATTCTATGACTCGGAGAACGGGGGCTTTTATGATGCGGGGCCGGATGAAACTGACCTTATACTCAGGACAAAAGAGACTTATGACGGTGCAGAGCCGTCTGGTAATGCCGTTCAGATAATGAACCTGCTGAAACTTTCCGCTATGACCGGCAATCCGGATTTCTCCGGGATAGCAGACAGATCGCTTAAACTGTTTGCCGCTGATCTCAGGACAATGCCTTTCTCAAGTCCCGCGATGCTGAATGCAGTAAGGTTCCTTGCAGAAAGTCCTCAGGAGATTATTGTAAGCGGTGATGCGAAGTCAGGAAGGGCAAAGGAGCTGGCAGATCACATTCGTTCTCTGTATCTGCCAAACAGTGTTCTCCTTTGCGCCGACGGCGAAACGGAGAAGCTGTTTCCGTTTCTGGCAAAGATCACCGGAAGCAAATCAGAGAACGTCGTTTACGTTTGCAGAAACCGCGCCTGCAGTCTTCCTGCGGGTGATATACAAAAGATTGATGCCCTGTTGATTGGATAGTTAACGATCCATAAAGATCATGATGAGAAGAGAATCACGAAAACATATTTGCAAAATCAAAACTGACAACTATGCTGAATAACATTGACTGGAGAGGCATGCTGTTCCTGGATGTGGAAACGGTTCCTCAGCAGCCCGATTACTCCGGGCTTGACGAACTGCGGAAGGAACTCTGGAACAAAAAAATGAGATCAACTTCGGAGAGAGAAGAAATGACTCCTGAAGAGCTTTATGAACGTGCGGGAATTTATGCGGAATTCGGAAAGATCGTCTGCATCTCGGCCGCTTATTTTGCTGACGGCACGTTTATCGAGAAATCATTTTACGGGCATGACGAAAGAAAACTTCTGGAAGAGTTCAGTTCATTTCTTTCAAAGCCGAAGTCGGATGCAAACGGTGACTTCTTCATAACCTCTATGTGCGCGCATAACGGAAAGGAATTCGACTACCCGTATATAGCAAGGAGATGCCTCATCAACTCACTTCCTATTCCGCCTTTGCTTGACAATGCCGGAAAGAAACCGTGGGAAGTGAACCTGATTGACACAATGGAGCTCTGGAAATTCGGCGATTACAAAAGTTACACATCCCTTGAACTGCTCGTCACATGTTTCGGAATCCCTACTCCCAAAGACAAAATGGAAGGAAAGGATGTTTGGAAAGTTTACTGGATAGAGAATAATGTTGAAAAGATCAAAGAGTATTGTGAAAAGGACGTGAGGGCTGTAGCCGGACTCTTTCTGAAGTTCAAATATCCCGACAAGCAAATTACAATTGATCAAATACTTTCGAACAATAAAACTGACAAAGGAGAAACTCAGCAATGATCTTTGATCTAGATCTGATAAAAAATGTTTATGCCGGATACAAAGAGAAGGTGGATGCCGCTTCAAAGATCCTTTCAAGGCCAATGACATATGCAGAGAAGGTTCTTTATGCGCATCTTTGGAACCCTGTAAGCAAGGAGTTCAGGCGCGGCGAAGATTTCGTTGACTTCAGGCCCGACAGAGTGGCTATGCAGGATGCAACCGCGCAGATGGCGCTTCTTCAATTCATGTCTGCAGGAATTCCTAAAGTTGCCGTGCCCTCCACTGTGCACTGCGACCACCTGATAGAAGCTGAGGTTGGTGCAAAGAATGACCTGCTGAGAGCATACGGCGACAACAAGGAGGTCTATGACTTTTTAGCCAGTGTTTCAAACAAGTACGGAATCGGTTTCTGGAAGCCGGGCGCTGGAATTATTCATCAGGTAGTTCTTGAAAATTATGCATTTCCCGGAGGCATGATGATAGGAACTGACTCTCACACGCCGAATGCAGGAGGCCTCGGAATGATCGCAATCGGTGTCGGCGGCGCAGATGCTGTTGACGTGATGGCCGGCATGCCCTGGGAACTGAAATTTCCCAAACTCATCGGGGTTAAGCTCTCGGGCAGGATGTCCGGATGGACATCACCTAAAGATGTGATTCTCAAGCTTGCCGGGATACTGACCGTTAAAGGTGGTACAGGAGCTATTGTGGAATATTTCGGCGAAGGAACTTCAAGCATTTCTGCAACCGGTAAAGGCACTATCTGCAACATGGGAGCTGAGATCGGAGCAACAACTTCCCTGTTCCCATACGATTCACGCATGGCGAAGTATCTTTCCGTTACAGGCAGAGAAGAAATTGCAAACATGGCAGATTCAGTAAGCGGACTTCTGAAAGCCGATGAAGGAAGTGAAAAGTATTATGACGAGGTGATCGAAATAGATCTTTCAACCCTTGAGCCACATGTGAACGGACCTTTCACTCCGGACCTTGCATGGCCCATTTCGAAATTCAAGGACGCAGTAAAAGAGAACGGTTACCCGGAAGAGCTGAAAGTTGCACTTATCGGCAGTTGCACAAATTCTTCTTATGAAGATATGGAGCGCTCGGCATCTGTTGCCGGCCAGGCACTTGCAAAGGGCCTGAAGGCAAAGTCCGAATTTACAATTACTCCCGGCTCTGAACAGATCCGCGCTACTATTGAAAGAGACGGACAGCTTGAGATATTTGAGAAGGCGGGAGGACTTGTGCTGGCAAACGCGTGCGGTCCTTGCATAGGGCAATGGAAACGACATGACGTTAAGGACGGAGAAAAGAATTCGATCATTACTTCATACAACAGAAACTTCTCAAAACGAAATGACGGCAACTCCGCTACTCATGCATTTGTCGCTTCTCCCGAGATTGTTACTGCCCTCGCGATGGCCGGAAGGCTCACATTCAATCCTCTTACAGACACACTGGCCAACGAAAGCGGAGAGCAGGTGAAACTTGATGCGCCCGCAGGCAATGAACTTCCCGAAAAAGGATTCATTACCGGTGAAAACGGATATGTTGCTCCCGCCGCAGACGGATCTTCGGTAGAGGTCATCATTCACCCTGAAAGCATGAGACTTGAAAAACTGGAACCGTTCAAGGCGCCGGTCAAAGACAAGGACTTTAAGGGAATGAGGATACTTCTCAGGGCAAAAGGCAAATGCACAACAGACCATATCTCGATGGCCGGCCCGTGGCTCAAATACAGAGGGCATCTCAGCAACATTTCAGGAAACATGTTCATAGGTGCGGTCAACTCGTTCAACGACAAGATGAATTCGGTTAAGAATCATCTCAGCGGAAAGTATGAGGAAGTACCTAAGACCGCAAAAGATTACAAGCATTCCGGAATCGGCTGGATAGTGGTCGGAGAAGAGAATTACGGCGAAGGTTCCTCAAGAGAACATGCGGCAATGGAACCGCGGTTCATGGGAGGGAAGGCGATAGTTGTGAAATCATTCGCGAGGATTCACGAAACAAACCTGAAAAAGCAAGGCATGCTGCCGCTGACGTTTGTAAACCCGGCTGATTATGATAAGATAAGGGAGGACGATGTGGTTGATATTGACGTTTCGAATCTTGCTCCGGGCTCCCAGGTTAAGATGCGGATAATTCATACGGACGGAAGCAGTGAAGAAGTGATGCTGAACCATACAATGAATGCACAGCAGATCGAGTGGTTCAACCACGGCAGCGCTCTGAACCTGATGGCAAAGAAAAAGTAAGCGCAGTTGTACGGACTTCAGACGGTTCAGACAATTGTGCTGTTCATATTGGTTGCTGTAACTGTTCATCCGGTTAATTCGGTGGCACAGCATGACACTTCACCGCTCGCCGCTTTTATGTTTGACGAGACGGACAGGAAGATCGTAACCGGAAGCATAGACAAAGATGAAGCGCAGGAACTGATAAAGAGTTACCTCCCGCAGCTCAGGCGGTATTTTTACAAGATGGGCGGCATTACAGTTAGCAAGGAGAATTGGGCCTTTCCGCTTGCAAACTACTCTTACATAACTTACAGAGACGGCGGGAATGACTTCCGGCTCGGTGAGTATGACTATTTTCAGGGCAGTAATTCGAAGGGCCATCCGGCTCACGATATTATGATCCTCGACAGCAACAAGGACCTTCTCGATGACTCGACCGGAAAGCCGGTTGATGTTGTAAGCATGAGCAGCGGAGTTGTAGTTGCAATTGACTCGTCCTGGAAGCCCGGTTCAACATTGCGGGGCGGAAGATATGTTAAGATCTATGACGTGACCAACAACGGATTGTTTTACTACTCTCACTTGTCAGAAGTAAATGTACTTCCCGGCATGGTTCTGAAAGCAGGTGACAAGATCGGAGAAGTTGGAAGGACGGGACGCAAAGCTGTTATGCCTCAGGGCAAGACTCATCTGCATGTGGCATTTCTTGAATTCAGGGATGGTTATCCCCTTCCCGTAGAGATCATTGACCTCATAAGAAGCGCGGAAAAGAGATCTTCTAACAGAAACTGAGAACTAAAAACTAAACAAATACTATCATGTCAGACTTCATCAGTGACTTCCTCAACAACATTGGGGGTGATGCTTCAAAGCAGATCGGAAATACACT
This sequence comes from uncultured Ignavibacteriaceae bacterium, assembly GCA_964615795.1. Taxonomy (GTDB): domain Bacteria; phylum Bacteroidota; class Ignavibacteria; order Tepidaquicellales; family Tepidaquicellaceae; genus JADJAH01. Next base: position 22,631 of record CAZTQR010000009.1, read on the forward strand.
CGGCATTGACCCGAACATCATAACGCAGGCAATTCCCGTAATTGCACCAATGATACTTGGCGGACTCAAGAACCAAAGCTCAAATTTCGGCGGACAGGAAAGAGTGGACCACATACTTAACAAGTACGGAAACCCGGATGTGCTCAATGACATAGGTGGACTTATCGGTCAAAGATCACAGGAAGACGGTGACCCTGATCTCGGAGGATTGCTTGGAAATTCCGGATCTCAGCTTACGAATTCTCTCTCCGAAAAATTCGGGCTGAACATGAGCACAGCCATGAAGATAATACCGCTTGTTGCACCTCTGATTCTCGGATACCTGACGAAGCAGAGGGATTCAAATCCCGAAGGATCAACAGGCTTTGCTTCATTCCTTGATCAGAACGGAGACGGCAACATTCTTGACGATATTGCCGGATTCCTCGGAGGCGGTCAGCAGCAGCAACAGCAAGGCTCTTCAATGGGACAACTTGGAGACCTTCTCGGCGGCCTTCTTGGCGGAAAGAACTGAATAACATGTTCAATGCCGGGTTAAAAACAAATCATTTCCCGGATGTTTGTGAATTAAGATCAGTGTTATTCTGAATCCATAACGATACTTACATAATCTATTGCCCTTCTGTCTTTTGGCGGAAGGGCTTTCTTGTTTTCAACAGGGACTCTTCCTGACTACTGCGAAATGCTCTATTTGACCAGTTTGCCGCTTCCGATTTTCTGCAGGATGATATTCCTGCATCTCACACACTCCAGGGATCAAGAGCAATACTGAAAATGAATTGTCAAAGACCAAAGAATTCATCAGGCATTATTCCAGTCACTCTGATTCTCGCTAACGGCCAGTAAGCTTATGCCGCGGTCTTCACAAGAACAATTCCAGGCATGATGAACTGCAATAAATCTCACTGACCCGGGAGAATCCTCGTCAGCCGCTGCTGATGAGATTCTCTCATCCGGAACATTCAACTACTTCAATTCAGATTCAGATCCTTGCAATCACGCAACTCATTCTAACGGATGAAGTGCAATCATCCTCACAAATCATAAAAACTTTCTTTGTCAGGGCAAATATCTTTTCCCATTTTTGCTCAATTCGTTAAACAAAAAATTAAAACTCATACAGACATGAATTCCAAAATCAATCTGATCTTCGCACTGCTCTTCATTACAGCAACGGCTTCTGCATTCATTCCAGCCGCCGTGAACGGACACTTTGAAGAACCGGCAGGCGGCAAAAGATCTGAGTTGCGGACAGCCGCAGGTATTTCAACAGGCCCGCGTTCATTCGCCGAAACCCTTGAACTGTTGAACAGGACTCTGAAAGATCCGAAGATAATCCTGAAGAGTTTTGGAGTCAATCTTAAGCCAAGGTAAGTTCAATGCGGCCTGAAGCTGCCAGGGTAAAGATTCCTCACATTTCGGGAAATCTTTCTTTGGGAATTCATGAAAGCGAAAGTAATTTGCATCATCATTCAATAATCAAACCAAACGGAGACAAAAAAAATGAAAACAATCGCAATCTTCGCAAAGGCTCTCTTTGCAATCGCAATCTTCTTTAACATGTCATCAGCGCAGGAATCTTATCTGCCTCCTCCTGTTACAAACAGCTACTTTGAAAGAATTGTAGGCAAGTACACGGGCTCAGAAACAAGAGACGGCATGCAGTTCCAAAGCAATGTTGAGATCAGCTGGGACCTCAACCATCAGTTTCTCATGATAAATGTGTCATCGTCCGCCAAAGACAATCCAGCAATGAGATATGAAGGCAAAGGAATCTGGGCTGTTGACGGGAATGGAAATTTCACATCATGGTGGTTCGACATTTTCGGACCCGGAAACGTGACGACCGGTAAGGGAAAGATCGAAGGAAATGTCCTTACTGTTGAAGACCGGAGCAATCAGGGTTCTTCTAACTGGACGCTTGAACTGAAGGAATCCGGCGCAGTAATGAAAGGATCAGGTTCTTACAAAGACAGCAACGGAAATACAATTCCTACAAGCTTCGAAAGCAGTTTCAAGACAGCACACTGATCGTTGTCTCCGGCAACAAAAGCCCGGTACGTCAAGATTTTCCATGCGGCCGGGCTTTGCTTATTTCATTCTCGAGCCTTTCCAGAAACCACTCCTTTGAATTGCACGGTGTCGTCTCAATTTCATGCTTTAGAAAACTGAGATCGCTTAGCCTGCTTTCCGATATGTACCGGATAAGCCTGATGTAAAAGGAAGCAAAATTCCTGTTTGATTTCTTGTGCAGTTCGGAAGACACCTTGTCATTTTCAACCATCTTCTTATAAGCATCAGCCGCAGAAAACGCCGAATCAAAATCCCTCAACTCATAAAATATTTTCATTTGCAGTATCCTTATGTCATGTTTTGTGAGAAAGTGATCGTTTCTCACCTTGTGAAGCTCTCCAAGCGCATCTTCAAATTTCTTCTGTGAATACAGGCTTGTTGACCGTGCCCATGCTGAAACACTTTCTCTCTGATCAGGCAACAGCCTTTCTCTGTATTCATCAATAAATCTGTCCATCCATTCGAATTTCCTCAGGTTGACTGCAGTAAGTATGATGTTTCTGTAACTGCTAAGGTTCATGAATCCGGATCTTTCATTGATCAGCAGTCCGCCTTTCAGCATTTCCTTGTGAATCTCATGCAGTTCTAATGCATAATTTCTTTCCCCGGAGACGAATTTTCGGATACAGAAGTTTTGCAGTGCCACCAGTATGGTGAATCTGTTCTCTCTGGTAAAAGATGCCAGGTTCTTAAGGGCCGATATCTTGAATCTTTTATATGTCAGATCGTCAAAGCTCACCATACTGAGATACCGGAGATAGAACAGTTCTATAATGGCATGATCTTTCGGAGACGCTTTCTTCAGTTCCTTCATAAAGGGTTCAACCGAAGTGAGATCAAGCAGTTTCAGAGCTATGTTTGATTCCGAGGCGAACATCGTTGTAAGCCCGACATGTATATTGTAAGCGATATCAAGGAGGTTCATAAGACAGTCACACACTACATGCAGCTGTACTTCCTCCATTGACTTCCTTTGCTCCTTTACAAATGAATTCGACTCCATGAAATAGTTGATCTTCTCTATTTCAAGCCTGAACTTGTTTCTGTAATGTTCAAGGTCTATGCTTTCAACAGGGTTACCCAGTGTTTTCGACATTTCATTCATCTTAAGCTCAAAGCTGTCGCTCAATGCCCTTTCCCTGAAATTTCTAAGACTAATGAGTTCTTTCTGTATTCCAAGCTTGCTGAACGTCACGTAAGCCATAAACTCCTCAGCCAGTTTTTGGAGCACTGAGGACATTTTTCTGACTATGACATCGTCGTATTTCCTGCCTTCATAAACTGCAGCATGAAGGGATTCGCGCTCAGGGAGATCATTGAATGAGGGGTGATACTTTATCAGTTCATCGTAGAATCTGAGCACATACTTCCCCTCCCTGTTGAAGTACGGGGAATCAACGAATCTTCTGAAATCTCTGATTTCCTCGGTCGAGAATGCAGAAAGAGTCTTTATGAGTTTTGTTTTTTTCACAGGCCTGCGCAATCTTGAAAGTTGAAAGATACAACCAAAGAAAACCAATGAACATGTAAGAAGTCAGAAGAAGCTTTAAGGTGAGCGAAGTTTTGTTTGAATGTTCATGGACATATTGAATTCCTTTTGCATGCTGATTGTCTTATATTTGCAGCAATTTTTAAACACCAATTCTAATGACCAATTCTTCAGAACCCAGGAAGAGCGCTTCGAAGGCCGAATGGCTGGAAGCCGCTGAAAAGGCGAAGACAAACGGAATGAAGTTCACCTCTCTCAGCGGAAGAGAGCTTGATATCTGCTATACACCCGAAGATGTGAAAGAACAAAACTACTACAATGAGATCGGTTATCCGGGTGAATATCCTTACACCCGCGGGATCCACCATAATATGTACAGGGGAAAGATCTGGACAATGAGACAATTCGCGGGATTCGGCACTCCAGAGGACACGAACCAGCGCTTCAAATACCTGCTTGAGCACGGGCAGACCGGGCTTTCGACGGCCTTCGACCTGCCGACGCTTATGGGCTGGGATTCCGATGCTCCTCTTTCAGAAGGCGAAGTCGGTATATGCGGAGTTGCAATCTCCTCTTTGCAGGATATGGAGATACTGTTTGACGGCATACCGCTCGATAAGGTTTCTACATCCATGACCATCAACTCCCCTGCCATCATGGTCTATGCATTCTACCTCGCTGTTGCTGAAAAGCAGGGCGTTCCGTTCAGCAAGCTGAGAGGCACATTGCAGAATGACATTCTGAAAGAATACATTGCCCAAAAGGAATATATTTATCCTCCGAAGGAATCAATGAGGATAATCACAGACATGATAGAATATTCCACAAAGGAAGTTCCGCAATTCAATCCCGTAAGCGTGAGCGGATACCACATTCGTGAAGCAGGCTCGACAGCCGCACAGGAACTTGCTTTCACTCTTGCAGACGGATTCGCATACATTGAGCACTGCATAGAAAGAGGAATGAACGTGGATGATTTTGCACCAAGAATCTCGCACTTCTTCAATTCACATCTCGATTTCTTTGAAGAGATAGCGAAGTTCAGGGCCGCAAGAAGGATCTATGCCAAGCGAATGAAGAATAAGTACGGCGCGAAGAACCCGAAGTCGTGGACGCTGAGATTCCATACTCAAACGGCCGGATGCTCACTCACAGCACAACAACCAGAGAACAACATCGTCCGGACTGCCATTGAGGCGCTTGCGGCGGTGCTCGGCGGAACTCAGAGCCTGCATACAAATTCCATGGACGAAACTCTTGCACTGCCTTCCGATAAGGCAGTAAAGATAGCTCTGCGAACACAGCAAATACTTGCATATGAACATGGCGTCATAAACGTCGCTGATCCTCTCGGTGGCAGCTACTATGTTGAAAAACTCACGGATGACATTGAAGCCGAAGCGGAGAAATATTTTGATCTGATCGATTCGCAGGGCGGAGTAATTGCCTGCATTGAGAACGGATTCTTTCAGCGGGAGATCGCAGATGCCGCATACAGGTATCAGCAGGAACTGGACAAGAAGGAGAAGATCGTTGTCGGAGTCAATGACTTTGTTGAGGAAGACGAAAAGATCGATATTCCGATACTGTATATCTCGAAGGAAGTTGAAGAGAAACAGGTCAGCAGACTCAGGGAACTTAAGGCCTCAAGAAACCGGGATGATGTCAGGAATTCACTTGCCGAATTAAGGAAGTCTGCCGTTGACGGCACAAACCTGATGCCGAGAGTACTGGATTGCGCAAGGAAATATGTCACACTCGGCGAAATGTGCGGTGAGCTGAAAGAGGTCTTCGGAGTCTACGAAGAGCAGGCGGTATTCTGATCTTTTCGCATCCGGCCTTCTTAAGGCATTTATCTGATTTGCGACAGTCACAAAACAAGAATTGCCGGTGATTAAAAACCCGATTCCCCGGGCCGTGAGTTGAAAGAGAAATACTGCCTTCCGGCAATTCTGCTCGCCTGTTTGTTCAGCTATGCTGTTTATCTTACAGCTGAATACTATATAACGGGCGGCAAGATGGGCGTTCCGCTTGACGATACCTGGATACATTTTCGTTTTGCAGAGAACTTCGCCGCCGGCCGTTTCTTCGAATACAATGCGGGAGAACCAACAGCTGGTACAACATCACCGCTGTATGTGGTGCTGTTGGCAGGAGCATCCTTCATTTCATCCGACTACATTCTCAATTCAATTTTCATCTCTTGCCTGTTTCATCTGCTGTCATGCATAGTTGCTTACAGGCTGGCGCTGACGGTTTTCAGTTCAGAGGCCGCAAAGGAATCTATAGCTCAGCTCGGATTGACTCCTTGGCAGGCTTCATTGCTCTCAACTCTTCTGACTGTCTTTACCGGAAGATTCCTGTGGGCGGGATTATCGGGAATGGAAACAACTCTGTTTGCCTTTCTCACTCTTTCTTCAGTTTATTCATTCATTGCCCTTAAGAATGAGAAGAATGAGATTTACATTACGACCGTCCTGGCCGCCCTCGCAACCACTGCAAGGCCTGAGGGCCTTCTGCTGACCTCATTCATATCATTGATCAGGATATCTAACTCCATTAAAGTAAAAGACCTTAAAGAACTCTTTCCAAAGCTGATTCTCTCAGCTGTTCCCTTTCTTCTGATAGCCGGACCATATTTTTGGTTCAGCTATTCGCTGACTGGACATATATTCCCGAACACATATAAAGGACAAGGCGGGGAGCTTCAGTATCTGCCGGGGCTTAACTATCTCAGGATCGTTTGCATATACTTCTTCAGGGATAATTTCATTACGGGGATATTATTTGCAGGTGGGTTTCTTTATACAGCGAGGCATTTCAGAAGACTGACCGGCGGAGGGTTCGGCAATTTAACTCTGCTTATCATCTGGGTTTACGGACTTCCCCTTGTGTCATCATTTCTTGTACCCAACTGGAGGCATCACATGAGATATATGATGCCGCTGATCCCGTTTGTCAGCATCACTTCCGTTTACTTTTTGGGAATATTCCTCGGCTCAGAGAAGCTTGTCAGACTCCGCAGTTTCTTTCTTAAGAACCCTGCAAGGTTAGCAATCATTTTGGTCTTCTCAATGCTCTACTACGGGCTGTTTGCATTCTATATCGGAAAGAACACTCAGAACATAAATGATCAGCAGGTGGCGCTCGGATACTGGGTAAAGGAAAATGTGGGAAGAGACAAGACGATTGCCGTAAACGACATCGGTGCGATCACTTTCATAAGCAAGAACCGTGTGATTGACATGGCGGGGCTTGTGACCCCGGAGGTGCTCAGATACAGGCAGTACAACTGGGATGACAATCTCGATTCTTTAAATTATCTGTTAAAGAAAAATAATGTTGAGTATATTATTATTTACGATCATTGGTTCAAAGAATATCTGGACCGGTACGAACGAAACCTGAAGTTTGTAACAAGCGCTTTTCTCGAGCACAACACCATTTGCGGAGGCGTGGAGATGAAGGTTTACAAAACAAATTTCTGATTCCTTATTGAAGGCCGTTAAGATAATTGAACTGCTTCGCCCGAAGCAGTGGATCAAGAACTTATTCGTTTTCGCACCTATTCTATTTGCCGGAAAACTGCTCGATTTTCCGCTTCTGATTCAGAATCTGCTTGCATTCATTTCATTCTGCTGTATTTCAAGCAGTGTGTACATCTTGAACGATATTGTTGATGTAGAGGCAGACAGGGTTCACAAGAAGAAGAGATACCGACCGATCGCCGCCGGCTACGTGCAGGAAAAAGAGGCCAAGATCCTTTTTGTCATTATGGTGACAGCCGCACTTGTTCTGGCCTTTTATATAAGCGTGCTGTTTGCGGTTGTTGTCATCGCATATTTTGTAAACAATCTCCTTTATTCATTCAAGATCAAGAACATCGTACTGCTTGATGTCTTCTCGATCTCCGTCGGATTCATGCTGAGGGTTATTGCGGGAGCCGTAGCAATTGATGTCAGCATTTCAAGCTGGATGATAATCACAACAATCTTCATCTCACTGTTCCTCGGCATATCGAAAAGGAGGGCGGAGCTTTCAGGACCGAATCAGGAAAATCTGGAGAAACAGAGAAAGGTGCTCAGCGATTACGACGTTCTGTTCGCCGATCAGCTGAATACTATTGCCGCAACGGGAACGATCATATCCTATGCGCTTTACACTGTATCGGAAAAGGCATTGCAGTCGTTTCATACTGACAAGCTGATCTACACAACTCCATTCGTGATTTACGGGATCTTCAGATATCTTTACCTCCTGCATCAGAAAAATCTTGGAGAGAGCCCCACGCAGATCGTAACCAAAGACCTTCCAATCATCATAAATTCGCTCTTCTGGCTCCTGGCTTGCGCATTCATAATCTACAAGTCGCGCTTCGGCCTTTGACGGCCTTAGTGTAATCAGCCGATGCCTGTAAACAGCGAACTCCTAAGGGAATACAAAGCAGAGGCAATGCTTCTGGTTGTTACTCTCACCTGGGGATTGTCTTTCCCTCTGGTGAAAATTCTCCTTGCAGATATATCACCGCTGATGCTTGTATTCGTCAGGTTCCTTATCACGCTTGTGCTGTTCGTGATCATATACCGCCGTGAGATCGAATTCCGTGATTTTCAATCATGGAAATACGGACTCATTCTCGGCGTCCTGCTTTATATTGGTTACCTGTTTCAGACTGTAGGGATGATCTATACCACGGCGGTCAAGTCAGCATTCATTACAGGGATCAATTTGATCTTCATACCTTTTGCACAATACTTTGTGCTGAAACTCAGGCCCGGTTTGCAGAACGTAGCAGGCGCAGTGCTTGTAATGACAGGGCTCTTTCTGTTTACCGGTGCATACATTGGAGAGACGAACATCGGAGACATACTTACTGTGTTCTGCGCAATATCTTTTGCCATACATATCGTGTATCTGTCAAAGTTCTCAGTCAGGATCGGTTTTGTTCCCCTTGCATTCGGACAGTTTGCGGCAATGAGCGTCCTCGGGCTTATTTCCACAGTCCTTTTTGAGGCACCTCTGTTCGGGGAAATCCGAATGAATATCTCGCTTCTCTCTTTCACATACCTGATGTTCACATCAGTAATTTCAACACTGTTAAGCCTTGTGCTTATGGTGAAGTATCAGCCTCAGACAACTCCGCTCCGGGCGGGAATCATTTACAACTTCGAGGCTGTTTTCGCCTCTGTCTTTGCGTACTTTCTCCTTGGAGAGACAATGACAAACAATCAGCTGGCAGCAGTGGTTGTGATGATCGCCGGACTGATTATATCTGAAACGGCAGGGCTCTTCGGCAAAAGAAAAATAACAAATGAAGCTTCTTAAGATAAGAATCTCCGGATTGGTGCAGGGGGTCGGTTTCAGATATTTCGCATACAGAAACGCCGGTGATCTTGGAATTTCCGGATTTGTAAGAAATGAATACGACGGTTCACTCTTCATACAGGCATGCGGCGATCCTGAAAAGCTTGAACAATTCTGCAGCCGGATGGAGCAAGGGCCTTCCCGGTCGCATGTAAAGGAATTCATCATCATTGAAACCGGGCTATGCAATGATGAAGGAGGATTTCATATTGAATAAAGGTCCGTTGCGCTTGCCGTTCATCCGTTTTGCGGGGGATATTGATTCAGTTGAATTTCTTGGCAGTTTCACATATTATTGATTGAAAAAGCAAATCAAATAACCGCTGACATTCTTTACGATCCTATAATCAAACAAGTCCAAAGTTGAGAATCCACGTAACAGCACTAAAAGCTCTGATAATCTTTGCGCTCCTGAGCGGCACTTCATACTCACAGGTAAGTTCGGTCTACAGTTTCCTTAAACTCGATGCAGGAGCAAGAGCTTCCGCGCTTGGAGGCAGTTTCAGTTCCTCGGCGGATGACGCATACTCAATCTTCTATAATCCGGCGGCGATCTCCACCATTACAAAGAGGCAGGGCAAGGTCGGATTCAACAAATACCTGCTCGATATTAACGGCGGCGTTGGAGCATACAGCCAGAAGCTCGGAAATTCAGGATATATTGGCGCGGGTATCTCATATCTGAATTACGGCAGTTTCGATCAGTATGATGAGAACTCTGTTTCCACAGGGACATTCTCTTCAAATGATCTGGCCCTGCTTATAGGTTACTCGAATATTTACAAAGACAATTTCCATTATGGAGCTAACCTTAAGTTCATCTATTCAAACATAGGTGAATTTTCATCAACGGCCCTTGCTGCGGATCTGGGTATTCAGTATATCATTCCCTCTTCTATGTGGAATATCGGAGTAAGTCTGCAGAATGTAGGTGCACAGTTGTCAAAGTACGGATCCACGACGGAGGATCTTCCCATTGACCTGCGGGCCGGTGTGAGCAAGAAGCTGGAGCATCTGCCTTTGAGGGTTTATTTTGAGTTCGATAATCTCGCTTCCGGTGAAGAGGATTTCTGGAACAGGCTGGCGAATATTTCTGTCAGCGGTGAATTTGAGATCAGCAAAAATGTTGACTTGCGAGTGGGTTACAACAACAGTGAAAGGCAGGATCTAAAAACGGGAAGTTCGATAGGCATTGCAGGTTTCTCAGCAGGTATCGGATTCAGGCCGATAGAGAATTACTCCTTTGACTATTCATTCAATTCACTCGGCAATATCGGATCAATTCACAGAATTGATGTGGGCTTTGATCTAAAATAAGTTGATCTTGACGCCGCCTTTTCTGATGCTCTTTGTAAGTTTTTCTATTTCTGTAAGTGCCTTGTTCACTTTCATGTAAAACTCATCGTCGTAGATCAGCTTTCCTACTGATGAACTGTCGCTCTTCAGGTCAGTTACAACAAGGTTCAGGTTTCCGACAAGCGTATCCACCTGCGATGTAAGAGTTCTGATCTCAGTCATTGTTTTCTGAAGTTCCTCGCTGTTTAAGTTCACAGCATTGTCAATATTTCCCATCGTGTTGCCTGCCTTGCTGGTCAAACCGTTTATACCGCTTCTGCTTTCTGAAATCAGGCTGTTAAGATTGTTTGAAGCCGTCTGAAGATTCGACACTGTTGTCCTGATATTGGCCTTAAGCCCTTCATCCCCCACAATTCCGTTTACATTTGTAAGCACATTGTTGATGTTCTCATTTGACTTTCCGAACTCCGTCAACAGCGTCTTCACCTGGCCGGTGATCTCATCCATTGATTTCATCAGCGCTCCGAAATCTGCCGTTGCTTCTCCGTGAAGAGGCACATTCTCGCCAATCATTTCACTGCTCTTTCCGGGTTCAAGATACAGGACCTTACCTCCGGTAAGTTCTGTTGCGGCAACGTAGATTTCGTAATCCTTTCTTATCTTAATGTCCTTGCTTATGTTAAATGTGATCTTTACCGAGTCACCTTCCAGTTCGATCTTCTTTACTTCGCCTTTTCTTACACCATTCACATTTACAGGATCGCCCTCATTCAACCCGCTTACCTTCGGGAAGTAAACAACATACTCCTTCAGAGAAAGGCTTACGCTGAGCCCCTTTGTGTAAAACAAAGTGAATACAAAGATAGCAAGTGCAGCAAACACAAAGATACCAACCTTAAAATCAGACGCTGTTGTGTTCTTCATGCTGTTCAGCTAAGCTTTGAAATTGAGACGATCTCATACTTGAGAATTCCGGCCGGAACCTGAACCTCCACAATGTCATTGATCCTCTTTCCGAGAAGTGAATTCCCTATCGGAGAGGTAACGGATATCTTGTCCAGCTCAAAATCAGCCTCTTCAGGAGACACAAGCGTGAATGTGATTTCTTCTTCAGACGAAAGATCTTTCACCCTTACAACAGACAGAATATAGACCTCATCCTCGGGCATGTCGTCCGGGTGAATGACCTTCACGCGGCTCAGCATAGCTTCCATCTTCCCTATCTTCATTTCAAGGTGGCTTTGAGCTTCCTTGGCCGCATCATACTCAGCATTTTCACTCAGGTCGCCGTGGCCTCTTGCTTCTGCGATCTTCTCGGCTATTCTCCTTCTGCCTACGGTCTTTAACTCGATAAGCTCCTTTTCTATCTCTACAAGCCGTGACTTAGTAAGGTAAATTATTTCTGATACTTTCATTTTGAGTGTAAGTTTGTTTGTTTCCTGCTGATCTTGGTTTGATTTTTAATGAGATTCTGCCCGGACAAGATCAAATGCCCAAGCTTATCTCTTTTGGTTTCGAGATATCTCTCGTTCACTTCGTTTGGCCTTATCTCGATCGGAACTCTCTCCACTATCTCGATACCGTATGCATTAAGTCCCACAACCTTCTTTGGGTTGTTTGTAAGAAGCCGCATCTTTCTTACGCCAAGCTCTCTCAGTATTTGCGCTCCTATCCCGTAGTCACGGAGATCCGGTGAAAATCCAAGCTCAAGATTTGCCTCAACCGTATCACGGCCTTTCTCCTGAAGTTTGTATGCTTTAAGCTTGTTGTGTAATCCGATTCCCCTTCCCTCCTGCCTCATGTAAAGAAGTATGCCTTTTTTATTGCTGTCTATCATCCTTAGTGATTCCAGCAATTGCGCCCTGCAGTCGCACCTCAGTGAACCGAATACATCGCCGGTAAGGCACTCTGAATGCACTCTCACAAGCACAGGCTTTGTGCTGTCTATTGAGCCTTTTATCAGCGCAATGTGCTCTTTGTTGTCAACCCTGCTTCTGAACAGGACTATCTTGAAACTGCCGAACTCGCTCGGGAGATTTGCATCAACAAGCTTTTCGATCAGCTTCTCGCTCTGCAGCCTGTACTGTATCAGATCCTGAATCGAGATTATCTTAAGCTTGAATCTTTCGGCGATCTCGTACAGGTCGGTGAGCCTTGCCATTTCACCGTTCTCTTTCAGCACTTCGCAAAGTACGCCTGCAGGGTAGTGTCCGGCAAGCTTTGCAAGGTCAACTGCCGCTTCTGTATGTCCGGCCCTTCTCAAAACTCCTCCCGGCGCAGACCTCAACGGAAAGATGTGCCCGGGCCGCGCAAGATCGGCCGGCCTGGTCTTCTTATCTATCAGTGACTTCACTGTCTTGTCCCTGTCTGAAGCAGATATGCCTGTCGTGGTTCCGTGCGAATAATCAACGCTGACCGTAAATGCAGTCTCATGGAGCGCAGTGTTGTTTGGAGTCATCATCCCAAGTTCAAGCGCCGAAAGCCTCTCATCCTCCATGGCAACGCAGATGAGCCCCCTGCCGTTAGTTGCAAGAAAATTCACGAGCTCGGGAGTGGACTTTTGCGCAGAGTATATCATGTCGCCTTCATTCTCCCTGTCCTCGTCATCTACAACTATTACAACCTTTCCTTTCCTGAAATCGGCAACTGCGTCGGCTATGCTGTCAAGAGAGTTCTTGCGCTTTTTCATATTCCGTTAGTGCGGTTATTTTTTTGCGTCAACATCTGTGACTCCGAAAATAGTTGTTACTGCCGACCTCTCGAATTTCATTTTGACTCCGTCTGAAACTTTGATGAGCAGTGTATTATCTTCAATGCCCTCAACAGTTCCGTGAATTCCTCCGGCTGTTACCACTTTGTCGCCCTTCTTGATTGCGTCAAGAAGCTTTTGTCTTTCCTTTTGCTTCTTCTGCTGAGGCCTTATGATAAGGAAATAGAAAATAACTATGATCAGCAAAAACGGAAGCAAGGAGGAGAGAAGGCTCTCCATCCCTCCCGGGCCCTGCTGAAGCACTATCGGCGTAATGTTGAATTTTTCCATCGTGTTTTCTTGTATTCGGTTATTAGATTTTAATTTTCGTTTCTGTACTCAGACAGAAAGTTTCTCTTGAACTCACAGAACCTCCCTTCTGCAACGGACTTTCTTATGTTCTTCATCAGTGTCAGATAAAACGCGACATTGTGAATCGTCGCAAGCTGTATGCCGAGTATCTCATTGCTTATGAACAAATGCCTGAGATACGCAAGAGTGAAATTATCTGACGTATATGAACTCACATCGGGATCGGGAGATTCAAAACAATCCTTGTACTTTGCAGACCTCAGGCTGATCTCACCCCTCGTAGTGAAAAGCTTCCCGTGCCTTGCATTCCTGGTCGGCAAAACGCAGTCAAACATATCAACTCCCCTCTCCACACATTCCAGTAGATCCGGCGGTGTGCCGACTCCCATCAGATATCTCGGCTTTTCAGCAGGAAGCAGATCCGTGCAGAAGTCAACGGTTTCGTACATGGCTTCCGCTGCTTCACCCACAGCCAGTCCGCCTATCGCATTTCCGTCAAATTCAAGCGGAGCAAGATCTTCTATGCTCTGCCTGCGAAGGTCTTTGTGAACACCGCCCTGGCAGATCGAAAAGAGCCTTTGCCTGTGAGAATACAAGGACTCAGATTCCCTGAACCTGTCCAGGCACCTTTTCTCCCAGCGTGTTGTGAGCCTTACCGACTTCTCGAAAACACTCTTGTCTTCTTTGCCTGCAAGACATTCATCAAGTGGCATCATAATATCCGAGCCGATCGTCCTTTGAATGTCAATCACTTTTTCAGGCGTAAGAAAGAACTTGTCACCGCTAAGATGAGAGGAGAATTCCACACCCTCTTCTTTCATCTTCCTGAATTTTGCCAGACTGAAGATCTGGAATCCGCCGCTGTCAGTAAGTATGCTCTTGTTCCAGTTCATGAAGCGGTGAAGTCCGCCGCCCTTTGACATGATCTCCATGCCGGGTCTCAGAAACAGATGATAAGTATTCCCGAGAATTATTCCGGCGCCCATCTCATCCAACTCCCTTTGTTCAAGCGCTTTGACTGTACCAAGCGTTCCAACAGGCATGAATGCCGGTGTCTCAAATTCGGAGTGGTCGGTTTTGATCATTCCCGCTCTGGCCTTTACTCCGGCTTCCCGGCTATTAAAAAGAACTGTGAAAAATCCGGTCTCCGCTGTCATATTGCAGTAATCAGTGAAATCATCTCACCTGACGGCTTCCCAACTTTTTGATATTGACCTTTTGAACAGGAAAACACTTAGGGAATTGCCGGCCCAGTCAAGAAATACTTTGGCATAACCGAACTTTCTGTAACGTCTTGGTGATTCATAAACGAGCAGGTCATTCCTGAATATTACCCTGCCGTATTTCCGAAGCCTGTTATACAGGTCAAAGTCTTCGCCAGCCGCAAGGTTTTCATCATAACCTCCTGATTCAAAGAACGCCTTTCTGCTGATAATGTGACATTCTCCTCTTCCCATCCCTATCCATAGCCTGTTGATCAACCTCACATAGTTATTGTAGAAACCATGAAACAGTTTGTCGCTCAACTGTTCCTCATCCCTGCTGATCTGTACCCTGCACGCAAGTGCCGCACAGCCTTCACCGGCCGATCTGATCGCCTCTCCTATGAGATAGGAGGGATCAGCAATCATCACATCAGCATTTAAAAAAATAAGAACATCTCCCTGAGACAGCCAGGCTCCTGTGTTTCGGCCCCGGGAGATGTTCTGCTTAAAGCGATTGTCCTTCTTTACAACTTTATCGGCATATCGTTCACATATCTCAATCGTCCTGTCAACACTTCCTCCGTCGCTGACAATGAGCTCAATATCAAAACTTTTCCTTAATTGTTCATCGAACTGTCTTAGAAGTCTTTCAACGAGTTTCTCTTCGTTAAGAGTGGGAATTATGACACTTACCTTTTGATCCAAAAGGAAATGTCATCAATTAGCCAGTATCTTTGTGCCCTTTTTGTCCAGTGTCTTCAATCCCCTGGCAGAAACCCTGACCGTAACCCACTTCTTCTGATCCTCAATCCACACTCTCTTTTTCTGAAGATTCGGAAGCTGTTTCCTCTTGGTCTTGTTGTTGGCATGAGATACATTATTTCCGGTAAGAGGCTTCTTGCCGGTCACTTTGCATACTTTTGACATTTCTCTGATTACGGTTTATATGGTTTGTAAGTGGACTCGTAAACCTTCATGTTCCTGTCAAGAAACTTGTAAGTTCCCTTGTCTGTCTTGATCGTGTCAACAAGCCTTACGCTTATGACTTTTGTTTCCTTGTTAGTGTCGGGACACATAACTATGAGCTCAGATTTCTTTCCGAGCTTGCTAGCCTTATCGGCAAATGTTTGCTGTTTAGCCATTTAGATGATCCTTGCGTTCAAAATTTTGCGAATATAGCACCAATGCGCCTTAAAAGAAAGTCCATTGCCGGCTCCGGAAGCTTGCGTATTGCTGATTTGCCGGGTTTCGTACACTCTAACTCACTTTCTGCTTTCTCTCAAGTTCCTTGCTGATCTTTCCGTTTACATCCTTCACAACCATCTCCTCTGCCTTGTAGATCATGTTCTTTATGGCTATGGGAGATGATTTTCCGTGGCCGATTATAACCACGCCGTTCACTCCGAGCAGTGGAACGCCGCCGTATTCCTGATAATCGAAGTCTTTTAGTATCACATTCTTCAGAGTTCCGTACATCATCCCCACCCAAAGCTTCTTGAAGAAACCCTGTGATGCATAATTCCTGAACTTGCTCTTCAGAAGCTCAAGCACGCTTTCGGCAAATTTAAGTATCACGTTTCCTACAAAGCCGTCGCAGACAACTATGTCTGCTTTACCGTTGAGAATATCCCTTCCCTCAACATTCCCCGTAAAGTTGAGGCCGGAAGCAGAAAGAAGTTCATGGGCTTCAAGCGTTAGGTTGTCTCCTTTAGACTTTTCCTCGCCAACGCTGAGCAATGCCACTCTCGGCGACTCAATCGAATAAATGTTCTTCATGTAAATGCTTCCCATCGTCGCAAATTCGAGGAGGTGCTGAGCTTTGCAGTCAACCGATGCGCCAACGTCAAAAACCATGGTCCTGCCAATGTCCGTTGGAAACAATGAACCTATTGTCGGCCTTCCGACCCCTTCGAGCCTACCCAGTCTGAGCGTAGCTGCTGTCATCACCGCACCTGTGTTGCCTGCACTTACAAACGCATCTGCATTCTTCTCTCTTAAAAGCTTTAACCCAACGCTTAAAGAGGAGTTAGGCTTTGTTCGCAATGACTCGGTCGGCGAGTCTTCCATTGTTACTGACTCAGGTGCGTGAACAATTTCAATATTGCTGAGCCTGACCTTGTGCTTGGTTAGCTCATCACCGATCTTTTTCTCATCTCCGCAGAGCAGGATCTCAAGAGAGGAAGGTTTCTCTTCGGCGGCAATTATCGCCCCGGCGACATCGTTGAGGGGAGCAAGATCTCCCCCCATCGCATCAACAACTATTCTAATCTTTTTCATTAAGCACGGTGAAAAAGTTCAAAGGAATTATTGAACCTTCTTCGGAATGTAATTTGAAAGGGCTTACTGCTTCTTGGGAAGTGCAACCGATCTGCCGTCATAGAAACCGCATGAGGCACAGACCTTGTGAGCCTGTTTTGTCTCTCCGCAATTCGGGCAATTCATCAGTGCAGGAGCACTGGCCTTGTAATGGGTCCTTCTCTTCCTGCCCCTTGTCTTAGAATGTCTTCGTTTAGGATTTGGCATTATTATTCTTTTGTCTTTAGTTTTGTTAATTTTTCCCAGACAGGATTCATTTCCTGCTCGCGTTCCGGATTGAGGAATTCGTTAATATTCCTGCCGCATGCCTTGCAGATCCCGTTATCCTCTTCCGGCACTGCCTTCATTGGAACAGCAAGCAGTACGAAGTCCCTCAGGTCATTCCGAAGATCAATGTAGATCGTCTTTGGCGAAATGAACTTAAGATTCTCATCTTCCTCTTCGCCTGCTTCCCCGGTAAAATCATATCTGTAAGCAGTCTGAAACTCCCGGCAAAACGGAAATTGAAAATCATCTGTACACCAGTTGCACATCAGCTCAAACTTGCCGCCTATTTGTCCGCTGACGAAAATCTGACTCGCAGACTTGTCAAGCGTAAGTTTTACGTTAAGGTCTTTGCACTTAACTTCTCCCAGCTCCAGCTCTTCAGCAGAAGGATTGAATTCAAACTCGTGACGTCCTTCTCGAAGGTTTGCAATGTTTATCTTTTCCATAATGCAAAGAGCAGATGTTTCTTTTACCTGTTACTCAGGCTCCTACAAGCGTCTTATATGAAGCGGAATCCATCAGTGAAGAGAATTCACCGGCCGCAGTCGGCTCTATCTTCAGCATCCATCCTCCGCCGTACGGGTCGGTATTGACAACTGAAGGATTGTCGTTAATTGCTGTATTGACCTCAACGATCTTCCCCGATACCGGGCTGAATACTTCAGATACCGTCTTAATGGCTTCAATTGAACCAACTGCATCACCCTGTTTAACTTCTGCTCCCAGCTCTGCAGTAACATCAAGGTAAATTATGTCTCCAAGCTCGCCCTGCGCATAATCAGTAATTCCTACCAGACACATGCCGTTCTCTTCCTTCACCCATTCATGTTCCTTTGTATATTTCAGTCCTTCTGGTATGTTCATGTCAGATTTGTTTTTTGAACACTCAAAATAACGAATAAGGAGCTTGTTTTCAATGAAGGAACCGAGTCCCCACTTATTCAAGCTCCTTATCTCATATTAAAAACTTTCTATTCTATTCATTATCTCAGGCCATCTCTTCCACATTTGAAGGAGACTCCTGACTCTTGTGAAGATCCTGGTATATTCTTTCCCAGTCTTCATTTCTTTTCTGGGGGGTAGGATATTCAAAGTAATACTCCATATCCCTCAGAGTTGAGAAAACCCCAATGAAGAACTTTCCGTCCTTCGAATCAACTTTCATAATGTGTTTCACAAAATTAAAGTTGAAGATCTGGTGCTGTACACGAAAAACCATTTACCTTTCCTTTCTTCCTGCAGTTTTCAAACGCAGCCGCAGCAGGAGGTCGCGGCAGCGCGGTAATTTTCAAAAAAGTAAAAATGAAAAGTTCGTATTCTGCACGAATACAATTTGTAAAGCCTTTGAAATGGGGTTTTGCAAATATAAAGATTTATGATAAGACATTGAATTGAATTATCTGCCGTCATGATTTTTTCATATAGATAGTGTTAACGATTCCAAGAAAGTTATTGACCCTTCGTGAGAATTCAAATCCGTTATCCGCGCACAGGCCGGCAAATTCGCCGGGAGTCAGAAAATTGTTGACTGACTCTGACAAGTATGTGTACGCGTGCGAACTACCCGACACTTTATTCCCGATCACAGGCATAATCCTGCTGAAGTAAACATCAAACAGATTGTTCAGTAATCCTCCGCTCCTGAACATCTCGATCACAACGAATATCCCTCCGCTCTTCAGAACCCTGTTCACCTCAAGAAGGCATTTTCCAAGATCGTTGAAATTTCTCACTCCAAACCCTATTGTAACAAGGTCGAATGCTCCATCATCAAACGGCAATGCTGCTGCATCAGCATGGACAAGCTCAATGAGCTGATTGCTCTTATGAACTCTCTGGAACTCAAGCATCTCCGACGAGAAATCTGCGGCAACAATCTTTTCAGGGAGCAACCGCAGCATTTCGATTGCAAGATCACCTGTTCCGGTCGCAAGGTCAAGCACACTGTCAAATTGTTTCCCGCTCTTGATGAGATTGTCGGCTATTTCCCTTCTCCATTTTTTGTCAAGATTAAGAGTGAAAGCGTGGTTCAGCTTGTCGTATGTGGGAGCGATCTCGTCAAACATTGCCGAGATCTTCTTTGGTGATTTATCCGGCATGATTATGAGAACCTCAATGCCCTGACAGGTTCAAGTTTTGATGCCAGGTAAGCAGGTATTATGGTAGCAAGAAATGTCAGCAGAAGGGCAAGGAGTGATATGATTATGATCTGTAACGGCTCGATCAGAATAGGAACATTGCTCATGTAATAAATTTCCGGAAGTGAAAAGAAGCGGAACTTAAGCTCCGCAATGCATATTCCAAGCCCGATCACGTTGCCAAGCACTACTCCTGTAATGCCTATGACAAGTCCTGATGTCAGGAATATCTTCATGATGCCTGCGCGGCTCGTGCCGAGCGATTTCAGGATCCCGATCGACTGCGTCTTTTCAAGCACGAGCATCAGCAAAGTTCCCACGATGTTGAATGTGGCAACTATGATTATCAGCCCGAGTATGATAGGAGTCGGAGCTTTCTGAAGTTCAACCCATGTAAACAGCGGCTTATAGAGTTTGAACATTGACCGTGGATAGTATGGATATCCGGCGATGCGCTTAATGGCATTTGAAACTGTTTCGGCATTCTCAAAATTATCCAGCTTGATCTCAATACCTGTCACATTGTTTCCGAAATCAAATGTCTTCTGTGCAGTCTTGAGATCTGTATAGACGATCATGTCGTCGTATTCCTTCAGCCCGCTTTCATAGATACCGCTTACAATGAACTGCTTTATCTTCGGAGTGTTTGCCGGAGACGGAATCCCGTTAAGGCCGAATACAATTACCTTGCTGCCGGTATCTATCTTCATCTTTGCCGCAAGCTTGTTTCCGACCAGCAGTCTGGAGAAAATTGTATCTGCAGGCTGCAGATTGTATGCCCCTCTGAGGATCTTGTTCCTGACGCTCGAAAGGTCGGTCTCCGGTACAATGCCTTTAAGCAAAAGCCCCTCAACGCCTGCTTTGGTTCTGAGTACAGCTTCTTTCTGGACAATCTCTGACATTCCCGCAATTCCGCTGATGCTGTCACGGATCAGCTTCATACCTTCCTTGTAGTCAGGTAATCCGTCGGACTTGAATGAATTGACCTGCACATGAGCAACGAGACCGGCAACCTTGTCGCGGATCTCTTTCTCGAACCCGTTCATTATTGACGTGGCAATTATCAGCGCGGCTACGCCAAGGGCAACGCCAAGTATGGAAATAGCCGTAATGAAGTGAATGAATCCCGAGCTGTTCTTTGAGAACAGGTAGCGGAGCGCTATGAATGAGCTGTATTTCAAAGGGTTACTTCTCCAGCAGGTATGCTTTTATGAACTCCTCAAGGTCGCCGTCCATCACGCCCTGTGTGTCGCTGGTTTCATAATCTGTTCTGTGATCCTTCACCATATTGTAAGGATGGAACACGTAGCTCCTGATCTGACTTCCCCACTCTATCTTCTTCTTGGAACTCTCGACAGTCTTGAGTCTCTCAAGCTCTTTCTCCTTTTCGATCATATACAGCTTCGACCTCAGCATCTTCATAGCGTTCATTTTGTTCTGAAGCTGTGACCTTTCATTCTGGCACTGCACCACAATGCCTGACGGTATGTGCGTAATTCGGATAGCAGTTTCGACTTTGTTGACGTTCTGTCCGCCGGCACCGCCTGACCTGAATGTGTCTATTCTGAGGTCAGCAGGATTGATCTGTATGTCAATGTTGTCGTCTATGACAGGAGTAACATAAACTGCCGCAAACGATGTGTGCCGCTTCTTGTTTGCATCGAACGGGGAGATCCTGACAAGCCTGTGGACGCCGTTCTCTGCCTTGAGGTATCCGTATGCATATTCGCCCTTCACCTGAATTGTTGCACTCTTGATTCCTGCACCGTCTCCGTCAAGCCTGTCTGCAAGCACAGTTTCGAATCCCTTCTTCTCGCAATAGCGCAGGTACATTCTCATCAGCATTTCTGCCCAGTCCTGTGATTCTGTTCCGCCGGCACCAGAATTAATTGTAATGATGGCATCGCGAATGTCGTCTTCATCGGATAGCATCACCTTAAATTCCGTGTCATCAAGGGTTTTCAGAAATCTGTCTGTCTCTGAAGTAATCTCTCCTTCAAGAGTCTCATCATTCTCTGCTTCTGCAAGTTCTATCAGCCCGCAAAGATCGCCGTATTTTGCTTCGAGCTGTTCAAACTCTTCCACGGTCTTCTTAAGTGAGGAAGTCTTTTGCAGAATGTTCTGAGCTTCCTTGTTGTCATCCCAGAAGTTCTCCGCACGGGAGAGATCTTCTAGCTCGGTTATCTTATTTTTCTTTTCGTCGATCTCAAAGAAACCTCCTTAAAGAGCCGATCTTCTCTTTCGAGTCCTTTAGTCTGTACTTCTGCTGTTCAAACATGTTATTATTATTTTTCTATTTCCATTTTCAAAAGCGCTGAAGCCAGCGTCTTGCCCTGTGCATCAAGCTTTAGGGAGACTGTTCCTCCTCCGCCAAGCGTATTGTTAAGCACAAAGTTCAAAGCACGAATGTTAGGCATCTCATACCGCTTCACTTCACCAAAGCAAATTCCTTCAAAAAATTTCCTGACCTTCTCTGCCGTGACTTCTCTCTCTATCAGACTGTAGTCTTCGTCTGTGTATGCAATGAGTCCGATGTTTGCCGCATCGCCTTTGTCTCCGCTTCTGCCGTGGCAGATATCTTTCAGTGTGATTTTCATCTGATTCAAGATTTTAAGGCTTTTTCTTCTTCCCTGATCCTAAAGAAGAGCACTACCGAATTGAGATAAGTGAATATGACCGCCGTGTATATGAGTCCGAAGATCATCGGCAGGCAAATTATCTCAAGACTTACTACCGCATAGTTCGGGTGCCGCATAAACCTGTACGGCCCCGTCTCAACGAGATTGCTTCCCGGAACGCGGATTATGCGCGTGTTCCAGTACTTTCCGAGCGACAGTATCACCCAGGCCCTGATCAGTTGAAGAAAAATGAAAAATACCAAAAACAAATAACTTATTTCACTCAAATTCCCCGAAGACCTTCGAACAAGAAACTCCGTGATCATTGAGATGAAGAATGCTGTATGCAGGAGTACAATGTATTTGTAATGTTCCTGTCCTGTTTCAATACCTCCCTCAGCCTTAAGCGTCCTCACATTTCTTGCAGAGAGCACGAGTTCGGCAAACCTCTGCAGAATGACAATTAACATCACTGCGGCAAATGCGCTTTCCATTTGCCGGCCTATGTTCGTTTTTCCATTAGTATCATCTCGCTGGAGAATCCCGGCCCAAGCGAGGCCATAAGGCACTTTCCCGTCCGGAGTCCCCTTCGGGTGAATTCATCGAGGACATACATCACTGTTGCGCTCGACATATTGCCGTATCTTCTCAGAACTTCACCCGTAACCTCAAGCGCATTTTCCCTGAGCCCGAGAGTGTTTGAATATGCGTTGATCACTTTTATGCCTCCGGGATGTACGATGAAGTTTTCTATTTCATCAGTATCCGTATTGTTCTTTGCAAGAAAGCTGTTCACATCTCCTGCAACTTTCTCAGAAACGATCGCCGGAATATCGCGTGAAAATATCACTTTCAAACCGTCATCCGCTATCTGCCATCCCATCACATCTATTGAATCGTAGTAGAACCTGCTTTGTGAATCCGTAAACGATATTCCGAGGCCACTGCCTTCAGCAACTTTTACGTTGTCACCGCAAACTACTGTGCAAGCCGCCCCGTCTGAGAACAGCCCTGTTGCGATCAGATTGCTCTTTGATTTGTCACTTTTCAAAAATGTCAGTGAGCAAAGCTCGGTTGCCGCAACTGCAATGACTGCATCCGGGTTGCCTGAAGCGATCCTGAAAGCAAGTGCAATTCCGGATACACCTCCTGCGCATCCCAATCCCCAAATCGGAATTCTCTTTATGCCGGCATCCATCCTGAGTTTGTTCACAACAAATGCATCAATACTGGGTGTGGAAAGGCCTGTGCTCGAAACGAAAATCAGATCAGTTGCATCACAGGGTGACAATCCGGCTTTGCCCAAAGCATATTCAACCGCTTCGGAAGTCAGTTTGATCGCTATGTTTCTGTAGTCTTCATTCCTTTCCCTGAAATTCCTGGGCAGATCAAAGTAACTGACCGGAACACACAGGTTTCGCCGGTCTATTCCCGCATTATCAAAAGATTCCAGCAATCTTTCGAGATCATCAAAGCTGTCTGCAAATGTTTCGCGGGCAAGTTTCTGTAATGATGCCTGCGGAGTTATGTGGTCAAGTTCTAGTGATGTGACTGATGCTATGTAAGGCAATGAAGTAGTTTTGTTTTCAGTTAATCTAAGTTCATGTGCAACAAAAAATAATGGAAAAACCTTTGCGCAAAAAGTGATTCTTCTAAATCATCTTTGAATGAGTTTATAAAGAAGCTTCATTTGACTATTTTCACCGAAAAATTTCTATATGGCCACCAGAAGGGAGTTCATCAGAAAGGCCGCACTGCTTTCCGCGGCGGCAACTGTACCAATCGGATCTTACGGATTCAATTTCATCTCAAGAAAGAAGGCTGTCATTATCGGTGCAGGCTTTGCGGGACTTGCCTGCGCATTAAAGCTGAAAGAGAACGGCTTTGATGTGACCGTGATTGAAGCAAGGAAAAGGACCGGCGGCAGGGTCTTCTCTTACAGGCCAGATGCAGAACCGGGGCTTGTCATTGAACTCGGAGCCGAATGGATCGGCGCATCGCATGAGAGGGTGATTGAAATGTGCAGGAAGTACGGAATTGAGACTGAAGACAATACATTCAATGACAGACTGCTGTTCGAAAACAAATTTTACAAACCCGGCGAGTGGAACTATTCGCCCGAATGGAAGGAGAAGTTTGACAGGATATTAGCAGATTACAGGAAGATGTCTGATGCTGACAAGCGCAAGCTGGACAAGATGGACTGGTGGAGATTTCTCGTTAATAGCGGAATTCCCGACCGTGACCTTGAGATAAGGGAATATGCAGACAGCACTGATTTCGGAGAGTCCATAAGGTTTGTTTCGGCTTATGGGGCGCTTGCGGAATATGCAGAGTCGAGCGAAAGAAATGAAATGGACTTCAAGGCAAGGGGCGGAAACTCTTCCATCACAGATGCCCTGGCAAATGACCTTGGAACAGACAGAATAATTCTCGGAAGAAAGGTCCTGTCCGTTAATGGCGGAGATAGTCCGAAAGTTGTATGTGATGACGGCACTTCCTATGAATGCGATTTTGTCATCTGTACAGTTCCGACATATTCCCTGCTCAAGATAAACTGGGATCCCGCACTGCCTGAGGACAAGCTGGCAGCCATCAATTCACTTCAATATTCACGCATCAACAAATGTGCGACACTTTTCAGCAAGAGGTTCTGGGATGAGGAAGGATACAGCATTTTATCAGACACTTTTTCCCATTACTTCTACCATGCAACAAAGAATCAGAGCAATCCTTCAGGCGTGCTTATATCATACACGATCGGAGACAAAGCGGATATGTTTTCAAAGATGAACAAAGCTCAGCGCATAGAAACAGTTGCGGCATCCCTCACACTGCCGGCCGGCGATGTAAGAGGATTAGTGACGGACAACATAAACTATTACTGGGGCGGTGATGAGTATTCCCGAGGCGCATATGCGCTTTACGGAAGCGGGCAATGGTTTGATGTGATGCCTGTGATAAAAGAAAAGACGGGCAGGATATATTTTGCGGGAGAGCATCTTGCAGACTGGCAGGGCTTCATGGAAGGAGCTGTCAATTCAGGAGAGGAAGCCGCAGAAAACATTTTGTCGCTTTGATTGAGTTTCGCAACAGCATGATCAAATGCAGAATTGCCTGAGAGAGCAGGATGAATAAGGAGTTCTTTATCATAGCAGGAGAAGCATCGGGTGACATGCATGCATCATCCCTCGTAAGCGAAATAAAGAAGCTTGCTCCCGACTCTGTGTTTCGCGGAATAGGAGGCGGCAAAATGAGAAGTGCAGGTGTTGATACGGCATTGGACATCAATGATGTAAATTTCATCGGGTTCACATCTGTTCTGAAAAACATTTTCACGATAAAGAAACATTTGAAAGAAACATCCGACGTAATAATAAGAAGCGACCCGGCGGCTGTCATACTTGTTGATTTCCCCGGTTTCAATCTCAGGATAGCACAGCGAATAAGGCAGGCATACAATGGAAAGATCATCTATTACATTTCTCCTCAGGTATGGGCATGGCACAAGAGCAGGATAAAGATCATGAAGGAAGTTCTGGACCTGCTGATAGTCGTATTCCCTTTTGAGACTGAATTCTTCAGCAAGGAAGGAATGAGATCAATTTACGTCGGGCATCCTCTTGTGAAGAGAATTGACGGTTTTATGAGATCAAACAGAAGATCACCAAACGAAAAACCCGTTATCAGCATTTTGTCGGGAAGCAGAAAGAGCGAGGTTGATGCTATGTTGCCTGTGATGCTCGAATCGGCCCGGGAATTAAGAAAGAGATTCGATTGCAGGATAAATGTGATCTGTGCACAGCACTTGCCGGCAGAAGTTTACAGGAGACACACAGGAGACATGAATGTCAGCCTGGTTCACGGAAATGACAGCACAGATGCAAACTATTCTGCCATTCTGAACTCGGATCTTGTACTGACAAAATCCGGGACTTCAACGCTTGAATGCGCTCTGCTTGGTGTCCCCTTTCTTGTGGTTTACAAGACCGGAACTCTGAATTACATGATAGGAAAGCGCCTTGTTGAAGTGAATCACATTGCCATTGTTAACATCCTGCTTGACAAGCCCGCGGTTAAGGAATTTCTTCAGAATGAAATGACCGTGGAAAACATTGTCAGTGAATCAGAAAAGATACTCAGTGACAAGCCCTACAGAGAGAGGATGCTCAGTGAGTTTGCCGAACTAAGAAAAATTCTCGGCCCCGGGGATGCTTCCAGGGAAGCGGCTCTGCAGATATGTTCCGTTACCGGCATCACAACTACCGCCTGATGAAGCTTAATGAACTGTTTTCAGACATAGCTCCTGCTCTTGTGTCATTGCTGATGAAGACCGTAAGATTTCGGAAAGTGTCTGCACAAAAACTTCCCGATAAAGCTGTCTTCATTTTCTGGCACGGCAAGATGCTTGGCGGATGGTTTGCTTTGAGGAAACTGCGTCCCGGCGCTCTTGTCTCTCTCAGCAAGGACGGTGAAATTCTCTCCTCATTCTTGTCAAAATGGGGTTACAGGCTGTTCAGAGGTTCAAGCTCATCAGGCGGAAAGGAAGCGCTTAATGAACTCATAGACAGCTTCCCGGATCTGAATTACGCCGCAATTACTCCCGACGGCCCGAGAGGCCCTGCCCGCTTCATAAAGAACGGAGCGCTGATCGTCTCTATGAAGTGCGGAGCTCCGATCATTCCTGTCAGCATAGAGTATTCATCAGGGATTACACTAAAGAAGAGCTGGGATTTATTTGAGGTTCCAATGCCGTTTTCCAGGTGTGTTGTGACATTCGGAAAACCTCACTCGTACACAGACAGACTTGACGGCACATTGCTTGACGAGTTCAAGGAACAACTTATCAGAGAGATGTGAAATCTGTAAGCAAAATATTCAGGATCATATTGCTTCCGGTATCGTTTGTTTACTCCGTGATAATGTCTGTAAGAAATCTACTGTTCAATATGCGGATACTCGGAACCGTGAAGACAGAAGTTCCGGTCATTTCCGTCGGCAACATTACAACCGGCGGCACCGGGAAAACCCCGCTTACATTATGGCTAGCAGAATATCTGATAAGTAGTGACAAAAGGGTTGCAGTAATATCCAGAGGTTACGGCAGGAAATCTGAAGGCCTCATGCTGGTTTGTGACGGAAGAAGCATACTTTCGGATGTGGCAGGCTCCGGAGACGAGCTCATTATGATCTCCGATGAACTTCTCAGCAGGTATCCCGGAGAGTTTGTCGTGGCCGCATGTGCAGACCGGAGCAGGGCAATTGAATTCGTTGTCAGGGAACATAATGCAGAAGCAGTGATCCTTGATGACGCATTTCAGCACAGGCATGTTGCAAGAGACCTGGACATTGTCCTTCTGAATGCAGAAGAGTTTGAGCGCGACCCGCTCAGCCATTTGTTCACGGTTCCTGCGGGAAATTTGCGCGAGAGCCGCAGGGGCCTGGCCCGCGCAGACTTTATCATCTGGAACAACAAGACTTCAGCTGTGAGCATCCCGGGATTCATTCGCAGATATTCCGATAAGATTATTGAGATATCCTACAATTCGGAATATTTTGTGGACTCTGAAAACACTATTTTTGAAAACATAGAAGGTAAAGTCGTTTCATTCTGCGGCCTTGCTGACAACCGGTCATTCTTTGCGGCAGTCAGGAAGAAATGCAGCGAAGTTTCTGCAGAGGTCGGTTTCCCGGACCACCATGCATACACAGAAGCAGACTTCAAACGACTGCTCAAAAAACTTCCCGTAAACGGAAGACTTGTTACAAGTCAGAAGGACTTTGTAAAAGTTAAGGAAGCCGGACAATTTGCGAAACAGAACAACGTCTGCTATCTCAGGCTCGGCATCGAATTCAGATCGCCGGAGAGATTGACAAAGAAAATTGATTCAATAATCAGATGATCGGATTATCAAAGTCAGAAAGAAAGATCGAATTGTATCAGGAATGGCTTGAATATTTTGGCGGCCGTTTCGAATTGCTCGACTACAGGGAAAGTGAAGAAGGCTATAAAAAGTTTGAAGAATGCAGCGGCCTGATTCTGACAGGAGGAGTTGACATCTACCCTGAAATTTATTGTGACTGGGATACTGCGGAGACGAAAGGCAGTTACATACCCGAACGTGACGGATTCGAGCTTAAACTTCTTGAAATGGCTGTCAGCGCAGGAAAGCCTGTGCTAGCCATCTGCCGGGGCTTACAGGTGCTGAATGTCTTTTTCAACGGCAGTCTGATCTTTGACATTGAAGAACAGCGGGGTGTGGTCCACACAAGCACAAACAAAGATGAACCGCTGTTTCACGAGATCACAATATACGATAACACCTTTCTGTATGAACTCACCGGGATCAACAATGGCAATGTGAACAGCTATCACCACCAGGCAGTTGACAGGCTGGGAGACGGACTTACGGTGAACTGCAGGTCGGCTGACGGCATTGTGGAAGGAATCGAATATGAAGACAGAACCGGCAAACCTTTTCTGCTGGGAATTCAATGGCACCCCGAAAGATCCGATTTTAATGCCGTGCTTTCGGCAAAAATAGTCAAGCCATTCATCAGCGAATGCAAATGAACTTTGAATACAGAAAATATCTGCCAGCATTGATGCTGATCCTGGCCATTGTCTTCCACTCTTGTACTTCTTCCGTTGAAACCGGGGAACGCACAGGCATGACCTTTGCAGAGTTGTCTGAAAGAGTGAATACAAGTGCCGCAAGGCTAACATCATTGAGCGCCGAAGGAGAGATCTCAATTGACTCCCCCACCCTGTCAAACACGGGATCTTTCACTGTCAGCATCAACCGCCCGGACAGCCTTTACACTAAGATCGAAGGTCCTTTCGGCATTGACATTGCAGACGTGCTTGTTACAAGATCGGAGTTCACATATTATAACGCTACGGAGAACAAAGTCATCAAGGGCCCTTCCACTCAGCGAAATCTCGGAGTCATACTTAAGATGAAGGTGGAGTTTGACGATCTTGTGAACGCGCTTTCCGGAAATTTCATGATCACCAACAGCGATACAAGCAATTACAGGATATCCTTGCTGAATGAAGATTATATGCTTGAGCAGAAGTCCGGCAAAACCGTTTACAAGTATCTGATCAACAGCGAATACTATTATGTGACAAGGATCCAAAGCTATGATGAGTCGGGCGCATTGCGGCTTGAGATAAAATACGATGAGTTCTATGAAAGCGGCGGAATTCACTTCCCCAAAAAAGTAACGCTGACAAGGCCAAAGGAAAAGCAGTATATATGGGTCACATACAAAATTGAAAACCTGAATCCGGGAAAGCTTCATTACAAAATGAAGATACCCGGAAGCGCGAAGAAGGTGCAATGGTGACAACCGGCAACACCGAACTCGTATCTGTCATACTAGCAACTTACAATAGCTCCGGATTCTTGCACCGTTCCGTATCATCAGTCCTCAGTCAGTCATATCCTCACACAGAGCTGATCATAGTTGATGACGGAAGCACCGACAACACGTTCGATTTTTTGCTGCCACTCATGAAAGAGAACGACAACATCACATATCTCAGGCACTCAAACCGCGGGCATCCGCTTTCACTTAACGCAGGCATAAGAATAGCCGACGGCCGCTATATATCTTTGCTTGACGCTGATGATGAATACTCCGGGCAACACATACAGCTGAGGGTGGAACATTTGCGTGAGACTGGAGATGACCTTCTTCATTCTCCGGCCACACTTGTCGGAAACGAAGAGGATTTTCTGATACCGGACGCAAATGACTTATCAAAGATGATACACATCAATGAATGTATAATCGGAGGGACATTCTTTGGAAAAAAGGAAGTGTTTACTGAACTGAGGGGATTTGCCGACATCTATTCTCATGATTCAGATTTTCTCAGAAGGGCAAAGGAAAAATTTTCTGTTGCCCGGTTTGAACATCCCACATATATATATCACCGGGACAATCCTTACAGTATAACAAAATCACTGAAACAGGATGCGAAGCGCTGACGAGAAATATATGATGTTGTGTCTCAGGCTGGCAGTGAAAGGTGCCGGCAATGTATCGCCAAATCCTATGGTGGGATGTGTCGTAGTGAAGGATGGCAAGGTCATTGGAAAGGGTTGGCACAGAAGATACGGAGAGGCGCATGCCGAGGTTAATGCAGTTGCATCGGCTTTAAAGGTGGCAAAGGACCTGAGAGGATGTGACGTATATGTGAACCTCGAACCCTGTGCACACAAGGGAAAGACCGGCTCGTGCGCCAGGATGCTCGCGAACATGAAGCCGGCAAGAGTAATAATTGGCTGTAAGGATCCTTACCCTCCTGTGAACGGCCGTGGTGTCAGGATCCTGAAGAATGCGGGGACCGAAGTGAAGGAGGGAGTGCTTGAAAATGAGAGCTTGGCGCTGAATAAGTTCTTCATGACCTTCGTTAAGAAGATGAGGCCTTATGTTTCATTGAAAGTGGCTCAAAGCGCTGACGGAATAATCGCACTTCCGAACGGGACATCAAAATACATAACATCAGAAAGCGCGAGGCATTTCGTTCATAAGATGCGCTCTGAGTATGACGCGGTGCTCATAGGCAGGAACACCGCACTGAAGGATGACCCTTTGCTTGACGCAAGGCTCGCAGGCAAGCGCCCTCCCGTCAGGATTGTAATTGATGAAGATCTGTCTCTTCCGGGAAAGCTCAGGGTATTCAACGATGAGAATGCAGACAGGACAATTGTTATAACATCAAGGTCCGCTATGCCGCGAAAGCAGTACCCTGATGTAAAGAAGATCTATGCCCGCAGGAACGGGAGAACACTGAAGATCGAAAGCATTCTCAATGCCGCAATGAAGGAAGGAATCACAAGCATACTTGTTGAAGGAGGTGCGGGTCTGTTTTCTTCTTTCGTTGCCTCACAACTTTTCGATGACATCTATTTTATCATCGCGCCAAAGATAATCGGCAAAGGACTTTCGGCATTTGGAGATTTTGAAATTCGCAGGCTTGCAGATGCTTACAGGCTTGCGCTTGACAAGCACTACATAACCGAATCAAATGAACTAATAGTGAGGTACAGAAATGTTTACGGGAATAGTTGAAACAACAGGAGCAATAATCTCAGCAACGAAAGCGGGATCCAACATAAGGTTTGCGGTAAAACCTGAACAAAAAGGATATCTGAAGGATGTAAGGGTTGGTGACAGCATAGCAATCAACGGCGCATGCATGACCATAACATCTAAGATAAGAAGCGGCTTCACATTTGATACGATCGCCGAATCACTGAAGAAGACAAATCTCGGAATGCTCAAACCCGGCAGCCTTGTAAATCTCGAAAGGGCAATGAAAGCAGGCGGCAGGTTTGACGGGCATTTTGTTCAGGGACACGTTGACACAACAGGCACAATAACCAGAATCAACAAGCTAAAGGGTAGCTGGGAACTGTTCATTGAATTCCCAAAGTCACTTGCAGGAAGTGTTATCTACGTCGGCTCGATCTCAATAGACGGGATAAGCCTTACCGTTGCGGAAATAAACCGCACGGCAGGAAAGCACGCCGGGATCAAGGTTGCCATAATCCCGCACACTCTTGATGTGACAAATCTGCGCAATGCAAAAGCAGGCGACAAGGTCAATATCGAATTTGACATGATCGGAAAATACATAAGCAGGATCATCGAACTAAATAAACTGAAAGCATGATATTCGAATCTGACAAAACCATGTTTGAGATCTACCGCGAAGGTGATTTCAATAAGAAGTTCAGGGTTGTTTACTTCACCGAGCTTGATGAGCACAACAAGGAATCCGAGATAAACCATGCACTTCTCGGTGATCCGGTGTTCTCCGGATTTCTGAAGGATGAATCAAAGGCTGAAGGAAGGCTTATCATAGACGAGATCATCCGGCAGATGAACGAGAAGGGCGAGGCATATACTGAGGAAGAGATAAAGGGCAGGCTCGGATCATTCCTGGCCAATTGATGCAATAATGTCTGCGGTGATCCTCTGATCATCTATCCGGTACATGCATTCAAGCGTGCCGATGGGACATTTGGTCCTTCCGTGAATTCCGCATGGCCGGCAGTCAAGCCCGTTGACTTCGTAAACCCTGTCTTCCTTATTGTAGGGGAAAAATCCGAACGCAGGCACTGTAGAACCAAAGATTGCAAATACAGTCGTGTTCACTGCATTTCCAATATGCAGCGGAGCTGAGTCGTTTGTCAAAAGCAAGGATGCCCAGCGGATGATCTCGGAAGAAACCTGTATGCTCAGCTTGCCCGTGAGGTTCCTGAGGAGGGTTGAATTCACCTGACTGCTGATCCTCTCAGACGAAGCCGTATCTTCCTTTCCCCCGACAAGAACCGCATCAATGCCGGCATCAGTGATCTTGCTTATCACTGAGGAAAATTTTTCTTCCGGAAATCTTTTCGTATTCCATACCGACCCGTGAGCAACAGCAATGAATTTCTTATCGGTCAGCTTAAGGTCGTGCAAAATCCGGCCTGCAATGTTCTTCTCTGTCTCTCCTGTGTACATTTCCGGCTTCACAATTTCATCCACTGCTATTCCCAGCGGCCTGAGAAGGTCAAGGTTTCTCAGTATCTCGTGAACATCTTTCCGGTAGTTCACCGTATCCCCGTAAAGAAAACTCAATGAAGAAGTATCAAACGAAATGCTTTTCTTTGCGCCTGCAAGTTTACCAAGCATAGCAGAGCGCGCGGACCTGTGCGGAGATATCAATACGTCATAACTCTTCTCTTTGAGCTTTCTCCCGAGACTGAGCAAGTCACCGGCGCTCCCCGACCTCTTGTCGTATATGATCGTTTCGGCGATCAAAGGATTATCCTTAACCGCATCATAAGTTGAGGGTATAAGCAAGAGATCAACACTGCTTTGTGGAAATTCCTTCTTCAGTACCTGGATCACCGGCAGTGTTAGCACAAGGTCTCCGAGAAATGCGGTTTGTATTATGAGAAAGCGCTCCAACTCAGTCCTGCCTTACATGCTTGAATCTCTTGTGAAACCAAAGCCACTGCTCCGGATGCTCCCTTATCGCTGCTTCAATTCTCTTCTGTATTCTGGCAGTGAGCCTTTCCACATTCTCAGCATCTCTGCCGATGATGTCGTCATATTCAATGTTGCTGTGAAATATGGTATAAGTCAGGTCAGCATTTCTGACCATGTGTATGAGGATCAGCAGAGGCCTTTCGGCAAGCGCGAGCTTGGCAGGTCCGCTGAATGCCGCCGCCTTCTTGCCGAAGAAATCCACATAGACTGAATAATCCGGATTGCCGGCCTGATCAACAAGGAAGCAAATAGGCAGTCTTTTTTTAACTGCCATGAACACCTCCTTAAGCGTGATGCCGGTTTCTATCATGTGATTGCCGCTCTTTGAACGGTAAGAATTAATGAGGTCGTTAAGTTTCTTGTTTGACTGTCGTTTGGTTATGATGTTTAGCGGAATCCCGGTAATGATAGGACAGCAGTAAGCAAGCATTTCCCAGTTGGCCAGGTGAGCGCTCAGATTCAACGAGCCCTTTGGGGAAGTCAGAACTTCAGCCATCCCTTTCAGATCGTGAAAGCGGAAGTTCTTTTCAGTGAGTTCCTTGTCAAATTTCGGAATACAGAAGAATTCAAAGAGGTTCAGTGTGAGGTTGATGTAAGCATTCCTGATTACGTTCAGCTTCCATTGCCTGTCCTTTTCAGGATAGCAAATGTCAAGATTGGAGAGAGCTACATCTTTGCGGATGGGGAGCAGATAAAAAAAAACCTTCCCAGAAGAATCGCAATCTTTCTCGCAAGCGGAAGTGGCAACAGTCTGACCATTGCGCCGAAAAAATGAAAGGCCGCTATGCTTAATTTATCTGCCAATGCAATCCCCTGAGTCAGTTGGTTATTGAATCACGTACAGATCTAATATCCCCGAACAGGGTCGCTGAGTTTGCCTTGCGGATTTCCGCATCAACGATATCCCCTGCTGAAACTTTGTGCCTGCTTGAATCACTCACAAAACTTCCCGGAATTATCACAGACTTATTGCAGTCCGTGCGACCAATGAATTGATCATCCGATTTCTTGCTTCTGGATTCTACCAGAATTGTCTTTAACTTACCGATCAAAGATTTGTTAATATCGAAAGAAATTTCTCTCTGCAGGGAGATTATCTCATCAAGCCTTCTCTTTCTCACTTCTTCGGGGAAGCTCCAGTCCATCGAAAAAGCCTTGGTATTTTCCCTTGGCGAGTAAAGGAATGTGTATGCGCCGTCATATCTTACTTCCCGGATCGCATCAAGAGTCATTTTATGGTCATCCTCTGTTTCGCCCGGGAAGCAGGAGATTATGTCTGTTGAAAGCCCTATATCAGGCATCATGCTCCTGGCTGTCTTCATTACCTCCATATACTGCTTCACGGTATAAAGCCTGTTCATGAGCTTTAGGATCCGGTCAGAACCTGACTGCAGGGGAAGATGAATATACTTGCAGATGTTATCATGAGAAGCCATGGTTTCCAGAAGCTTCATCGAAAGATCGTACGGATGAGAAGTTGTATATCTGATTCTTACCTGTGGCAATTCAGACGCGACCGTATGCAAAAGATCTGCAAAATCCTTTCCGTCATGATTGTACGAGTTAACATTCTGTCCCAGCAGCCATATGTCCTTGACTCCCTGCTCTGCCAGTTGCACTGCCTCGTTTACAACTCCTGCCAGGCTTCTGCTTCTCTCTCTGCCTCTTGTAAAGGGCACCACACAGAAAGTGCAGAACTTGTCACAGCCTCTCATTACTGAAAGCCATGCACTCACTCCGTCACGTCTCAATGGTGTAATGTCATCGTATGTCTCAACCCTTGACAACTTCACAGCTATCCCCTTTTCACCCGTTTCTGCGAGGTTGTCGATCAGCTCGGGTACTTTCCGGTATTCATCAGGGCCTACAATAATGTCAACCATCTTCTTTTCCTCAAGAAGATCCTTTCGAAGCCTCTCTGCCATACACCCGAGTATTCCGATGATCAGATTCGGGTTTCTTCTCTTCTCAAACTTAAGCTCATCAAGCCTGGAATAGATCTTTCTCTCTGCATTGTCCCTTATACTGCATGTATTGAGCAATATCACATCCGAATCACGAAGATCAGTGGTCTCATTGTATCCGTACCTGCTCATAACCCCAAGGACGATTTCGGTGTCAGAGAAATTCATCTGACATCCGTAAGTTTCTATATAGACCTTCTTGTCGTTGTCCTTTCTGAAATGAGATTGAGACGTCTTTGCTTCAGTCCTGTTGTTGAGGATAAGGCCGGTGAGTTCCAAGTGGCGGTGTTATCTGATTCCTGAAATCTTCACATCTCTCAGAGTAAGATAGTATATCTGTCCCGTACATACGGATGACTTAAGTGTTACCCGGGCAAATATCTCTCTGCCAGAGGAAGGCGATGAAATTTCACTTATTCTGGTGCTGTTAATCTCATCTCTGCTCCTCAGGTCAAGCATACTCCGCTGTTCGCCGTTTTCGTAGTAGAAGATCTGGATGCTTGCAAGGT
Organism: uncultured Ignavibacteriaceae bacterium; assembly: GCA_964615795.1. Lineage (GTDB taxonomy): Bacteria > Bacteroidota > Ignavibacteria > Tepidaquicellales > Tepidaquicellaceae > JADJAH01. Next base: position 57,989 of record CAZTQR010000009.1, read on the forward strand.
CAGCGTCAGACATACCGTCAAGCTCGATCTTCACAGACGGATAACCCGTAAAGTCAGCATTTCCCAGACTCTTGGTCCTTATCTGTACCGCCGAACAATCGCCGTCAAGATGCTCAACTATTCCAGATGCATTGATCAGAACGGTTTCAGACTGTGCATCTGTTACCTGGTTGTCAGAACACGAAGATAACATGAATGGCAAAAGAAGCAGAGCCGTTATTACAGTGAGTTTACGCATGAAGGATTTTTTTTGAATCAAACTCCTTTGCAATGCTGAAAATTCCTTCAGCATCAAGCCTGAGATCTTTATGAAGCTCTTCCGGCTTTCCGTGGTCAATGAATCTGTCCGGTACACCATGAATCAGTATGTCGTTCTTGAACCCGTGCTGAACAGCGAATTCGCTGACTGCGCTTCCGAAACCTCCGACTATGGTATTGTCTTCAACAGTGATTATTTTGCTGAACCTGCCCATCACATCAAACAGCATTTCCCTGTCAAGCGGCTTTACAAATCTTGCATTCACTATCTCGGCTGAGATGTTTTCACTTTCAAGAAGATCCGCCGCGGCCATTGCATTGTGAACCATGTTGCCTATAGCAAGTATTGCAATATCATTGCCTGTTCTCAGTGTTTCAGACTTCCCGATTTCAATCTGTTTCATCTTTCCGGTTTCAACTCCGAACACGTTGCCGCGAGGATATCTCAGAGCGATCGGTCCGCGTTTGTATCTTGTTGCCGTAAAAAGCATGTCCCTTAGTTCCGATTCATCTTTTGGCGACATTATAACCATTCCGGGGACAAGTCTCAGGTACGAGAGATCAAACACTCCGTGATGCGTGGCTCCGTCTGCGCCTACGAGGCCTCCCCTGTCAAGAACAAATACCACGGGAAGCTTTTGCAGTGCAGAGTCATGAATTATCTGATCAAATGCTCTTTGCAGAAATGTGGAGTAAATGGCCGCAACAGGTGTGAACCCCTCCGTTGCGAGTCCTGCACAGAATGTAACAGCGTGCTGTTCCGCAATTCCGACATCGAAATATCTGTCTGGAATTTCCTTCTGCATGTAGTTCAGTCCTGTTCCGTCGGGCATTGCAGCGTTCACAGCAACTATCTTATTGTCCTCCTTTGCAAGTTCAACAAGCGCTTCACCAAAGACCTTTGTGAAAGTCGGCAGGGAAGGCTTCTTGAATTCTATACCCGTGGTCTTGTCAAACGGGTTAAGTGCATGAATCTTCTGCGGATGATTCTCGGCATAAGATGGCCCCTTGCCTTTCTCCGTGATTATGTGGAGAAGAAGCGGACCGGACATCTTGCTCAGTTCTTCAAATGTCTTCACAAGGTTCACCACATTGTGCCCGTTCACCGGACCGAAGTACCTGAAACCCAGAGACTCAAAAAGCATGCCCGGCGTTATTACACCCTTAAGGCCTCCTTCAATACGTGCCGCAACTCTTCGCAGCCGGTCGCTGTGTTTCTTGTCGAGAACTTCTGTCAGTTCCCAGACCTTTGACCTGAACTTATTGTAAGTGTCGTTGGTCATCAGGTCGTTAAAATAATTCTGAATGGACCAGACATTCGGCGCTATTGACATCTTATTGTCATTGAGGACCACTATGATGTCCTTCTTCAGCAATCCAATATTGTTCATTGCCTCATATGCCATGCCGCCGGTCATCGACCCGTCTCCGATAACTGCAATAACCTTATAGTTCTTCTTGAGGAAGTCTCTTGCAGTGGCAATTCCAAGTGCGGCCGATATGGATGTGGAAGCATGTCCGGCTCCGAACACATCGTACTCGCTTTCGCTTCTCTTCAGAAAACCGCTTATGCCGTCCTTCTGCCTGATCTTTTTTAAGGCTTCTTTCCTTCCTGTAAGGATCTTATGGATGTACCCCTGATGACCGACATCCCATACTATCTTGTCTTCAGGCGTGTTGAAAACATAATGCAGTGCGAGCGTGAGTTCGCACACGCCAAGCGATGCTCCCAAATGTCCGCCAATCTTTGAGATGGTGTCGATCAAATATTCCCTTACTTCGTCAGCCAGTCCTCTTAGGTCCATCAGGTTCAGCTTTCTCAAATCGACCGGATAATTAATATCCTTCAGGAATCTCGTTTGCGAGATATCGAATTCATTCATCAGTGGGTATAAAATTTTTTGAATATACTATTTCCGGTCCTCTTCTTCAGCCCCAATTTTTGCGATCCTTAGTTCCGCATCCTTGAGCTTGTCCCGGCAGATCTTCAGAAGTCTCACGCCATCTTCATATTCCTCAAGGATCTTGTCAATTGAATAGTCAGGTATCTCATTCTCAAGCCGGTTGAGGATCTCTTCAAGTTTTCTGAATGCTGTTTCGAAATTCTCAGATTCAGACTGGTCTTTTGTTTTCCTTGTTTTCAATGTCCGTTAATTTTTCATTTATAATAGCGTTTGAACTTCCGTCAAAAAATCTTATCCCGACAAAGTCACCCTTCTCAAGTACCGCATTTCGCTGAACCACATTCCCGTTCTTAGAAACCATAGCAAATCCCCTCTTCAGGACATTTTCGGGATTGTAACTGCTCAGTAGAGACGCGGCAGAATCAAGGCTCTTTCTGCAATCCTTCAATCCGGAGGAAACGCGCTGAAACAGTTTGCTCTTTATCTCATCCAATTTCTTACCGGCATTTCCCAGCGTATCTGCAGGCTTCTTAAAATGATAACTGTTCTCGATGTTGTCCAGCCTAATATTCAGCATTGATATCCTGGAAGTCAACGCCGATCTCATGCCTTCATCAATGGTCTTCAGCAGAATCTGCAGGTCTTTCATTCTTTCGGCCGGTTTTCTGAAATGATAATTCATTTCGATTGAATCAATGGCCTTCTTGAGCCTGTTCAATTTGGACTTAATGTCCGATGTAAGCGAATCATCCATATCATCAAGGTCTCTCCTGAGTTCGTTTATGTCAGGGAGAATCATTTCTGCAGCTGCGGAAGGGGTCGGAGCCCTGACATCCGCAACAAAATCTGCAATCGTGAAGTCAACTTCATGTCCGATGGCAGAAACAACAGGAACGTTCGAGCGAAAGATAGCACGCGCCAGACTTTCGTCGTTGAATACCCAAAGGTCCTCCACAGATCCCCCGCCCCTGGCAAGCACGATTACGTCGGCTGAATATTTCCTGTCGTTTGCGGTTTCGAGAGCAGATATCAGCTCCATAGCTGCTTCCGCTCCCTGCATTTTGGAATTTATGAGAAACAAGCTTATGACCGGATATCTTCGTGAGGCAATCCGGTAGAAGTCCTGCAATGCAGCACCTGTTTCAGATGTGATGATCACCACTCGTTCGGGAAACTGCGGCAACGGTTTCTTGTGCGATTTGTCGAACAGTCCTTCTTTCATCAGTTTCTCCTTGAGTTGTTCGAACGCAAGGAATATGTCACCAACACCCGCTATCCTCATATCCAGAACGTCTATCTGATATGAGCCGCGCTTCGGGTAAACCGTGACCCTGCCCTTGACAATCACTTTCATCCCGTCCGCAGGCTTAAAGCTGAGCGCCTTGTTCAGAGAGCTCCACATCAATGCATTGATCTGAGCGTTCTCGTCTTTAAGGGCAAAGTAGAAATGCCCGGATGAATGATGCTTGAAATTTGAGATCTCTCCCGTCACATGCACAAACTGGAAATCCGCTTCAAGAACGGATTTGATCCTGCCCGTTAACTCAGAAACTGTTATGCTCTGCAATTGTCATTCAGACTAATTCATTGTTAATTAGATGAAAAATTGTTTCTTTTGAAAGTCAATTTCATAAAAGATGGGTATACTGATAGCTCTTACGATAATTGTATCATGGTGTTCCGTTCTTCTACTGCTGATGTCATATTCGCCGGCTGAGTTCACCAATCCGCTGATGTACGCGGGAATGTTGCTGATGACGTTTCTTTATACGGGACTCTTCATCACTGCACATGATTCAATGCATGGAACTGTCTCGCGAAACAGGTTTGCAAATGATCTGATAGGCAGGATCTCATGTTTCCTGTTTGCTTCATTCTCATACAACAATCTTCTGCGTAAGCATCACATGCATCACAAAGATCCCACCGGGAAAGCTGATCCCGACTTTGGGAAAGGAGCCGGGAATTTTCTTGTCTGGTTTATTAGGTTCATAATGGAATATTCTACATTGATGCAGTTCATTCTTATGGCGATAATCTTCAATGTAATCTCTCACTTTTACGGAGAGGGCCCGGCAATCGCCTACTGGCTGATACCGTCAGTACTGAGTTCAATACAGCTCTTCTATTTTGGCACATACCTGCCGCACAGGCATCCGGAATCCGGCCTGCAGGCTCCGCACTTTGCCCGTTCACAAAAAAAGAATCATCTGACCGCATTCCTGTCCTGCTACTTTTTCGGATATCATCATGAGCATCATGCCAGTCCCGGAACTCCATGGTGGAAACTGCACAAACTTGTTTCATAGCTCCGGCAGTACAATTCCGTTTTCTTCCGGATAATTCATAAAAGTGAATTGCACACGGTTCCTATGACGGGAATCCACAACTTCAGAGTAACAGCAGCAAACTTTGCTCATTTTGCCAGTCAGTACACAAATTCATTCGGGCTGAAAGCTA
>CAZTQR010000010.1:0-58441 GCA_964615795.1 uncultured Ignavibacteriaceae bacterium
CCCTCCGCGCCTCTGCGCGAAACAAACGCTCTCCATTCCTCCGCGCCTCTGCGCGAAACAAACGCTCTCCATTCCTCCGCGCCTCTGCGCGCAACATGCTCTCGGGGCAATTCTCATTGCTTAGTTGGATTTATTTGTATTTACTATCTTTCCTCAGGCAGTAGCTTTGTGGTCAACAAAATTGTCCGCTGAGTGAGCTGTTTCAGGGAGATATTCTCCCATGAACAGATGCATATTTATTGAACTCATGAACATTAAAGAAGAAGGAGATGAAAATGAAGGAGAACGAAGTTTCAGGCGCTATCGTCGACTGCTGTTTTAAAATTCATACAACCCTCGGTCCCGGCCTGATGGAAATGGTGTATGAAGAATTGCTTTGCTACGAGCTTGAGAAAAAGGGTCTGGGCTTCGCCCGCCAGCAAGGCATTCCGGTTGTTTATGAAGGCATTGAAGTCAAGTTGGGTTTTAGGGCTGATATCATTGTTGAAGATAAGGTGATTGTTGAAGTCAAATCAATTGAGAAGATTGCAAGAGTTCATTTCAAGCAATTGCTCACTTACCTTAAGATAACTGATCTCAAGCTTGGCCTGCTCATAAATTTCAATGAGGCTTTGATCAAGGAAGGCATCCACAGAGTTGCTAACAATCTGTAAGTAACGGCATATTCTCGTAAAGTTGTGCTGATCTTAGAATAATGTCTTCATTATTCCCTATCGCGCTCTGCACAATACCCACAGGGTGCTATGGATTTGCGTTCAATTGTTAAATATTCCCGATCACTCCACCGCAGGAAAGCTCTCTTATGCATGAAGTTGAATTGAAGTGAATTGGGTCTGAGGTATTCTTATCTTTGCAGAAAAACCCGGCGCATTGAGAATACTTGTTGATATGGACGGCGTTATCGCCGATTTCGAAGGAGAATTTCTGAACAGATGGAGAAACCTTCATCCGGATAAGCCCTTCGTGCCGCTCGAGGAAAGAAGGGGCTTTTATGTCAGGGACCAGTATCCGGATGAGTACCACGACCACATCAGCGAGATCTATCATTCTCCGGGATTCTACCAAAACCTGCCGCCTATTCCGGGGGCTATCAGCGCACTGAAAGAACTTAAGAACTCGGCAAATACAGTTTTCCTTTGCACAAGTCCTATGCTGCCCAAATATGAAAACTGCGTGCTGGAAAAATATCACTGGGTGTATGATCACCTCGGAACCGAATGGGTCAACAACATTATCCTGACGCGTGACAAAACCGTTGTAAAAGCGGATGTTCTGATTGATGACAAGCCGGGAATCACAGGCAGCATATCTCCCGATTGGGAACATGTTCTTTATGATCAGCCCTATAACAGGCATTTGACTTCTCAAAGAAGGCTTACATGGGATAACTGGAAAAGCGTCCTGAATCTCTGATTGCAATGAACCGCTTACTGCCCGCATCTCTGTTGATGCTCATGGTCTTAATTCCGTGTGAGGCGCAATCTCAGTCAAAGCGGGACACAACTTTCCTTGACAAAGTTCAGAAGATTCTCGAGATCCGGCGATCATTTGAGATTGAAAGCCAGGCCAAAAACCCTGCACTTCTCTCTTACAAGAAGTCGGATAATTCAAATGCTGTTGTAACTGTAGATTTGGCCGTTTCTTACCTTGGATGGGAATTCTTAGACTGGAAGCTGAAGCCGTTTGTGCAGATAGACTTTTCGGGAAGCTCGGCAAAGGATAAAAATGAACTGCTTACAACAGGCCTGAGCTTTACTTTCTTTCCTGTGAATAAGCCCGCAGACAAACTCAAGCTTCAGCCCGATCTTTTCTATACAAGGGATTTTTTCAACAGGCAAAATATTTACAGGGTGGCTCTGACTCTCACCCCGGAAATATGGGACTCTTTCATCCCTCTTGCTGATATCACAAAGAGAAAGTTCAGTGAGGAAAGCATTGACGGCAATCTCATCTATGCGCTGAATCCCGGGATCTCCCTCAAAGCTAAGGAAACGGATTTCGACGGCGATGCAGAAAACACCACAGAGTATTTCGCTTCACTTCGCTGCGATCTCGCGGTCAGGCATTGGTACCTTCAGTTTGTTGCTTCCGGACTCGGAGAGCAGGCATTCGGATATGAGGGTGAATTACGGTATCAGTACGGAGCAACCGCAACACTCTTCTTTGATGAGAAAGAAAGATCATCTCTGAATGCGAAGTTCGAGCAAAAGGGTTCTGATGTTGCTTCAGCTTTAAGAACTTTCACACTGGGTTTTGGACTAAAACTTTGACAAATAATGTATAACTCAAAATGCTTTCGTGCTTCACTCTTGTTGCTTCTCCTCTTTGTGTGTGTATTTGCATCAGTTACTTCCGCAGTTGCACAATACTTTCCGGGTGAAGTGAGAAGAATCCTTGAACTGCAGGACAGAAGATCATACGGAGATTCAGATCAACTTGGAACTTTGCTCATGAGTACCGATCAGGCAGTCAGAGTGTCTGCTATCTACGCACTCGGAAACATTGCAGATACAAACTCTGTCCCAAAACTGAACTTCCTTCTTGCCGGTCCCTTTGAAAACTATCCGAATGAAGCCGATTTCAGAGCCGCTTCATTTGCTCTCGGACAAATGCCCTGCGCGGAAAGCAGGCAGTTCATAAGATTGATCCTTGAAGACAAGGCTTCCCTTCCGGCATCATCCTCGAAATACTTTCTCGATGCTCTGGGAAGAATCGGCGATTCATCTGATCTTTCGATTGCTTCAAAAAGCTCTTACTCTGCCGATACAGGAATCACACGCGCGGCGGCTATGTCTGTCGCAAGGTTCGCACTCAGAAAGATCAGGAGCCGTGAATCTGTTGAAGCTCTGAAACATCTTGTAAACACTTCGTCAGATCCTGGCACTCTCAGCAATGCCGCGTTTGCATTGTGGAGAACCGGTGATAAAGATCTTCTTAGAAGTGCGGACAGGGAGATCTATGCTCTTGCAGAGTCTGAAGATCCGCAAATCAGAATGTGGGGTTTCAATGCTCTCGCAAGGCTTGCAGATATCAAACTCCTGATGTACACACTTGAGTCGTTCCTCTCTGAAGATGATTGGAGAGTCAGGGTGAACATGCTGAATCTCCTGAATGCCTTCACGCCTGATTCGCTCACAAGTGCGGGCAGACAGATCAACACTGTGCTAATGGCGGCGTTGAATGATAAGAATGAGAATGTTGCAATGACGGCCGTTGAGGTTGCAAAAAGAATCTATCCTCAACTCGGGACTGCAAATGACAAGTGGATGAAAGAGGGAGCAGAAATGATGAAACAAGTTATGTTCAATGAAGAAAAATTTTCGACCAACGTCAGAGGTTCTGCAGCAATTGCCTTCTCGCAAATCATGAAAGAAAAGTCAAAGGACGATCTGTTCGCTCTCTTCCGTTCAGCAAAGGACTATAGGCTTAAGGCAGATGTCCTCAGGGCTTTCGGGAGCTTCGAAGATGCGATGATCTATAGGCAAGTGAGGGATACGGTTACCGCTGAAGTGACAAGGTACAATACGCTGAATCCCAATACCGACGGCAGGATGGTGGGAAGCAGGGAGCTTTCGGAAATCTACAAGGGGTTTGTTGAAATGATGTCCTTGCTCGATAACAGGCTTGATGCTCAGAACAAGAAAACATCAAAACTGATATTCATGGAGTTTGCCGGCTCAAAGGACCCGATGATAACCGCACTCTCCCTTGATGCCCTTCAGGACTCGATCTATGCCGGTGAAAGAGACGAAATAGCTTCCGTGATGAAGTTCGACTTCGGTGAGCTCAGTTCGCAGGACGACCAGTTGCTTAAACTTATTTTCATAGATGCGTTCGGGAATCTCGGTGTGAAAGGATCAGCCGAGATCCTGAAGCCGCTGGTAAATTCCGGCAATTATGAACTTGCCTACGCTGCAGCAGATGCGATTGAGAAGCTCACGGGTGAGAAAATGTCGCCGCGGGCTGCCAGGAAGTATGATTTTGACTGGGATTTCATCGAAAAATGCAAAGGCAAGACCGTTACACTCAAAACATCAAAAGGCGATATCGATCTTGAACTTTTTACTGAAGTTGCGCCGTTTACCGTTCAGAGTTTTGTAAAGCTGGCCTCAGACAATTTCTTCGATTCGACAATATTTCACAGGGTTGTTCCGAATTTCGTCATACAGGGAGGTGATCCGACAGGCACAGGTTACGGAGGACCCGACTACAGTTTAAGAAGTGAATTCAGCAGTCTTGAATATGAAGAGGGAACTCTCGGAATGGCTTCATCAGGAAAGGATACGGAAGGAAGCCAGTTCTTCATAACTCACTCCCGCACTCCGCATCTTGACGGGAAATATACTATATTCGGAAAGGTTCTGGATGGCATGGATGTTGTCAGTTCAATCTCCTATGGGGATTATCTTTATGATGTTGTTATTAATGAAAAGTGATTAAATTCTTCTTCTCAAAGACCTCGGTTCCGTCTGCCATCGTTTTGGCTGTTTTGACATCCTTTCTGCTCTTCGGGCAAAGTGTTTTTGCACAGGGCAAAGAAGAGAAGAAAAAAGATGTTGAACGGCCTGCTGTTAAATTCCTGTCATGGACTTTGCTTCAGGCAATTCCTTCACCTGTTTACAACCACGATGCAAATTCTGTTGACGGCAGGCTGAGTTTCGGCCTTAAGTGGAATATTGTGCCGGTGAATTTTTCCTTCGCTGCCAATAAGTATGTTTCTCCGGTACAGTTCTTTATGGTGAATCCGGTGAGAAGGAATGCGGGATCTGTTGAGCTGTTCGTTCAGCCCGAGGTTTCAACAGCCGGCTTTGACTATGCGGGTTACGACAATTTCGGAATCGCTTCGGGACTGAGATTCACGTTTCCGATAAAGCATTACGGTGAACATCTTGCGGGATCACTTGGCGCAAAGTGGTTTCACAGAAATTCCGGAGATGATTCGCCGGAGGACTATTTCGGAATCGAAGGCGGGTTGTATGTATTGTACGGGATATTGGGACTTCAGGGAAGCTACAACTTCAATGAAAGGTCAAGCTACACAATTGGAATCAATTTCAAATACTATTAATGTCTCAAAGAAAGAAAAATGATCTGAGATCGTCCGCTTTGCGTTTGCTTGCGACGGTGATGATAGCCTCAACCGCTATGCTTCTTCAATCGTGCTTTGCAGGAAGATTGTTTGTTGAGAATGCAACCAAAGCCATGTTCGGTAGTCCGGGCAAGGTGAAAAACAAGGTGAAAGAACCCGTGAAGGAAGGTGTCGGGCTCTCCGCTTTGTGGGTGGGCCACAGCACCGTCCTGCTTCAGATCGAGGACAAGGTGATTCTGATCGATCCCGTATTCAACGATGTCATAGGCGGATTGATGGTAAGAAAGAATGAAGCGGCTCTCGATCTTGCTGATGTTCCCCGGCTTGACCTCGTGCTTGTATCACATGCACACATGGATCACCTCAGCCTTGCAACCCTAGGCGACATCAACGATAATGAGAAATTTGCAGGAACCAAAGTTGTCTTCCCTGCGGGCGTCGAGGACTTCCTGCCTGACTATCCGGAGCTTGATCTTGTAAGAATGAAGACCGGCAATACAAGGAAGAAGAACTACGTAGGAGAAACAAAGGTGCTTGACGGTGTAAAAATTACGACGGTCTTTACCGTTCACTACGGCGGAAGGTTCGGCTTCGACAGCTATCTGTGGCATGTTCCGGGATGCACCGGTTTTGTCATCGAGTACAAAGGAAAGACCGTGTTCTATCCGGGTGATACGAATTACGATGACGAGGCATTTAAGGCCATCGGCAGAAAATTCAGCATAGACCTTGCGCTTATTCCAATCGGGCCATGCAGGGACTGCATGGAGATTGACAATTTCAATCACGTTACTTCTTTCGGAGCTCTCAAGATGTTCGAAGATCTCAAAGCCGAGTACATGATCCCGGTGCACTACGGCTGCATTGAATACAGAAACGATCCGGACGAACCGCTCGATGTGCTCCGCGAACTCATCACAAAAGATCCGAACGGATCATCGGGTTCGGGAAGTGAGTATGATGATCCACTCTCAAGGCGGATCATCATTCTTGACGAAGGCCAGCAGCACATTTTCGAATGATCCCTGGACAGGGAAACCCGGAAGGCCTCTTAAGGTATCTTTAAGTTGAACGTGTATCGCCCTCTTTTCGGGCCTATGCCGCTCATTGACCTATCATTAGAAATTGCAGGCCTCACTTGACCTGCATGAATTAAAGGCCAACCTGCTTTCACGCAAAAAGGTAGCTCTTCAATCTGTACCGTGAAGCCGGATGCTGATCTTTCAGGAAACTGAAATTCAAACTAATGTTCAAAATGAAACTACTTCACAAACTGTTTGTTCTGCTCTGCATTTTAGTAATGGCTGATTTTCTGCCGGCGCAGGAGAATTCTCCGGGATATCCAAACAAGGGTATCACGGTTGAAGACATGGACTTCAGTATTGATCCAAACTCTGACTTTTACAGGTACTCCAGCGGAAACTGGCTGAAGAATAATCCGATCCCGCCGGAATACGCAAGCTGGAGCAACTGGACAAAGATTGCAGTCGAAAATGAGAGAGCGCTGAAGGAAATACTGGAAAGAGATCCGCGGCTGAGCTCCAACTCAAATGCGCAGAAGCTTGCCGACCTTTACCACACCGCTCTCGATACGCAGAAGATCGAAGCAGACAGCATGAAACCGATAAGGGATGATCTTGCCCGCATAGATGCGATTTCTTCGAAAGCCGGTCTGATGGATGTTTTCACCGATATGAAAAGGTCCGGAAGCGGCGGATTGTTTTCAATGTGGGCAGGACAGGACGACAGGAACAGCGAGAATGTGATCCTGCAGTTGTACCAAAGCGGGCTTGGTATGCCGGACAGGGATTACTATCTGAAGGATGATGCAAAGTCCGTTGAACTCCGCGAAAAATACAGGAAGTTCATAGAGAACATGTTCGTGAATACCGGATACGACAGAGGTTCTGCTTCAGCAGTTTCAGACAGGGTGCTCGCATTCGAAACACGCCTTGCAAAAGCCATGATGAGCAGGATGGAGATGAGACAGGCGGAAGCAACATACCATTTGATGAGCCTGAACGAAGTCAAGGCTCTTATGCCTGACTTTGCCTGGGATATGCTCTTTGAAAAATTGCAGATCAGCGACAATAGTAATTTTGAAAAGGGGATAAATGTCGGACAACCGGAATTCTTCAAAGAGCTGAACCAAATGTTTGGCGATACGGACATTGATACCTGGAAGAATTATCTGAAATGGGTCCTGCTCAGAATGGCGGGAGATAAACTAAGCAAGCCATTTGCTGACGAAAGGTTTGCCTTCTACAGCGGTGCATTGAACGGAGTTGAACAAAAGAAGGAGAGATGGAGAGTTAGTATTGATTTTGTGGAAGATGCAATGGGTGAAGCACTGGGGCAGATGTTTGCGGCAGAAAAATTCAAACCCGAAGCTAAACAGAAGGCGCTTGAAATGGTTGGTTACATCAAAGAGGCATTCAAGGACAGGCTTATGCAGAATGAATGGATGAGCGAAGAGACAAAGAAGAAGGCTCTTGAAAAACTTTCCACGTTTGTAGTGAAGATCGGCTATACGGATAAATGGAGGGATTATTCGGGACTGAAGATTGACAGGAGTTCGCTTTATGAGAACATGAAGCGTGCCGGTGAATTCAACACACGCTACTATCTCAGCAAAATAAATAAGCCGGTTGACAGGACCGAATGGTGGATGCTCCCGCAGACAGTGAATGCATATTACAGCTCTTCAAAAAATGAGATCGTGTTTCCCGCCGGAATCCTTCAACCGCCCTTCTATGATCCCGATGTTGATGATGCTGTTAACTTCGGCGGCATCGGAATGGTGATCGGACATGAGATAACACACGGATTTGACGACCAGGGAAGAAAATATGATGCATACGGAAATCTGACCGACTGGTGGACTGAAGATGATGCCGTCAAATTCAGGGAAAGGGCTGACAAGCTTGTAGAACAGTATAACGGGTACAAGGTGTTCGATGATCTTAATGTGAACGGTGAGCTTACGCTTGGCGAAAACATTGCAGACCTCGGAGGACTGATAATTGCTTATTACGGACTTCAAAAGGCGCTCGAGGGAAAAGACAGGGCACCGATAGACGGTTTTACACCCGAGCAAAGGTTCTTTCTTTCTCATACGCAGATATGGCGCGGCAACATGAGGCCGGAAAGACTGAGATTGCTTGTTCAGACCGACTCCCATTCGCCGAACGAATTCAGAGTGATCGGTCCGCTTTCCAATATGGAGGAGTTCATGAAGGCATTCGGAGGAAAGCCGGGAGACCCGATGGTAAGGCCGGAAGAGAAAAGAGTTGTGATCTGGTAGTTGTTTCCTCTATTGAGCAATGAATTCAAATGCTTATTGAAAAATGTGCTCATTATGAACCCAAATCAACTCTAAAGAACTAAATTCTGGTTTGCAACATAAGGCATCAATGCGTAAATTTGTTGCGAATTGCGGAGCGTAGCGTAGCCCGGTATCGCGCCAGTTTTGGGAACTGGAGGTCGCTGGTTCGAATCCAGCCGTTCCGACTTTATCTGAAAATCTTAAGATGCTTGTGCGGGGTTGTTTATTTTGAACAAATTTGCCCGCTCAAATTTGAATGCCCCTGAACGCAATTCGGGGGCATTGTTTTTTTGTGCAGAAGTTGGATATCTATAGATCACTCATAAGGCCGGCGCTATTCAGATTGGATCCCGAAAAGGCACATGAACTGGCTTTCGGATTCTTGAAAAACTCCTCATTTGCCCTCCCGCTTCTGCGCAGCATGTACGCCCCGGAAAGTTCTGAAATGGTAAAGATCGGAAACATCACATTTCGCAACAGGCTCGGACTTGCCGCAGGACTTGACAAGAACGGCGAAGCCCTGCCCTTCTGGGATGCTCTCGGATTCTCTCATGCAGAGATCGGAACCGTAACGCCGCTTCCCCAGCCGGGCAACGAAAAACCACGGCTCTTCAGGTTGGCAAGCGCAGGCGCGCTGATCAACAGAATGGGGTTCAACAATCCGGGCTCGGCTATTGTGAGGGAAAACATGCTTAAGACACGACACCGGCTATCCGCAGGTTTTGTTACCGGAATAAATATCGGAAAGAACAAGCTGACTCCTATGGAAAACGCGGCTGAAGATTATATGAAATGCATGGAGTCTCTGTATGATGTTGCGGATTACTTCACTGTAAATATCTCATCGCCGAATACACCCGGTCTCAGACAGCTTCAGGATGAAAAGCATCTCGGCGAATTGCTGTCACAGCTCAAAGCAAAGAACGTATCGCTGGCAGATAGTTTCAAATCAGCGCCAAAGGATATCTTTCTTAAAATAGCACCTGATCTCGATGATGAATCCCTGCCCGGTATAATCAGTGCTTGCAGGGAAAATGCAGTTACCGCAGTGATAGCAACAAATACAACAGTTTCACGGCCGGGACTCGGTAAGGAAGCACAGGAATCCGGCGGGCTCAGCGGCAGGCCGCTAAAGAATCTGTCTGACAGCGTACTGGCAAAACTTAACAGCATCAGAAGAACTTCGGCCATTGATATGCCGCATTTGATCGGTGTCGGAGGAGTCTTTTCGAGATCAGACTATGATGACAAGATCGCCGGAGGAGCAGAACTTGTTCAGATCTACACAGGGCTTATTTACGAAGGTCCGGGTATAATAAAGCAAATACTCGGCAGATGATTTGTAAGTGCGATCGCAAAGAATTCTTCAGAATTAATTTTACATTTACCCTTCAGCTTCAATTGACTAACTTGATAAACACTAATACCAAATCCGTAATGCATTCTGTCCGGCATCATGTCTGAACTCAGCCAAACACCTGTCACTGCAACACTGCTCTTTGCCAATATTGCTATTTCACTGTGGGCTATGTACAGCAAGCAGGCATATTTTGAGAAGTTTGCCGAGTGGCCTTACCAGATTGTTCACGACGGAAAATGGTATCAGGTCATTACGTCAGCATTCCTTCATGCAAACTTCATGCACCTGTTCTTCAACATGTTTGCATTATACACATTCGGCTCGTTTCTCGAGGCATTTTTCATTCAGGGATTTGGCGGGTTCACAGGAAGTTTGTATTTCTTCCTGATATATTTCATAAGTCTTCTTACAGGCTCACTGCTGACAGTTATCTTCCATTACAACAATCCGCTCTATGTTGCTGTCGGAGCATCGGGTGCAGTGTCGGGAATTGTATTCTCCTACATAATCTTCTTTCCGAAGAGCACTATCTTCGTGCTGTTCTTCCCAATGCCTGCGTATCTGTTCGCACTGCTCTGGATTGGATTCTCGGTTTACGGAATGAAAAGCAAGCTCGGAAACATCGGCCATGAAGCTCATCTCGGCGGCGCTGTCGGGGGCTTCTTATCAACTCTTCTCCTGATAGACGGCTCCGCAAAGATCCTGCTCGATCACTTCGGCTGAAAAACTGTTTGAAAAAAAATCAACTGTACACAAAGATGGGAAATCACAATAAGGAAGTTACAATAGTTGGAATGGGCTTCTGCGGTCTGATGACGGCAGTTCACCTTATCAGAAATGCAGAGAATCCGTTCACACTTAACATTATTCAAAAGAATTTCGGAAGCAATAAGGGCCCGGCTTACTCAACTGACAATCCGAGCCTTGTGCTGAATGTGCCCACGGCAAAGATGAGCTGTTATCCTAAAGAGCCTGGACATTTCCTGGACTGGGTATCGGAGAAAAGCAAATACCGGAATATTCCGAAGGATCTGCTTGCGATCTCTTTCATGCCGCGCAAGCTCTACGGAGAATACCTTTCGGAAGTCTGGGAGGAGACTCTCGGAAGTTCAAAAGGAAAAGTTGAAGTAGTAATGATCGATGATATTGCAACCGGCATCCGCGAATCCGGAAACGGCTATGAGATCATGACGGAAGGTTCAGGCACAGTCACCACAGATGTGCTTGTGCTTGCAACCGGGAACGACACACCGGGCGAACCGGGAATTCCAAATATGGACTTCTACAAAAGTCCTGAGTATTTTTGTAACCCCTGGGATATTGACTGCGTGAGAGATCTTGACAATGTTTCAAACGTATTGATCATCGGCAACGGGCTTACAATGGTAGATACGGTAATAGGGCTAACAGATAACGGATTTCACGGGAAGATATACTCAATATCTCCCAACGGACTGGCAATGCTTCAGCACAGGCACGGCGGTGTTGCATACAAGGGCCTTATTGATGAACTTAATGAGCCGTATGACCTCGACAAATTGTTTTCGCTCTTCAAGAAACATGTAAGGCTTCTGAGGGAGATCGGAATCTCCGCTGAACCTGTAGTTGATTCGGTCAGGGGAATATCGCAGAAGATCTGGATGAGCCTTTCGGTTGAAGAGAAGATTCGCTTCATGAAGCATCTACGGCACTTGTGGGGGGTTGCAAGGCACAGAGTACCGATCAATGTATATGACAGGATCATCAGGCTTAAGCTTGAAGACAGGCTGAAAGTGATCAAAGGGAGACTGCTCAACATTGTGAATACGGAGAACGGCATCAAGGTTGACTTCAGAAATACCCGCACATACTGCGATGAGAGCATCCTTGTTTCAAGAGTGATCAACTGCACCGGGCCTCAGACTGACATCGGCAAATCAAAAAATCCGTTCATCAGGTCATTGTATGAAAGCGGATTCATCCGCCCTGATCCGCTCAAGCTGGGAATTGATGCGGACACCGAGTTCAGAGTGCTCGGCAAAGACGGAGTGCCTAACGACAGAATCCTTACGCTGGGAGGCAATCTCAAGGGATTGTTCTGGGAATCCACAGCAGTTCCCGAATTGCGCGTACAGGCTGAAAACCTCGCGGATTCCCTGCTTCGGGAACTTGTTCGGGAAACCGAACCTGTGATGGAATGAAAAAAGTGTGAACGAACCAACAAGATCCAAAACATGCGTAATTTAATTTGAGTGAAATATGAATCATGTAAAAGCTGAAAAAGGGGAATACCTGCTTTCAACAGATAAGTCAAAGCTGGACCTTAAGATGATCCATGAGTTCCTTTCTACGGAATCTCACTGGGCAAAGAATATTCCGTATGAGAGAGTCAAAAAGTCAATTGAGAATTCATTGTGCTTCGGACTCTATCACGGGGAGAAGCAGATAGGATTTGCCAGAGTGATTTCGGACTACTCAACCATCGCTTATCTCGGTGACCTGTTCATACTTAAAGATCACAGAGGAAAAGGACTTTCGCGGTGGATGCTGGAAGTGATAATGAATCACCCTGATCTTACCGGCCTGAGGAGATGGATACTTGTAACCAAGGATGCTCATGACGTTTATCAGCAGTACGGTTGGGCGATGGTAGCAAGGCCGGAGAACTGGATGGAGATCCATGATCCTGAAGCATATTCCAACTGACCTCTTAGGAATTTTCAATACTGAATGTGTATCTTTGCTTTAAAAAATGAAGTTTACAGTTCAGATTGAGATTGACGTCCCGATCGGTAAGGTTGTTGAACTCTTCGACAATCCTGTGAATATGAAGCACTGGCAGCCCGGGCTTGTCAGCTTTGAGCATTTGAGCGGCACGCCGGGACAGCCGGGCTCAAAGTCACGCCTTCGCTACAAAATGGGTAAGAGGGAGATCGAGATGATTGAGACGATTACCGTCAGAGACCTTCCGAGAGAGTTCAGCGGAACTTACGAAGCTGATGGTGTCTTCAGCACAGTGAAAAACTTCTTCAAGCCCGTTCCCGAAAACAGAACTTTGTATATCACAGAAAATGAATTCAGCTTCAAAGGATTCATGAAGGTGATAGGATTCCTTATGCCCGGTGCATTCAGGAAGGAGTCGCAAAAATACCTCGGACAGTTCAAAGAATTTGCGGAGAGACAAATCTGAATGAGCTGCTCAGTTCCTGAATCGCCGCGTATCAGGTTCATAGTCAGCTCTGAAAGATTGCTGATTGCTGCAATGGAGAGCGATGTCAAGCTTTCGCAGGAATTGAATGCAGTTGTTCCGGGGAAATGGGGGGAGTCGGCAAAGGACATCTTTGAGCCGGCACTGGGAGTGATCCGTGAAAATCCTTCTTATTGCAGATGGCTGTTATATTTTCCGGTTGCAGTTTCCCTCAATATGCTGGCTGGAAGCTGTGGTTACAAGGGAGTGCCCCGGGACGGCGCTGTCGAAATCGGGTTTGAGACTGCTCCTATATTGCGCAATCAGGGATATGCAAAAGAAATGGCGGAAGCACTTATACGATATGCATTCAGTGAAGACGGGATAGGCCGTGTTAATGCACATGTGTTAAAAACGAACCTGACATCGAAGAGAATTCTTGCCGGTTGCGGGATGAGTTTTCAAAGTGAGTTTCCTTCCGGACAAGAAGTCGAAGAGATATGGAGCATCGAAAGGACATAAAAAAGCCCGGCCAAAAGTCCGGGCTTTTGAACTCAGCAAAGGCTGATCCTGTCAGACAATCATCATGGCATCGCCGTAGCTGTAAAATCTGTACTTCTCCTTAACGGCTTTCTTATAAGCCTTCATTACAAGATCCCTGTCAGCCATTGCGCAAACAAGCATAAGCAAAGTGCTTTGGGGCAGGTGGAAGTTAGTTATGAGTTTGTCAACTATTCTGAGTGACTGCGGCGGATGAATGAACTTGTCTGTCCATCCTTTTCCAAACCTCACATGCTTTGTGGTTATCACGTTTGATTCCAGCACTCTTGCTACTGAAGTTCCGACGGCAATAACCTTCTTCCTCTTTGATATTGCATGATTGATAATGTCGGCCGATTCTTTGGTCAGCTCATAATATTCGGAATCCATCCTGTGTTTTGAAAGATCTTCCACTTCAACAAGCCTGAATGTGCCAAGCCCGATATGCAAAGTGATGTAAGCTAGTTTTACACCCTTCGCCTGAGCCTTCTTGAGAAGTTCCTTTGTAAAATGAAGTCCCGCTGTGGGTGCGGCAACTGACCCCACATGCTTGGCATATACCGTCTGATAATCCTCCTTGTCCTTATCAGTAGCTTCCCGCTTAATGTAGGGGGGCAGAGGTGTCTTCCCCAGCTTGTCAATGTACTTGGAAAAATCACCGTTGTAATTGAAGCGGACAATTCTGCCTCTTGAGGTTGTGTTGTCAATCACTTCACAGTACAGGTTCTTCGTGAAGAAGATCCTGTTTCCGATCCTGACCTTCCTTGCCGGATCAACCACCACATCCCAGATATTCTCCTCAGTCGAAAGCTGTCTCAGCAGAAAAACTTCTATCTTTGCCTTTGTCTTTTCCTTTGTTCCGAAGAGCCGCGCATTGAATACTTTGGAGTCATTAAGAACAAGCACATCGCCTTCCTCCATGTAGTTCAGAACGTCTTTGAACTTGTGACTTGAAAGCTCACCGGTCTCCCGGTTCAGAACCATGAGCTTGCATGCATCCCTCGGGTTCTTGGGGTTTTTGGCAATGAGATTCTTGGGAATGGGATACTTGAACTGGGAAAGTTTCATTTAAAGAATGTGGTTTAGTGAATGTTGTAAAATGCCTTAAGGCCGGGATATACAGCAACTCCCGATAGTTCTTCCTCTATTCTCAGAAGGCGGTTGTATTTAGCCACCCTGTCAGTCCTCGACAAAGATCCGGTTTTGATCTGGCCTGCGTTGGTTGCAACTGCGATATCAGCAATTGTAGTATCCTCGGTCTCTCCGCTTCTGTGACTGATTATATTTGTGTAGCTGTGAGTCTTTGCAAGCTCAATTGCATTGAGAGTTTCAGTCAGTGTTCCGATCTGGTTCACTTTTATCAGAATGGAGTTTCCGATGTTCCCGGTGATTCCTCTCTGCAGAATTTCAGTGTTGGTTACAAAAAGATCGTCACCCACAAGCTGAACCTTTGAGCCCAGTGCATCCGTAAGTATCTTCCAGCCCTTCCAGTCATTTTCCGCCATTCCGTCTTCAATGCTGATGATAGGATAATCCTTCACCATCTTCTCGTACATTTTCACCATTTCTTCAGGAGTCTTGTCTTTCTGATGCGACTTATAGAATTCATACTTGCCGTTCTTCCACATTTCGCTTGAAGCAACATCAAGCCCGAGGAAGATGTCCTTTCCTGCTTTATAGCCTGCGGAACCGATAGCTTCCAGAATAACGTCAAGAGCTTCCTCGTTCGACTTCAGGCTCGGAGCGAATCCGCCTTCATCTCCGACATTGGTATTGTAGTTCTTCTTCTGAAGGACCTTTCGGAGTGCATGAAAGACCTCTGTACCATATCTCAGAGCATCTGAAAATGTCTTTGCACCTGCGGGAATTATCATAAACTCCTGGAAATCAACAGTATTATCGGCATGCTTTCCGCCATTAATGATATTCATCATAGGAACAGGAAGTGTCTTTGAATTCACTCCTCCAATGTACTTGTAAAGCGGCAACTTCAGATAATTGGCCGCCGCATGCGCATTTGCTAGTGAAACTCCGAGCAGGGCATTTGCTCCGAGCTTTGACTTGTTCTTTGTGCCGTCAAGCGAAATGAGCACCTTATCGAGCTCTGCCTGGCAAAGACAATCAAATCCCGAAATCTTCTTTGAAATCACCTTATTCACATTGTCAACCGCCTTGCGTACACCTTTTCCGAGGTATCTGCTCTTGTCGCCGTCACGAAGTTCCACGGCTTCTCTTTCGCCTGTTGATGCTCCTGAAGGAACAGCCGCACGGCCAAGTGTGCCGTCGCTAAGTGTAATATCTACCTCAATTGTTGGATTTCCTCTTGAATCAAGTATTTCTCTTGCGCGGACCGAGTTAATGAAGGGCATGTATGGATTTGTGGATTAATTCGACTGCAAAAATAATTTAAGATTGAAGCTAAAGCAATGCATTATGTGGTTCATCGTTAAATAAACCTGCTTATATTGCTCTCCGGGCCGCAGGGTCAAAGCGCGGTGAAACTTTTACAGGGCAAATCATCTTTAGGAACTTTGCAGACTTTTAGGCATCGGCAATAATGTTAAGCTCATTCCTCTCATAATTGAATTCCGGGCTATTGAGTACCAAACATATATTGTTAAATCCGATTAGGTTTGCTAACTTGTTCAAACTAAAATTTCGTTCGGGTGTGTTTGCGTCGCCGGCTAATTGCCTGCGCGTGTGATATTTTGCGAAATTTCATTATGAAAGCAGCAACCTTAACCAAATCGGAAACTGATTTGTAGAAATTAGTTTCCGGAATTTCAAAATTAAAAATCTAATTAGATAGAAAGAGGTAAAATTATGCAAGACAAATTGGTGAGAATTGGAGTATTCTATGATGGCAACTACTTTCTGCAGGTAAGCAACTATTATGCTTATGGTCATGCGAGGCGGCGGAGGCTCAGCATATCGGGCCTTCATGAATTCATACGCCATCAGGTGGCGCAGGAAGAATCCAATGACACTAGGCTTTGCCAGATAGTTGACAGCCATTATTTCAGAGGAAGACTAAGCGCTGCAGATGCAAGTCAGAGAGGTGACACTCTTTACTACGACAGGGTGTTCGATGACATTCTGATGTCAGAAGGTGTCATTACACATTACCTCCCCGTAAAGTCAACCGCCGAAGGCATGAAGCTGGAAAAGGGAATTGATGTCTGGCTCGCGCTTGAGGCTTTTGAAATGTCTTTTTACAAGCACTACAATGTGCTTGTTCTGATCGCTTCTGACGGTGACTACGTTCCTCTGGCAAGAAAGCTGAATTCAATCGGAACAAGGGTTATGGTACTTAGCTGGGATTTTGAGTACACAACGGATACCGGCCAGAGGTTAGTAACCAGAACTTCTCAGGACTTGCTTGAAGAAGTTACATATCCGATCGCAATGCATGAACTGATAGACAACAGGATCAGAAAGAATGATCCTATTGTGAACAATCTGTTCGTGCAGTACGAGCACAAGAAGCCTTTGCCAAAGATGATGCCTCAGATGATGACTCAGATGATGCAGCAGCCGGTAAACGGCAACGTAGGGCTGAGCGATTCAGGCGAGATCCTGAGCATAAAGAACGGCTTCGGCTTCATCAAGTACCCCCCAAACAATCTCTTTTTCCATTATTCATATTGCAAAGACACAGACTTTAACCAGCTTCAGGTTGGCGATAAGGTCGAGTTTACAATAGAGAAGAATCAAATGGGAGAGGATATTGCGAAGAATGTGAAGTTCGTTGAGAGGCCGGGAGCTATGCCTCCGGGGTTTGTACCGCCGGTTGAAGATTTTGAAATGGAAGAGTAGTTAATTTGCTTCTGCAATTCGCAGAAGCTACCACAAAAGTATCTTCAAAGGGAGGAGACTGAGTTGATGGCCGCAGTATGCGGTCATTAAGCAAAGTGCCCTGATCATTCGGGGCACTTTGCATCTATATCTGCAGGATGTTGTTCATTGCTTTGCGGAATTCCTCCTTTGTAAAGATGCTGTCGCATCCGGCATTGAATATCTCCTGCCTGTATTCATCACTTCCGCACAATGCAATGATCTTTTTCGTTCGTGAACCGGCTCCGTTTCGTATCGAGGATATAAGCCCGGCAGCTTCATTCAATCTGCCGACTGCATCCACTATCACCATATCAACATCCGGCGAAGCCGAAATACTAAGAGCTTCCTTAAGATCTGCCGCCTCGTCAATTGTCACCTGGCAGTTCAGTTTTGTCAGAGTCATTGCTGAGATCTTCACATTTCCCTTAAGATCCCCGTCATTTGTTACAAGCAGTATCCTTCTGGTATTCATCGCGTTTTTTGCACAACCTTAAGAAAGAAACTGAATTGATAAAGGCAAAAAATAGAAGTAATTTGAGCAAATTTTTGTGACGCAAGATGCCAAAGTTCACCATAGATAACAAAGAGATCGAATTTAAACCGGGTCAAACCATAATCCAGGCGGCCAGAGAAGCGGGAATTGACATTCCTCATTTCTGCTGGCATCCCGCTTTGTCAGTCTCCGGTAATTGCAGGATATGTCTCGTTGAAGTGGAAAATCTCCCCAAATTGCAGATCGCCTGCTCCACTCCGGCTGCAGAAGGAATGAAAGTACATACAAAATCCGAGAAGACCATACATGCGCAAAATGCCGTGATGGAATTTCTTCTGATCAATCATCCGCTTGACTGCCCCATATGCGATGAAGCGGGAGAATGCAAACTTCAGGATTATGCGTATAAGTACAGCGTCGGTATTTCGAGATTCGATGAACAGAAGAACCATAAGGATAAGCGTGTTGCTCTCGGGCCAAATGTACTGTTCGACCAGGAGAGATGCATTAGCTGTTCCAGGTGCATTCGCTATTGCGAAGAAGTTGCAAAGGATCCTGAACTTACTTTTGTGCAAAGGGGTGATCATGTTACCATAGAGACATTCCCCGGTGAAGAAATGGACAATCCTTATTCAATGAATGTAATTGAGATCTGTCCCGTTGGGGCGCTCACATCAAGGCACTTCAGATTCCGTGCCAGGGTTTGGGACATGTCCTTTACCGATACAGTATGTACGGGTTGTTCGAGAGGATGCAATACCATTATGGGAGTCAGGAACAATGAGATCCTCAGAATTGAGCCGAGGGAGAATGCGGATGTTAATCAGTACTGGCTTTGTGACTGGGGAAGACTCAACACAACAAAGTTTGTGAACGATGAATCTTCCAGGATAAAATCCCCGATGATAAGGTATGAAGGCGCCTCGGTGGAAAAGAGTGAACTCATAGAAGTGAACTGGGACGAAGCCATATCAAAGGCGGCGGCATTGCTCAGGGATGCGGATAACGGTGAGTCGCTTTTCATCGCTTCACCATTCTCAACACTTGAGGATAACTATGCACTGAAAAAGTTAGCGGATTCGTGCGGCGGGATCATTGCATATATGCCATGCACGGACGAATCATTCGAAGACGATCTTCTGCGGAAGGCCGATAAGTCGCCGAATGCCGCAGGTCTGAAACTCCTTGGAATTCAGCCTGTTGACGACAGCATAACAGACCGTATTGGAAGCGGCAAGATCCGCACGGCATTTGTACTCAATGACGATATCATCCGGCTTCCCGGCGCGGCTCCTCTGATCCAGAAGATCGGCTCTCTGGTTTGCATCATATCCAATAAGAGCGAAAGTTCGATCAATGCAAACGTAGTTCTGCCGGTTTCAACCTACGCAGAAATAAACGGAACGTTCGTGAATTTTCAGAACAGAATTCAGAGGATCCGACCGGCAGTTGCAACGCTTGAGCAGGAAAGGCTTCTCGGTGAGTTTTCAATGTCAAGACTTGACAAGTTTGGTTCACACAACGACAGGTGGACACACGGGCACAGGTTCAATGCAAGGCCCGGCTGGAAGATATTAAAGCTTCTTGCCAAAGCTATTGGCCATGAATTTGCGTTTGAGAATTCCGAAGAAGTCTTCACCGAGCTTTCTTCCACTATACATTCAATGAACGGGTATGATTATGAAGCAATCGGAAAAGGCGGTATTATCGCAGGTGAAAAGATTGCCGCTGAAGTCTGAATCAAATATCATTGCTCTTCACGTTCTGAACTCATTGTATCAAATTTACGGTGAGTTCTTTTTTTTTCACAACGAAGCTGTGCGTAAATGAAGAAGAAGCTCACTCCAGAAATGCTGAGAAAGGCCAAGCGTTTCGGCTTTTCTGACAGGCAGATCGCAAATATTCTGCAGACCAGTGAAACGCGCGTGCGCAAAATGAGGGAGAAGCATGAGATCTTGCCCGTGTACAAGACGGTTGACACATGCGCCGCAGAGTTTGAAGCCGGTACGCCTTACCATTATTCCACATATGAAAGGTACAGCGAAAGCGAATCTTCTGACCGTGAGAAGATCATTATTCTCGGCGGCGGACCAAACAGAATAGGGCAGGGAATAGAGTTTGACTATTGCTGTGTGCGGTGTGTGAAATCACTCCGTGAAGAAGGATATGAGACGATTATGATCAACTGTAATCCGGAGACAGTTTCAACAGATTATGACATTACCGACAAGCTGTATTTTGAGCCGCTCACAGTTGAGGATGTGCTGAACATAGCGCGCATTGAAAAGAATGTGAAGGGCATCATAGTCAGCTTTGGCGGACAAACGCCGCTGAAGCTTTCGAAGGAGCTGGAGAACAGCGGGCTCAAGATCCTCGGTACATCATCAGCAAGCATTGACACAGCGGAGGACAGGAAGAAGTTCGGCAGACTGCTTGACAAGCTCTGCATTCCGAAACCCGAGTACGGAACCGCTCTTGATTACGCTTCTGCCCGGAGGATTGCACGGAAGATCGGATATCCGGTTCTTCTCAGGCCTTCATACGTGCTTGGCGGAAGAGCTATGAGAATAGTTTATGACGACAGCCAGGTGCAAAAGTTCTTTGATGAGGACATTGAAGTTTCCAGGGACTATCCCGTGCTGATAGACAAGTTTCTTGAAGAGGCACGCGAGATAGATGTTGATGCGATATGTGACGGCGAAGAGGTTTACATTGCCGGTATCATGCAGCACATTGAGGAGGCAGGAATTCACTCAGGCGACAGTACTTCCATTCTTCCCCCGATCTCCATAAATGAAAAGAACCTGAAGCAGATAAAGGACTATACGGCCAGGATTGCGCTTGAGCTGAAAGTTATCGGATTGATCAATATTCAGTTTGCAGTGAAGGAAAATGTGGTATATGTGCTGGAAGCAAATCCCCGGGCATCACGGACAGTGCCATTTGTAAGCAAGACGACCGGAGTGCCTGTAGTTAAGATCACCGCAAAGATAATTGCCGGAAGGAAGCTGAGGGAATTTGACCTGAAGAACTTTGAAGACATTGGATATATCGGAGTGAAGGAATCAATATTTCCGTTTCAGAAATTTCCCAAGGTGAAGATGTTTCTGGGACCTGAGATGAGGTCAACAGGCGAAGTAATGGGAATTGCGGAGACATTCGGAGAGGCGATGGCGAAAGCTCAGGAGTCAACCGGTTCTCCCGTGCCCGTAAGCGGAAAGATCTTCATCAGCGTAAATGAGAATGACAAGAAACAGAAAACGGTTGATATCGTAAGGAAGTATGTTGAACTCGGATTCGGAGTGATAGCAACATACGGCACTGCGAAATTTCTGAATGATAACGGCATTGATGCGGAACCGGTATTCAAAGTGAATGAAGGCAGGCCGAACGTCGTTGACCGCATAAAGAACGGTGACATAAGGGTTGTGCTGAACACTCCTCTTGGTTACGAGTCAAGATTCGACGAATACGCAATAGGATGGGCGGCGGTGCAGAACAAGATCCCGTTCATTACTACGCTGTCAGCGGCAAGTTCTTTTGCCGAAGGAATTGCAATGATAAAGAAGGGAAAATCAAGCGTGAAGAGTCTGCAGGAGTATTATGCAGATGATCATAAAGGAGTATAACATCATTGCTTAGATTCATAACACTGAAATGACTATTTTTGAACAAAGCAAAACATGGACTTAGAAAAAGTAAGGAAGCATTACAAGTGGGATCCGTATTCCGGAGATTATTCAAAGAGCTACATCTCTTATGAGAGAAGAATGCTGAGGAGAAAGCAGTTGAGGAATACGCTTCTCATAGGATTGTATGCGGTACTGCTTGCAGTTGCAATAGTTCTGATCTACAGATACTTTGACTGACTTATCCGGCTTCCGGTGATTCTCCGGAAGCATGAAGCTTAAAACTGCATGCTTATGCCCACCACAGGAAGGAAAGCCCACTGGTAAATCGTTTCCAGGTTCCTGTCAAAATCATCCCAATAGTAACTGTAAACATTCTCGCGGTTGAAGACGTTTTGAAGTTCCAGATAGGCAACGAGGCTTGACCTGCTGAAATCGAACTTCTTGTCAACTCTGATGTCGAATCTCATGTAATACGGATATCTTGCACTGTTGAAATCATCAGTTGCATACACGGCCCTGTTGACTGCAAATGATGCCTGTTCGTCAATCGGAGTGTAGGGCCTGCCTCCGTCGTATTTGAATTTTATTCCGGCCAGCCATCCGTTCCTTAGCTGATAGCCTGCAATCAGCGTCAGCACGTGTCCGGGATCAAAAGCCCCGGGTTTGACACCTCCTGCCAATGCGCTGAATCCCGAATGAATGAAAGAATAGTTGAACAGTCCGTACAGGCCGTAACCGGAGAGTTTCTTATGAATGCTGAAATCAATGCCTCTCACGATGCCTTTTCCGGCGCTAACCGCTTCGCCAACGATGTTCGGTCCGAAATCCGTGCCGCCGTCAACAAGAATGTAGGTGGGAATGTCTTTCCATACTGCATAATCCTTGTATTCCTTGTAATAGAACTCAACAGTTGCCTTAAGATCGGCCATGAAGTAATGTTCAAGTCCCGCAATGATGTGAGAGCATCTTATGGAGTTCAGTGCCTTGTTGCGCGGGTCTGCGCTGAGCCAGATGTACTCGGGCGACTGAAAGTAGATTCCGCCGGCGAGATTGAATTGTGTAACAGGAGTAATTTTGTAAGACAATCCTGCTCTCGGAGAAAAATATGCTTTCAGATCTATGTATTCAAAGTAATCGATCCTCGCACCTGCATTTACCGTAAGCCTGTCATTCAGCAGTTTGCCGGTCACGTTTGCATGCCCGAAGAGCTTATATGTGTTGAATTCAGAAACAGAGTTGATCGTATCGTAATAGTATCCCGCGGCGTTTGTATCTCCCTTGAGAAACATTGAACTGTTTATTGCCGCAAACTTTCCTCCCACGCCTGCGTTGAGCGTGACAGTTCTGGAAAGCGCGTAATTAAGGTTCGAACGGTAGATCACTTCGTTGTTGCTTGCATCATAAATGAAATTCGGATTCGCCGTCCTGCTGTCTATCTGCTTCACATAGGTGTCTGAGTATGCATCGGAGATAACATTTTCCCAATATCCCTTTGGGAGGAGTTTTGTGTAATTGACGCCCGTCGCAAGAGTGTTCTGATTGTTGAGAGAGTTTCCGTAAGGGTTGTTCTCTGCGGACTCTCCCGAGAAATCGATCTTGTCAAGCCCGAGCAAACCGATAAGGCTTACCTTGTCTGTGGGACTGAAGCTGTAAGTCGTCTTAAGATTCACATCCCAGTAGTTCGGGACAGAAGTGAGCCTGATGGAATTCTTAAGCAGTTCGAGATAACTTCTCCTGACGGAAAAAAGATACGAGCCATTTTCCGAGATCGGCCCTTCGAACAATCCTCCGAATCCGGCAATGGAAAGGTTTATGTCACCGAAGAAATTCTTTTTACTGCCGTCACGAAAGCTGATGTCAACCACGCCGGAAAGCTTGTCGCCGTAAAGAACCGGAAAACCGCCTGTCAGGAGATTTGTTTCGTAGATGAATTTCGTGTTAATGAATCCGATCGCACCGCTTGTAGAGCCGTCGCTTCCGAAGTGGTTAATGTTCGGCACTTCGACGCCGTCAATAAGTATGAGGTTTTCTGCAGGTGAACCGCCCCGGACAATAATGTCATTGCGCTGATCATTTCCTATTGCCACACCCGGCGCGGACTGCAGCATGCGCGAAATATCCTCCGTGGCTCCTGGCGCCCTTCTTATCTCTTCAAAGTCCAGGTTCATTGAGCTTATGTTTACATCTGAACTTTTCTGAAAGAAGTTTGCAGACACATCTATCTGACCTGTGGTAATTCCTCTTGGCTCGAGAAGGATCCTGAGTTCCAGGGGTTTGCTTGCGTAAAGCACAAGGTCAGATTTGATCTGAGCCTCGTAGCCAGCCCGGCTGATCCTGACTCCGTAACTGCTGTAGGAAAGTTCCGAAAAGCTGAACCTGCCTGCAGAGTCTGTGTTCATTTCAATTCCGTTTCCCAGCAGTTCGACCCTTGCATCTTCAACCGGGCTAAGTGTTTCCGCATCAAGCACAACGCCTGAGACAACGCCTTTGTCCTGTGAGAGAACATATGAGGAGTGCGTCAATAGCAGAAGTGCGGCGGTAACGATCAAAGAAACAATCAGAAAAGCATTTCGCATACTCAGAAGGCAAACAATATTCGGATCAGAGGGAAATGTAAAGCAGAAGAGAGATCAAAGCAAAGGCGACTGAACATCGCTGCAGTCTCAACGGTATGGCTGATTGCGGCTTCCGGCGATGTCCGGTTTCGTTCAGTATTCAATAAGTCTTCTCAATCTCTCCTCAAAGGCATCTTTCCGGAAGAAGTTCTCTTCCAGAGTAACGGCAAACGGCACGGGAGTATCAAGGCTTCCGCAGCGAACGACCGGCGCATCAAGATATTCAAAGCAGTGTTCTGTTACATACGCTGAGATCTCCGCACCTATTCCGCCTGTGACGGTGTCTTCGTGAAGAACAAGCAGTTTGCCGGTTTTTCTCACACTTGAAAGAACAGTATCCGTATCCCACGGCAGTAATGTCCTGAGGTCAATGAGTTCAACATCCGCACCGCTCAATTCCCCGATCGCCTTCTTTGCCCAGTGAACTCCCATTCCGTAAGTGACCACTGTAGCATCACTGCCTTCGGCAACGATCCTCGCCTTGCCTGACTCTATCGTGTAATAGTCATCCGGAACATCTTCGGATATGCTTCTGTACAGTGCCTTGTGTTCAAAGTACATAACGGGGTTCGGATCCTCAATAGCTGCCGTGATCAGTCCCTTTGCATCATAGGGATTTGAAGGGTAGAAAATTTTAAGTCCGGGCACATGAAAGAACCACGCTTCGTTTGACTGCGAGTGAAACGGTCCGGCACCCACGCCGGCACCGCAGGGCATTCTCACAACAACATCAGCATTCTGTCCCCACCGGTAGTGGATCTTCGCAAGATTGTTTACGATCTGGTTGAAACCGCAGGTAACAAAATCTGCAAACTGCATCTCTACAACTGCCTTCATTTTCCTGATGGAAAGTCCGAGGGCGGCTCCGACAATCGCTGATTCACAAAGCGGTGTGTTGCGCACTCTTTCTTTTCCAAATTCCTTATAGAAATTTTCCGTCACCTTGAACACTCCGCCGTACTCCGCTACATCCTGTCCCATAATCACAAGCTCGCCGTATTTCTGCATTGATTGCCTGAGGCCGTCGGAAATGGCATCAACAAACCTTTTGGGAGAGACCTTGTTTGTCTTTGGCTGTGTGACAGTTTGCACATACGGCGCATATACATCCTGAAGTTCGACATCCGTGACAGGCACAACTTCCGGCTCGGCAAAAGTCTCGTCGAGCGCCTTGTCAATCTTCTCCCTGAACTCCTTTTTGATCTCATTTTTCATATCATCCGTGAGGATCAGCTCTTCCGTGAGAAAAGATTCAAAGTTCTCAACAGGGTCTTTCTTCCCCCACTCCTCAAAGAGTTCCTTCGGAACATATTTTGTTCCGGAAGCTTCTTCATGGCCGCGCATACGGAATGTAATGCACTCTATCATTACGGGCCTCGGCGCAAGGCGAATGGATTCCGCATAGGTTTTGACCGTATCATAAACCGTGAGGATATTGTTACCGTCAATCTGCAAGGCTTCCATTCCGTATCCGATGGCCTTGTCCGTGAGATTCTCGCACTTGTACTGTTCATTAAGAGGAGTGGAGAGACCGTAACCGTTATTTTCAATTATGAATATCACTGGGAGGCTCCACACGGCTGCGACGTTCAGTGACTCGTGAAAATCACCTTCGCTTGTTCCGCCGTCACCTGAAAACACCGCAGTGACTTTCCTTTCATTTTTCAGCAGGTTGGCAAGGCCGATGCCGTCAGCTATGCCGAGCTGCGGGCCGAGGTGTGAGATCATCCCTACTATGTGGTGGTCATTGTTTCCGAAGTGAAAGGACCTTTCCCTGCCTTTGGAAAAGCCGTTGTACTTTCCCTGAAGTTGTTTGAAAAGCCTGTCAAGCGGCATTTCACGCGAAGTGAAGACCCCGAGATTTCTGTGCATAGGCAGAACATATTCGTCCGGCTGAAGAGCCTTTGTAACGCCAACGGAGATTGCTTCCTGTCCTATACCGGAGAACCACTTTGAGATCTTGCCTTTTCTCAGAAGCAGAAGCATTTTTTCTTCGATCATTCTCGGGAGAAGAATTGACCGGTAGAGATCAATCAGTGTTTCGTCCGTATAATTTCTCTTGTCAAATATCATCGATCGTTTTCTAAAGTCGGTCGCCTGTGTGGGTTCCATCGCAGTTTTGAATTTTGATAAAATAGCGAAAGGGGCTTTGAAGATAAATTCTGAATTACGTTCGGGTGCACTTTATATAAAACACGGCTTTCCGCTTAATATGCATCCGGAGTATGATTCCCGCCGTAAAGCATTAATGCATACGAAATGAAAATCATAAGAGATATTATCAAATAAACTAATCTGATCCGTGGCATACAGCCGGCGGAGCAAACGGAAGGAGAATGCAAAGTGTACAGTGAACTTTTCAACAGTTTCATTCAAAGGGAGCTGGGCCGGCTTGAAGAAGAGCTGAAGCTGTTTCCCGACGAAGCATCACTTTGGGATGAAAGGGAAGGGATTTCTAATACTGCGGGAAATCTTGCGTTGCACATAGCGGGAAACCTGAATCATTTCATCGGCGCGGTTCTTGGCGGCACGGGTTATGTAAGGAACAGGGAACTTGAATTTTCGGCGAAGAATGTTCCGCGAAGTGAGCTGATGTTAAGCATTGAAAGCACGAAGAGGGTAGTTGCTGAAGCGCTGGCGGGGATCACAGATGAAGATCTGAAGAGCGACTATCCTCTTGAGAAATCGTTCGGGAAGGTTTCGAAGTCATATCTGCTGATTCACCTTATAACGCATCTGAATTATCACATCGGGCAGATAAATTATTACAGGCGGCTGGGGGCGGGCGGCATTATATAATGCCGCCCGCATGCGCCGGGCAAGAAAAATCTAAGCGCCCGCTTTCTCCGCGGCCAGGTCAAACTTACGCGAAAGCAGTTCGTTGTCTATTGTCAGCAGTCCGAGCCCTTCGCCGTTTATCATTCTCATCTTCGCAACGAGCTTCGTCAGAGTCGCCTCTTCCTCCACCTGTTCATCCACATACCACTTGAGAAAGCTTATGACCGAGTGGTCGTTTTCCTTTATGGCAACGTCCATGAGCTTGTTTATGCTCTCTGTGATGAATCTCTCATGCTCAAGCGATTCCTCTATTGTTCCGATCACGGACTGATATTCGTTCTTCGGTTCGGGCAGAGCTTTAAGATAGACCCTTCCTCCCTTGTCATGAACAAAATTGAACATCTTCATCGCGTGAAAATGCTCTTCCTGTGCCTGTACATTGAAATAGTTGGCGAATCCTTCCAGCTCGACAGATTCGAAGTAGGCAGACATCGCAAGGTAAAGATACTCCGAAAAGAACTCCCTGTTGATCTGCTCATTGAGCGCGTCCTGCAGTTTTTGTGTCAGCATTGTGTGTTTTGAGATTTTGTACAAAGATATGATTTGAAGAGCTGAATGAAAATTCAGTAATGCGGAATGACGAATAACCCCCCGAATACGGATACTGCAGCAGATGCGGCATACTCCAAGCCGGCAAATATTTGCCGGCGCATCCGGCCGCATGCAAAGCTTGATCTTATTCGGAAAACATGCCGAGGGCTTTGTCCAGATAAAAATCGGCTAGCCCGAATCTGTCCCTGAGAGAAATGATCTCTTCAAACCTTTGCATTCTCACCATTTTGGTAACATCCTTTTTTACTCCTGTTATCATTGTGTTTCTTGAAGTGTGTTCATCGGAAACAAATTCGAAGACCTTTGTATCGTATCCGTAATATCCCAGCACCAGCGCCCTTAGAGAATCGGTCAGCATCACCGAAAATCTCTCCTCGTGAATGGGATGCCTGAGCATTGGCTTGAGGTCATCCGGGATCTTGACCCTGTGCCTTAGATACTTCTGACAGCACGGCGCAAGCATTATCACTGATTCATTTGAATTCAGCGCATATACTATAGCGTCATCAGTTGCCGTATCGCACGCATGCAGTGCTGTAACGATATCAAGGTCACTTCCTCCTGAAGACGGGATCACTCCGGCGGAGAATGACAATCCCTGATAACCGCACTTGCCGGCAATGCTGTTGGAAAGTTCCGCAAGTTCCTTTCTCTGCTCAATCCCGGTTACGGTGGCCTTCATGCCCCTCTTGTTCGTCAGATGATCATACAGTGCAAAAGTCATGTAGCTTTTGCCTGACCCCAGGTCAGTTGCCGTGATGCTCTTTGATTCAGAATCCGGGAGCGAACCGATCAGCGAGTCAACTGTCCGTATGAATCTGTCAACCTGCCTGAACTTTCCGTACTTGTCCGCATGGATCTTTCCTTCCGGCGAAGCAATTCCGAGAAGATTAAAATAGCGGGCTTGCGGATCAGCATATCTTTCCTTTTCCCTGTTGTGCTTGAGGTTTGCTGATTCTGTAAAGGACGGCTTTCTTTCGTGCAGAATGGGAACGAGCTTCTTTGAGTGGTCGAGGCTGTAGTCTTTGGTAAGTGTAAAGAGATTTGCAGTAAGAAAGTCATTTCCTGTTATCCGCCGGATCATTTCAAGCCCTTCGCTGATCTCGTAGTTCTTTACAACATCCTTCGTTTTGTAACTGAACCTGAAGGAAAGCCGCTTGCCCTCCTTCAGAGAAACGAGGGTCACGGTCAGGCCTTTGAATTCGTCATCTCCGCCCCTGTACTTTCCGAATGTCATCTTTACAAATATGCCTTCGGCCAGTGAAGTTTCGGCTCTGCTCAGAAGTTCTGACTTGGCTTCTGCCGTCATCTGCCAATGCGCGTTATCATTGAACCGCTCCGGGCTGTTAAGATCGAAATGCTCATAGGAGATCTGTCATTCAGTTGATTCTGATACAGGAGGCGATCTTTTTCGCACGGTCACGAAGTCCGTCGATCTCGGAGACCTGCTCTCCCCACGTCAGCGCAACTCCCATTCTTCTGTATTGTCTTGCGAAGGGTTTTCCAAAGATCCTCACATTGGAATTGGTAACTGACAAAGCTTCTTCAAGACCTGAATATTCCGGCTCTCCTTCTATCTCCTGCTGTGCAAGTATTACTGCGCTTGCACCCGATCTCATGAATGCGATCTCCTTTACAGGCAATCCGAGAATTGCGCGCAGATGAAGTTCAAATTCATTGAAATTCTGAGTTCCTGCAAGCGTCACCATGCCTGTATCATGAGGCCTTGGGGAAAGTTCGGAGAAGACGACATCATCAGCAGTAAGGAAAAACTCAACACCCCAGATGCCCGCTCCCGTCAGCGCCGCAGTCACTTTTGATGCAATGTCCTGAGCCTTCGCGATCTGCTTTGTGCCTGCATTGCATGGCTGCCAGCTCTCCTGATAATCACCCCGCTCCTGCCTGTGGCCTATCGGCGGACAAAACAGAGTTCGGCCGTTCTTCTGAGTAAGTGTAAGCAGTGTTATCTCAGAATGGAAATTTATGAACTCCTCCACTATCACCTCACTCATACCGCCCCGACCTTTCTCAGATGCATAATTCCATGCCCGTTGTATATCATTTTCTGACTTCACAGTGCTTTGACCTTTTCCCGAAGAAGACATCAGCGGTTTCACAACGCAGGGTATTCCGATCTGCATCACTGCATCGCGGAACTGTTCGGGAGTGGAGGCATATCTGTACTTTGCGGTTGTAAGACCCAGTTCCTGCGCGGCAAGATCTCTGATTGCTTTGCGGTTCATGGTAAAGTTCACGGCTCTTGCGCTCGGAACCACTTGTATCCCCCGCCTTTCATAGTCATAAAGCTTCTCGGTTCTTATTGCTTCAATTTCCGGAACTATGATGTCAGGGTTATGGATGCCAACTATCCTGTCGAGTTCATCACCGTCAAGCATATTGATCACCTCTCTCCTGTCAGTCACCTGCTGGGCGGGAGCATTGTTGTATGAATCAACGGCTACAACTTCCAGCCCGTAACGCTTGGCAGAAATTGTAAATTCTTTTCCCAGCTCTCCGGAGCCAAGCAGTAAGATCTTCTTCAATTTCTCCGCAATTTGATTGATTCCTTTTCAAGCCTTTCGATCAGTTCATACCTGCCGTTAAGGTCAATGATCGCTCTCACTGCTTCATTGTCGGCAATTGCCTGCCACTCGATCACTTTGCCGTCCTTAATGCGAGCCCTCCATGATGCAGTTATGTCAAATCTGTCCCTTGCTCCGGGCCTTTTCTTGCAGAAAGTTCCCTTTGCCCTTCCAAAGAAACCTACACTGTCACCGGACATAAGAGTGTTGAGCACCGTAATTCTGTAATCAGGGAACCAGCTGAGAAATCCTTTCCACGCCTTTATCATTTCTTCCTTTCCGGTAACTATGTTATCCATTGAATCTATGAATCTGTGGTCTTCCGACATAAGTTCGCCGAGCCCGTCTGTGTCATGCTCATTTATCTTCTCCACAAATGCAATCGCCGTTTTCAGTATTTCCAGCTCAGTCGAGGGACCTTTTTCCGGACTCACTTCAGAGTCCCTTCCGAGATAATGCGGTTTGAGTCTTTCCTCTGTCACTTTGCCTCTGCGAAGTTTCACCCTGAAAGCGGAAGCATTGGTTCTTGAAGTCACCACTCTGATCAGTTCATTGTCAACAAAATGCAATGCCGCACCGTCTTCAACTCCGTAGCCCTCTTTGATGATCTTTTGTTTTATAAGCTTTTTGAAAGATTCCCTCAATTCGGCCCTTTCGTCATAATGCGGACAAAAACTTCCCTTCAGTATTCCGAGGCAAGGCAGTCGGGTAAGCACACCGGGTGAAGGGTTCGTTATGCCGTCATCAAACCAGCAGATCGCACCTGCGCTCATTCCGGTGAGAATTATGCCGGCGTTCCACGCCTTCTTCATAATGGCGTCAACACCATGCTTTTTCCAGGTATCAATAATCAATGTCGTGTTTCCTCCGCCAACATGTATTATGTCCTGCCGCATGATAAATGCTTCGATGTCTTTGGGAGGATCATTGAAAGAGAGATGAGTCGGTTCGCATTGCTTGTTCCTGAAAAAATTGTAGAACATTTCGCGGTACTCAATTCCGTCGTTGCTTGCCGTGCCCATGAAGCAGATCCTTGGCCTTTCCTTCGGCACAAGATTGAGAATGTACTTGTCAAGAAGACCGTTATCGGGTTCCATCGAGAACATCCCGCCGCCGAGAGCGACGATCTGCCTGGGCTTATGTTTGATAGTCATCGTTGAGATTTGAGCAAACAAGATAAGTATGAAGAAGCAGTTTTTCAGCGACAAACAATTTATTTCACCTCCTGATAAACAATGATGAACATTGCCAAAATATTCCTATATAGCTAACTTTAAGAATGCGAAAGTACATTACCGACAGGATGCAAAGCACTTGGATCTTATCATAATCATAGCGTTAACGCTGGCAAACTCATTTTTTGCGATGTGCGAAGCGGCGCTGCTATCCGTGAACAGGAGCCGGATAGAGCATCTTGCCGCAATGAGAAACAAGCGCGCAGCAATCGTCCTTAAATTCATCGAGAGTCCGGAGAGCTTTTTATCTTCCGTGCAGGTGGGAATTACGCTCATCGGAATAGTTTCCGGTGTTTACGGGGGCACCGTGCTTGCAGAAGATCTTAACGGGTTCTTCAAAAGCATGGGATGGAATTCCGAGCTTCTCAATGAATTGTCAATTGTGATTGTAGTTGCGCTGATCACATACTTTTCAATTGTAGTAGGCGAACTGGTGCCGAAATCGTTTGCCATAAATCACGCGGAAAGAATTTCACTGTACTTCGCGCCGGTCATGAGATTCTTCACAGCGCTGACATATCCCGTGGTAAAGGTTCTTGCCGCTTCTACGGACTTCATTCTCAAACTCTTCAGGATCAAATCCAGGCGGTCAGAGCATCTTAGTGAAGATGAACTGAAGTTCATACTCAAGAAAGCTGCAACTCAGGGTATACTGGAAAAAGATGAAAGCAAGGTTCACCAGAAGCTGTTCTCTTTTTCCGATCAGGTTGCGAAAAGTCTGATGACCCACAGGACAGACCTTGAATGGATTGATATCAACTCCTCTCCGGAAGAGATATTGCTTGAACTGAAGAACAGCACTCATTCGAAGTTTCCGGTATGTGACGGAACGCTTGATAATCTCATAGGGATCGTAAATGCGAAAGATTATCTGGACAAGCACATGCAGCCGGGATTCACGATCAGGAGCATTATGAAGCAACCCATACTTCTCAACGAATATACTCCGGCATTTCAGGTGCTCAATGAGTTCAAGAAAAAGAAAGAATATGCGGCGCTGGTAATGGATGAGCATGGTGAAATTGACGGCATCATCACCCTTCGCGACCTGATTGAGGCAATTGTGGGAGAAATGCCCGAAGCGGATGAAGCAGAAGATCCGGATATTGTGAAGAGGTCTGAGATGTCATTTCTCATCAACGGAAAGACAACCGTCTTTGACATCAATGACTTTTTCGGCAAGGAAATAATTGAAGACAATCCGCACAACTATACCACACTTTCCGGTTACTTTCTCTTTCATCTTGGTGAAATTCCCAAGACCGGACGCAAGATCGTTGTTGACGGCATATCAATGGAGATAGTTGACATGGACGGCAAAAGAATTGACCGGATCCTGTTTGAAATCCTCGATGCTGAACTTCTGAACTCAGACCTTGCCTGACCGAAAGGTCAGTTCACGCGGTAACACGCCCGTATCAGTCTGTTTGTAGCTTCTGTAATCAGCTTTGTCGGAGCTTTGTTCAGTTCAAGCGATTTCTTCAGGTCGTCATATGCCATATCGTAATTGCCCATCATATAATAGATCATCCCTCTGCTGAAATACGGGAGATATCCCTTTGGATTGTTCTGGATCTGCTGTGTGAAAATGTCAACTGCGAACTTATACCGGTCATATCTCACAAACACCAGGTCCTTCTTGGAATCCTTCTGGAAATAGGTTGAATCCCACGAAAGGCCTTCATTCACATTCTCAAATATCTTGCTGGTATCCTGTTCAAAAGTATGAGTGATCGCCTTCATGAAATATCCTCTTGCAGACTTGGGCTCAAGCGCAATTGCCTTTTCAAGGGTCGCCAGAGACCGCTCATACTGGCCGCCCTTGAGGAACAGGAAATTCTGCATGTAGTATGCTTCAATGTTGTTGACATCGTAGAACAATGCATCATCACAGTCCTGCTTTGCCGCCGGGAAATTATTCTGCGAAATGTAGGCGGATGCGCGGTAAACATAACTCATTGAGCTGGACCTCTTTACCCCTATGGCAGAAGAAAAATCCTGTATTGCCTTTGGATAGTCCTTCATTGCAAGGTACGACAATCCTCTGAAATTCAGAACATCTGTGTTCTGAGGAAAAGACCCGAGATAGTCCGTATAAAACTCAACCGCTTTGTCGAATTCGCCCTTAAGGTAATATTCATTTCCCTTCTGAAGTACAGCCTGCGGAGATTCCTGAGAATATGACGAGCCGGCCATTATCATTATGAGAAGGAAAAGGAAGGACTGTAGGAT
The DNA here is from genome assembly GCA_964615795.1 of uncultured Ignavibacteriaceae bacterium. Classification (GTDB taxonomy): domain Bacteria; phylum Bacteroidota; class Ignavibacteria; order Tepidaquicellales; family Tepidaquicellaceae; genus JADJAH01. The sequence continues at coordinate 33,497 of CAZTQR010000010.1, forward strand.
TCTATACATAATGTGCATGGGTTTAATTTTAGCTTTTTACAAAACTAACTAAACTGATCCAAATGTGAAGTGTTATCTTTGCCATTGTGCAGGCCTCCAACGGAAACTGTAATTCAGATCTCTGAAGCTAAGGCAATAAGTGCGTTATTATTCGTTCATATTGTTGATATATTTGTTAAAACATTAACAAAGTAAATTCAATAACATGGCTTCAGCAGAAGATATCTTATACGAACTTGACAAGGAAACGAAGAGCTGTATGGTTAAGGAAGGTTCAAAGGTCAGGCTAAAGGATTTCAGTACCAAGTATGAGGGAGACATTCTAGACAAGGAACTTGCTCAGGATGTACTTGAAAAAGGCAGGGAAAGACTTGCGGAGTTTCAGGACAAACTCTATGCGCATGACCAGTATAATGTGCTGATCGTGCTTCAGGCAATGGATGCCGCAGGAAAGGACGGAGTAATAAAGCACATAATGTCAGGGCTGAATCCGTCGGGCGTCCGTGTCGCAAGCTTCAAAGCTCCCACGAAGACAGAGCTCGATCACGATTATTTTTGGAGGCATTACCTTGCTCTGCCTGCAAGAGGAGAGATTGGGATTTTCAACAGATCGCACTATGAGAATGTCCTTATCACACGGGTTCATCCGGAGTATCTTCTCAATGAAAACCTGCCGGGTATAGAGAAGGCAGAGGATGCGGATGAAAAGTTCTGGAAGAACAGATTCAGGCAGATCAACAGGTTCGAAAAGAATCTTTCAGAGAACGGCACCATCATTCTTAAGTTCTTCCTCAATGTGTCAAAGAAAGAACAGAAGAAAAGATTTCTGGAAAGAATAGACGACAAGAAAAAGAACTGGAAATTTTCTGCCGCGGACGTGAAGGAAAGATTGTATTGGGACGAGTATCAAAAGGCATTCGAAGAGATGATAGAGGAAACCACAAAGGACTATGCTCCGTGGTTCGTGATCCCGTCAGACAACAAATGGTGGGGAAGGCTTCTGATTGCCATGATCGTATACAAAATGTTTGAGAAGATGAACTTCTCGTATCCGGAGGCAACTCCGGAACAGCTTGCCGCGCTTCAGAAAGCAAAGGAACAGCTTCTTTCGGAAGAAGACTGAATCAGGCCGGGCCGAATCCGAACTTCAGAAATCCTCCGTCAACCGATATGCACTCTCCTGTTATGTAGGAAGACGCCGGCATGCAGAGAAATGCAACAGCGGCCGCGACTTCCTCCGGAGAGCCGACTCTTCCCGCAGGTGTACGTGAGAGGACAGAAGCAAGATACTCCCCTTTCTTCAGCAGTGGCTCCGTAAGGGGAGTTCTTATGTACCATGGTGCAACGGCATTTACTCTTATTCCTTTTCCTGCCCATTCCACTGCAAGATATCTTGTAAAGTGTATCAGCCCCGCCTTGGAAGCCGCGTATGGAGATCCCGTGCCGACCGATGTGAATCCTGCCACTGAAGCCACATTAACAATGGAAGCAAAACGGGAAGTCACAAGAAGCGGATGGAACATTCTGCACATCTGAAACACTGAACCTAAGTTCAGTTTCATCAGTGACTCGAAGTCAGCCTCATCACTGTCAATTGTCTTTCGCCTTGTGTTCGTTCCTGCATTGTTGACAAGTATGTCAAGGCCACCCCACTCGTTCATAATAAACTCATGAAGTGCATTCCTGTCACCAGCAGATGTAACGTCGCATGTGAACCCCTTTGCTTTATATCCCGCTTCGGAATACCTGAGAGCTTCGTTGTCTGTGTCACTCTTGCTTCGGGCAACTATGCATACTTCTGCGCCAAGTGAAAGTAGCTCCTCCGCAATGGACTTTCCAATGCCTCTTGTTGCGCCCGTAACAATAGCTTTCATGCCATCCAGCCGCCAGCGATCTGTAGTTGAATTTTTCATATTGAATTATTTTTCATTTCCTGAACGAAGTTATTCTTCGGGCCATTCCTTCAAATACAAAATGATGAAACGGAAGGACCGAGTACCAGTAAAGCCTCCCTGCAATTCCGTTAGGGCGGAACGTCGCTTTCTGCAACAGTCCGGTTTTGCCTTCCTCATCCGTTATCCTGAACTCAAGCCATGCTTCTCCCGGCAATTTCATTTCCGCATAAAGAAGGAGCCGCTTGTTTTCCTTGTCGGCGACCAGCACTCTCCAGAAGTCCAGTGCATCTCCGGCGGTCAGCCTGTCAGGACTTGTCCTCCCTCTTCTCAGCCCAACACCTCCCGCAAGTTTATCCAGGAATCCGCGGATGTTCCAGAGCATATTTGCATAGTACCATCCCCGGTTGCCTCCTATTGACCAGATGTTATCAAGAACCTTGTCAGCATCGCCTTCTATTGCAATCTTCCTCACATCAGTGAACACGCCATAGGACGGTACCTGAATATGTTCGGAAAGTGATTTGTCGTCAGAGCTTGTTATCAGAGAATCCTTCCAGCTTGAAAGTACAAGATTTTGCTCTATCCTTTCAAAGGCGAGACGCACGGCTTCTTCATAGCTCAGGGGCTTAATGTTCAGCAATTTCATCAGTTCATTGTCTCTGCATATCACTTCCACCTTCATGCTGTTCACAAGATTGACAGCAAGCTTGTAAGAGGTTGACGTGACGAAGTAAAGCCAATATGAAGAAAGCCTCGGAGTCATTACCGGCAATATGATAACCAATCGTTTGAGCTTCCTTGCACGGGCATATCCGAGAAGCATTTCCTTGTAAGTGAGGATGTCCGGTCCGCCGATGTCGAAATCTTTGCCGAGGCATTCCTTCCTGAGAAGCACACCGCTAAGACAGCTTATTACGTCTCTCACTGCAACAGGCTGAGTTCTTGTGTTGAGCCATCTTGGCGCCACCATCACAGGCAGTTTCTCCACGAGGTCCCTTATGATCTCAAATGAAGCACTGCCGGAACCCACGATTATTCCGGCTCTTACAATTGTTACGGGTATCTTTGAACCTGATAAGATCTCGCCCACCTTCTGCCTTGACCTGAGATGAAGAGAGAGCTTTGTGTCATTGGAAATTCCGCTGAGATAGATTATCTGCCGGCAACTTGTTTGTTCCGCAAATCTGACGAAGTTCTCCGCACATACAGCTTCAAGCTCATCGAAGTTGCTGATTGAGGATGACATTGAGTGGATCAGATAGAATGCGGCATCAATACCGGCCGGCGGCACAGGCAGTCTTGCCGGATCAACAAAGTCCGCTTCCAGCACTTCAACGTTCTTTCCGGAAGTTGTGCTGCCTGCAAATCTTTGCTTATCCCTTACGCAACAGACAACATCATGGCCAAGTCCGGTGAGAACCGGAAGGAGTCTTTTGCCAATGTAACCTCCCGCACCTGTCAGGAGAATTTTCATTGCAGATCCCCGAGAAACTTTTCTGCCGTGCTGATGTGCTCATTAAGTTTGTGCCTGTCCATCTTATCAAGCATTACTGACATCATTGAGAGACGCGGATTTGCGGAGAAAAATTCTTTGTGATTGAATATGAAACTCCAGTAAAGCGAGTCCCAAATAAAACACCATTCCCCTTTCCCATAATCGCTCATTTTGAGAATGTAATTTGAAGAACTGATGTACGGCTTAGTTGCCATGAGTCCGCCGTCGGAGAACTGGCTCATGCCGTAAATGTTAGGCACCATGACCCAGTCATAGGAATCTATGAACATCTCCATGAACCATTTGTAAACTTCATCAGGATGTATGCCGCAAAGAAACATGAAGTTTCCGAGAACCATAAGCCTTTCGATGTGATGGCAATATGAAGTCTGCAAAACTCTTCTTACAACCGTGTCAAACGGGATAATGCCTGTTGTGCCGTCATAGAAGGACTGCGGCATCTTCCGGTTAAAGTTCCAGAAATTACTGTTGCGCTGTTTCACTCCTTCTTTCAGGTAGATAAGCCTTATGAACTCTCTCCAGCCGATGATCTGTCTCAGGAATCCTTCGACGGAATTCAAAGGGGCATCCCGTCTGCCGGTAAATTCAAGAAGTTTGTCTGTAACCTGTGCAGAATAAGAAGCCCGATATTCAGAAGCGGCGAAAGCAAAGAATGATAGAGATATGCATTTTGTGTACTGATGGAATCTTCATACTCTCCGAACAGATCAAGCCTCTTCCGGAGAAAATCATCAAGCCACTTTTCCGCGGAGTCATGTTCCACGGGAAAAACAAATTCATCCGTGCTTCCCGGGTTGGATTGATAAAGGGAGTTCACATAATCTGAATGGGCAGTTAACGCCTTATCATCTTGCGCTGAATGAACAGGTGGAACAGAATGATCTTTCGGAAGCCTCTTCCGGTTCATTGCATCATAGCTCCACTTGCCACCGAGCGGCCCTCCGTTCTTTCCGATCAGAAGATTCAGCCGCTTGCGCTGAGCAATGTAAAATGAGGACATCAGATAATTCTTCTTATTTGCGAATAAACTGTCGAAGAACTCAGGCGGTGTGATGAAAGCAGGAGAATCAAATTTTGAGAGCTTCATATTATGCTTTCCGGAAGCCTGCTGAATTCTTTTCTCAAGTATGAAGTCACATGTGTCAGCGTAACAAATTTGCTCTGTTCCTTCACGTGCAAGGGCGGCAAATACAATTTCCTCCGCATTACGCCCTTCGAAAGCATGATGATCATAGTATGTCACTCTGATCTTTTTTCTCTTCAGGCCGGATTCGTATGCCTTCATTGAAGCCCTGTGAAGGAGAAGCTTTTTCTTATGGAAGTTCAGCGGATACTTCTTATCACCAAAGTAAAGCGGATCTTCAATCATCACAGCATTATTGCACCCGCGGAGTGCCGGGTGTGACTTGAACAGCTGATGCGGAAATATCAGAGCTGATCTCTTCATTCAGAGGTGCTGTAGAAGTAGTATGCATGATAGATGTCAAAGTCGAACCCGAACTTCTCATACAGTGCCCTTGCCTGCCAGTTAGAATTGCGGGTTTCGAGAATGAGTCCCGATGCATCTGTCTCAATGCTGAATTCTCTGCACTTTTCAAGAAGGCTTTCGCCCACGCCTTTTCTCCGGTGCTCAGGGTGAATGAACAGATCGTTAAGGATCCAAAGCCGCCGCATGCCCACTGATGTAAAGCTGGGATAAAGCTGTACGAATCCCATGCCGCCTCCTTCATCGCTCAGAGCAAGAAATATCACGGACTCATTTCTGCTCATCCTCATATCAATGAAGTTTCTCGCAGCGTCAAGGTCCGGAGGTTGTTCGTAGAACTGCCTGTACAGATCAAACAGCCCTGCCACGGTTTCAAGGTCATTTGTGTTTGCCCTTACAATGTTCATTGCAGTAGTGATTGATTAATTAATGGTCCCGCTTCACAGCCAGGGCTTTTGCAACATTCTGTCCGTCAAGCGCAGCTGATATTATTCCTCCTGCATACCCCGCCCCTTCGCCGCACGGATACAGACCAGACACTTCAACATGCTCAAGAGAATCCTTATCTCTTGGGATCCTGACAGGAGAGCTTGTTCTTGATTCAATTCCGACAAAGCAAGCTTCTTCAGTGATGAGGCCTTTCATCTTCTTTTCAAAATTCTTAAGCGCAATCTTCAAAGACCGGCTTATCTGTTCGGGAAGAAGTTCCGCAAGCATGTAAGAATGTACACCCGGTATATAGGATGTTTTGCCGAGAGTTGATGACAACCTGTGTTCAAGAAAATCCGTTATCCTTTGTGCGGGCGCCCTTTGCGAGCCGTCACCGCAATTATAGAAACTGCTTTCGAGATCTTTCTGAAACTCCAGTCCGCGCAGTTCGCCGTGCGAGGAGTAATGGCGCAGGTCCTGTTCTGTAATGCTGACCACGATCCCTGCATTGGCAAACTCCGAGCTTCTGCGGGACATGGACATTCCGTTGACTACAATCTCTCCGGGCGAAGTTGCCGCCGGCACTATCAATCCTCCGGGGCACATGCAGAACGAATAGACGCCTCTTCCGTAAACCTGAGTTGTAAGATTATAACTTGCCGGCGGGAGATGCCTGCTTCTTGGTTTTTGTCTGTACCGGATCTCATCGATGAGTTCCTGAGGATGTTCAATGCGCATTCCCATGGCAAACGGTTTTGCCTCGATCCGTATGTTCATCCTGTTCAGAAGATAGTAGATGTCTCGTGCAGAATGCCCGGTGGAAATAATAACTGAAGAGGCAAGCCGCTCTGCTGAATTATTGACGATCACGCCTGCAACTTTGCTGTCTTTAATGGTGAGTCCGGTCACAGCGGAATTGAAATTTATCTCACCTCCAAGATCCGTTATAGTTTTGCGGATATTCTGAACAACTCCCGGAAGTTTATTTGATCCTATGTGGGGATGAGCATCGATCAGAATGTCGGATGACGCTCCATGCTCAACAAGTATCTTTAAGGCCTTCCTTACATCGCCTCTTTTGTGCGAGCGTGTATAAAGCTTCCCGTCGGAATAGGTTCCTGCTCCGCCTTCGCCAAAGCAGTAATTGGAATCGGGATTGACAACACCATGTTGCTGAATTGACCTCAGGTCTTTTCGTCTTGTTCTGACATCCTTACCGCGGTCAAAAATTACCGGCCTGAATCCACGCTCGATGAGTTCAAGGGCAGAAAAATAGCCTGCAGGACCCGAACCGATTATGATGACTTCCGGTGACGAAGAGACATCCCTTAGGGATGCTGTGTAAGGGCTTTCCGGTTCCGGGGATTCATCAATGAATATGCGGAGCGAGAGATTAATGAGAGGATTGCGGCTTCTTGCATCTACGGATCGCCGGAGCTTTTCAATTGTGATTCCCAAGGACCTCCTGATCCTGAGATGATCTCTTACAACGGCTTCGAGCTTCAGATCATCTGATGCTATTTCGGGCGGAAGAACAAGTTCAATAGTCCTTATCAATGTTGTTCACTGTTTATGTGAAAATCGTATGCGGAAGCTGTGTACAGTACACGAATGCCGATTGCATTCGTTCACATCGAATCCAGCTCTGCCCTCGCTTTGCGCGGAAGGGAATTGACGACAAGTTCATAGGAATGGTCAATGAATTGCCTGAGTTCCGACTGTGGAATTCCGCTTTCAAAATCAACTGTATTCCAGTGCTTCTTATTCATGTGATACCCTGGCACAACGCCTTCATATCTTTCGCGCAGTTCAGCAGCCGTTTCCGGATCGCATTTCAGATTCACTGAAAGAGGCGTATCGAAAGACGTGATGGCGAAGATCTTTCCCATTACTTTGTAAACAAGTGTATCTTCTCCGAACGGGAAGTCTTCAGCAACACCTTTTTTAGCGAGGCAGTATTTTCTGAATGATTCCAGATCCACAGTGCAAGATATGAAAAGAAAAAATGATAAGTTATGGATTGCCGAAAGCATCTGCCTGATACAGGGAGGAGATGTCATGAATCAGCGAAATGTATTGACTGTGGAAACCTTCGTGGCAAATTTACGGCGGTTCTTTGAATTAAATAATGATGCGATGAAGACGGAAACAGAAACAGAAGTGAAATTTGTGTCAACGGTTGTTTCGGACAGGTCATGCATTCTGGAAGATGATATCATGTGCGAGATAATATCAGATGCAATTTTTTACGGAAGTGTTGTGAAGGAGTATGATGTGTATTGCTACAAGATCTCGGAAGGGGGATTTGACATGCTGATAAAGAGGAACGGTGATGACAGTTGTTCGAGGATAATGCAGAATGTGAAGCGTGTGAGTTCGTTGCATGTGAATATGGTGATGGGGTTTACGGGAGTTGGGGGCGGGAATATATATTCCCGCCTTACTTTTCCCGACCGGCTCGAAAAGTACATGAAGCGCTTTCGGCTGAAATACGGAAATGAAAAACCGTTCGGCAGGTTTCAGTGGGAGGAGTCGTTCACCTCACTTGATGTGACAACAGAAACAGAGTTCAGCAAGTGTCTTGTGCACATCAGAAACAAGTGGGAGAAGATTGGCCAGAAGCGGAATACATTCTGTTATGTGGATTATGAACTTTGCGGGAAATTTCTCGCGGGAGAAATCTGAAGCCGGAATCAACTCAGGCACGTCGCCGGACAGCGGCGGGAATATATATTCCCGCCGCACCACAGAGAATTTTTTTGTCCTATTTCATTGACCAAAATCTGACTAATTTTATTCCGAAAGTGAATAAGTGATGATTGTCCGGCAGTCAGCCAGACAAGCTATCTGCCGGAACCGATGTCTGATCTAACAGAATACAATGAAAGACACCGTCAGAAACGGTCTCCATATGCTTCAGCCGGGTTTCGGTCCCGCTGCCCCAGCCAAGACAGCCTCCGATGAAGTCTATCCCCGCGGCGCCGCACACTTAAACATCGCCAAATATGTAGCCGCAAAAACTTTTCAGGATGTCAACCTCTGCTACCAGTGCGGAAAATGCTCCGCAGGTTGCCCAGTCAGGGATTACATGCCAGACGCTCCAAACAAGGTTGTGAGGTTCGTTCAGCTCGGACTGGAACATGCCGCTTTGAGTTCATCCACTCCATGGCTCTGCGCCGGATGCCTTACATGCAGTACAAGATGCCCAAATGACTTCAACCTTGCGAAGTTCATGGATGCCATTCGCGAGATCTCCATAGAGAAGGGTGTCAAAACAGAAGAGAAGGAAATCAGCAGTTTTCACAATGCATTTCTCAGGCAGGTCAGATTGTTCGGAAGGTCTTACGAGGCAGGACTTGTCGCGGACTATAAGCTCAATACTCTCAATCTTCTTCAGGACGTTGACTCTGCTCCCGGAATGATATTGAAAGGCAAGCTCTCGGTTCTTCCGCATAAGGTGAAGGACAGAAAGACAATAAAAGACATCTTCAGTAAAACATCCAAAAGGAAAGAACATAATGGCTGATGCAGGACTGACATATGGTTACTATCCTGGTTGTTCTCAGAAAGGCTCTGCCAGGGAATATGAGCTGTCGCTTTTGAAGGTTGCAGGGAAACTTGGGATCGATCTTAGGGAGATAGATGACTGGTCATGCTGCGGTGCCACTTCCGCACATGCAACAAATCACAGGCTTGCAAATGCACTTTCAATGCGAAACATGCTGCTGGCAGAACAACAGGGCCTGGAAACGCTTGTAGCTCCGTGTGCCGCATGCTTCAACAGGCTTATTACTGCAAAAGCGGAATGCAGGAACCGTCCGGAATCGAAAAAGGATGTTGAAGAGATCTTAACTGCATCCGTCTCCAATACCACGAGGATACTGAATGTGATCGATCTGTTCGACAAGGCAGGAAACGGATTGATCGGGTCAAAGAGAGTCCGGGAGATGAAGGGGTTAAGGGCAGCGTGTTATTACGGTTGCCTGCTTGTGCGACCGCAGGAACTCATAGATACGGATGACTGTGAACAGCCTGATTCAATGGAGAGGATAGTAAAGGCAACAGGCGCAGATGTTGTTGAATGGAATTACCGAACGGAATGCTGCGGTGCGGCGCATTCAATTTCGAGAAGGGACATTGTGGTTGATCTTTCAAAGAGGATAATTGATGATGCCTTGATGCACGGAGCCAATGTTATGATTGTCGCTTGTCCAATGTGCCATACAAATCTCGATATGCGGCAGAAAGTGATGAGGAGAAATTTTCCAGGCCACAGGGAGATTCCCGTCCTTTACATTACCGAACTTATCGGGATGTCTCTCGGATTTACGGAAGCGGAATTGGGAATTGACCTTCACTATGTAAGATTCAATATGCCGGGGGACAATATGAATCAAACCGTGCATGCATGAGGAGTATATCGTATGAAGATTGGAGTATTCATATGTCATTGCGGAGAGAATATCAGCCGGACAGTTGACTGTCCTAGGGTTGCTGAAGCCTGCGAGAAGATTCCGGGAGTTGAGTTTTCGATTGACTACAAATACATGTGCTCGGATCCCGGGCAGAAGCTTATCAAAGACGCGGTTGAGATCCACAAGCTTGATGCAATAGTTGTCGGATCCTGCTCTCCCAATATGCACGAAAGGACATTCCGGAGCGCGGCAGTTGCAGCGGGCATAAACCCCTTTCTTGTGGAAATTGCAAATCTCCGGGAGCACTGCTCGTGGGTTCATGAGGATGTTGAATTGGCTACACGGAAAGCCATAGAGTTGGTCAGGATGGCTGTAGAAAAAGTGAAGAGGGATAAGCCGCTTTCCAAGATCAGAGTGCCTGTAACCAAGAGAGTGCTTGTGATAGGCGGTGGAATTGCAGGTATTCAGGCGGCGCTGGACGTTGCAAATGCAGGATTTGATGTTGTGCTTGTGGAGAAAGAGCCTTCCATCGGCGGGCATATGAGCCAGCTCTCAGAAACATTTCCGACACTTGACTGCTCACAGTGCATCCTCACTCCGAGAATGGTGGAAGTTAATCAGCATCCGCGTATCAAACTCCTGACATACTCCGAGGTTGAAAAGATCGAGGGCTTCATAGGCAATTTCAAAGCGACCATCCGAAAGAAGGCACGGCATATCAATGAGGATATATGTTCAGGCTGCGGACAATGCGTTTCAAAATGCCCTATAAAGAAGAAGGCGTTCAACAGTTTTGAGGAAGGCCTCGCATTTAGGCCTGCTGTATATATTCCGTTCCCTCAGGCAGTACCGAATATACCTGTCATAGATGAAACTGTATGCACTTATTACAGGAACGGCAAATGCGGAATGTGCGTGAAGGCGTGCGACAGGCAGGCCATTGACTTTGATCAGAAGGATACTGTGATGGTGGCCGACATAGGCGCTGTTATTGTGGCAACCGGCTATAAGCTGTACAGCATCGGCAAGCAACCTCTTGGATCAAAGTACAAAGGCTACGGCGAATACGGATACGGAAAATATAAGGACGTGATAGACGGTTTGCAGTTCGAGAGAATTGCCAGCGCTTCCGGCCCAACCTCAGGTGAGATCAGGAGGCTTTCTGACGGAAAAGAACCTAAGAAGATAGTGTTCATTCAGTGTGTCGGCTCAAGAGATCCGGCCAAGGGAATTTCTTACTGCAGCAAGATATGCTGCATGTACACCGCCAAGCAGGCAATGCTCTACAGACACAAAGTTCATGACGGAGAAGCTTACGTTTTCTATATGGACATAAGAGCCGGCGGCAAAATGTATGAGGAGTTTGTAAGAAGGGCAATTGAGGAGGACCATGTGAATTACATCAGGGGCCGTGTTTCAAGGATCTATGAAGAAAATGGAAAGTACATTGTAAAAGGTGAAGATACGATTGCAGGTGTGCCTGTGCAGATAGACGCAGACATGGTTGTGCTTGCTTCTGCAATGATCCCGCATGATAACGCGCCCGGCCTTGCGCAGAAGGTAGGAATACCCTACGACAAGTACGGTTTCTACAATGAGTCGCATCCCAAGCTGAAGCCTGTTGAAAGCACAACCGCAGGGGTGTTTCTTGCCGGTGCCTGCAATGCGCCCAGAGACATTCCCGAATCAGTCGCAATGGCTTCAGCGGCAGCAAGCAAGGCGATAATTCTCTTCTCCTCCGATTCGCTTGAAAGAGAACCCGTAGTTGCAAGAGTGAATGAAGATCTGTGCGCGGGATGCTTCTACTGCAGAAAGGTGTGTCCGTTTGGAGCAGTTGAAGTGAGAGATATCAAGGACATTAACGGTGTGGTTTACAAGGAAGTTGCTTACATAAATCAGGGTGTTTGCCAGGGGTGCGGAACGTGTACGGCAACATGCCTGTCCAAGTCTATTGAACTTGCAGGATTCAACAACGAAGAGATCTTCGCCGAAATTGCCGCATTGTAAGATGCATAAGATGGAAACGGACATTCCTCAGGGATATGATAAAAGTTTTGAGTGATGGATAACACAGACAATAACATCGGGAGCGGATGGGAACCAAAGATAGTTGCATTTGTATGCAACTGGTGCACCTATGCGGGAGCTGACCTTGCAGGCACATCGCGTCTGAAGTATCCTGCAAACATGAAGATAATCAGAGTAATGTGTTCAGGCGCAGTTGATCCGGTATTTATTCTTAAAGCCTTCGAGCGCGGCGCTGACGGAGTGCTGGTATCGGGATGCCATCCCAACGATTGTCACTACAATGCCGGTAATTTCCATGCAAGAAGAAGATGGGACCTGTTCCATGCACTGCTTGATTTCGCAGGCATTGAAAAGGAAAGGCTTCAGTTCTCATGGATCTCTGCTTCGGAGGGCAAAAAGTTTGCTGATGTTGTAACGAAAATTACAAACGACATCAAAATGATCGGGCCATTCAAAGGCTATCAGGAAATGAACAGGCAGTTCATAACGGAATTTCCGGAACAGGAAGAAGTACAGCCTGCTCATCAGAGTTCGGAAGCGGAGGTGGTAAATGGATGAGCTGAGAAGATTCGCGCGGGAATTGCTTGAGAAGAAGGAAGTTGCGGCAGTCATTGGTTATGAGCAGGTGAGCGAAGCAAGGACCAGGCCTGTGATAATCACCGATCCTGCTGAATGCGGAAAGTTAGTGCTCAATGAATACTGCCTGAACAACCTCGTTGTTTACCTGAACAGGGCAAGAATTAAAGCGCTGGCCAGGTCTAAAGAAGGGATCAAGAAGCTTGCAATAGTTGCAAAGCCCTGTGACATCCGTTCAATTGTTGCTCTGATTCAGGAGAATCAGATCAGGAGGGAGAATCTTGTTATCCTTGGCATCAACTGCCACGGTGTTGTAAGGGATTTCGGAAGTGACTTCAACGGCGATAACCTCGCCGCAAAATGCATTTCATGCATTACCCAATCCTCTTCTTACGCAGACAAGTCATTTGGTGAAATGCAGAAGATTCCGGAGTTTACAGGAAAGCTTACGTATGATCTCACCGAAATTGAACAACTACCTGCCGGGAAGAGGCTGGAATTTTTCAGGGAGCAATTCGACAAATGCATCAAGTGCTATGCCTGCAGAGCGGTTTGTCCCATGTGCTACTGCCAGAGATGCATTACTGATAAAACTATACCGAGGTGGATTGAATCAAGTTCACATTCAAGAGGAAACTTTGCATGGAACATTGTTCGCGCATTTCACCTTAGCGGGAGATGCACGGGATGCGGAGAGTGCGAGCGCGCCTGTCCTATGGATATTCCTCTTTCGCTTCTCAACAGGAAAATGGCAATGGCTTCAAAGGAGCTCTTCGGGTATGAATCAGGCATCAGCATTGACAATCCTACGCTTGTGGGAAGTTATGATCAGAAGGACAGCGATAAGCTTTTCATGTGAATGGAATATCAAACATCAATATTGAGATAGTGAAATGATAGATGAGAAAGTGATATTAAAAGAAGATCTGCTGCGGATATGCGAGGATGTCATAAGGAAGGGAGATACTCTCCTTGCACCGGGCATTGCGGAGTATGGAATTGTCAGGGATGTGTCGAAGATCAACCTTGATCCGGAAGCTTTGCCTGCAAAGTTATCATTCAAGTCATACGTCTTTCCAAAATCTGAGCCGATACTTTATTACAGGAGAAGCAAGAATGACGTTACACTCATAGATGCCGACGTTGACGGCAGGAAAACAGTGGTCCTTGGAGCAAAGCCCTGCGATGCAGGTTCTATAGACATAATGAAGGAACTGTTCAACTGGGACTACAGGGACGAATTCTTCAACCTGCGCGCGAAGCACTTTATCATGATCGGAATGATGTGCAAAGCTCACGATGAGTATTGCTTTTGCACTTCCGTGGGATGCTCGCCCGTTTCAGAAAAAGGCTCCGACCTTTTCCTCATCCCGGTAAGTGAAAATGAATACGCTTTGAGAATCATTACAGAGAAAGGAAGAGAATTCATAGAGCCATATTTCAGATTTCTGAGCGATGGTGACGCTATGAGGACGGCGGAAGCGCTTGCAGCTGCCGACTATCCACCTATTGCTTTTGATCCGAAAGAAGTCCACGAATGGCTTGGCAGGAATTTCGACAGTCCGAAGTGGGACGGCATCGGGGAAGTGTGTCTCTCATGCGCGCAGTGTGCATTCGCCTGCCCGGTTTGTCATTGTTTCGATATTGTGGATGAGGACTACAGTTACTCGGAAGGAAGAAGAATGAAGAACTGGGACGGCTGCCAGTTCGGGCATTTTACGCTTCATGCATCCGGCCACAATCCGAGAGACATTCAAAGCAAGAGATACAGGCAAAGGATCAATCACAAGTTCAGATACTATGTGGATAAGTTTGGAAAGATACTATGCACGGGCTGCGGGAGATGTTCCAGAGGCTGTCCGGTGAGCATTGACATAAAAGAGATCGTCTCAAACTGCAAAGACTGACATCAGAAGAGTTATGGACAATATTTACATGCCGCATCTGGCAGTGATAAAGCAGATCATTGAGGAATCGCCCGATACAAAGACATTCAGGTTGGCTTTCCGCGATCGTGACACTGCGGAAAGATTCACATTCAACGCGGGGCAGTTTGCCGAGTATTCTGCATTCGGCGACGGTGAGTCAACATTCTGCATAGCATCTTCGCCAACCAACAGGGAATTCATAGAGTGTTCATTCAAAGTGTATGGGAAGGTTACACAGTCACTTCAAAGACTGAACACGGGAGACACAATCGGCATCAGAGGCCCTTACGGCAACTGGTTTCCGCTCAAAGAGCTTAAAGGAAGAAACCTGCTGTTCATTGCCGGTGGCATTGGCATGGCTCCGGTGAGGTGCGTTATTGAGAATGTTCTTGACTGGAGGGATGATTACGGATCTCTGACAATAATCTACGGCGCAAGATCAGTGAATGACATAATTTACAAAGACAAAGTGAAATCATGGAGATCCCGCAGTGATGTGAAGACGATCATTACAGTGGATCCGGGGGGAGAGACCTCATCCTGGGACGGAGAGGTCGGGTTTGTCCCTGCGGTTGCAGAAAAGGCAAAGCCATCAAACGAGAACACATCAGTGATAATGTGCGGGCCGCCTGTGATGATCAAGTTCACAATGCCTGTGCTTGAAAAGCTTGGTTTCAGCGGCAAGGATATTTATACTACGCTTGAGAACAGAATGAAGTGCGGTCTGGGAAAATGCGGCAGATGCAATATCGGGAATGTGTATGTTTGCAAAGACGGACCCGTATTCACTTATGAACAGATCCGAAACCTGCCTCAGGAATTCTGATGATCCTCATCAGCATTTGCAATGTCCTGTCTTTCCGGAAAGTAAAATTAAGTACTGATAAAGGCAGTTTTGCGGGAGATCAACTGATTTAGGTTACGCCGTAATTGCCGCCGCTCTTTGAATCAGCCGCCATGTAATTTAACTTGTCAAGCAGGCCGCCGGCTGAATCGCTTACTGCCAGCATATCAAATACATGCTTGCCCAGGAACCCTTTCTCAACAGCATCACTCAGGAATTTCAGTAAAGGATCAAAATATCCGTCAACATTGAACAGCCCGATAGGTTTAGAGTGAATGCCAAGCTGTTTCCAAGTCCAAACCTCAAAGAGCTCTTCCATTGTACCGATTCCCCCGGACATTGCAATGAAAGCATCGGACAGCTCCGACATCCTTGCTTTGCGTTCATGCATTGTGTTGACAATTATCAGTTCGTCAACTTCATGGAGCGCTGCCTCCTTATCAACAAGCAAACCCGGAATTACTCCTGTAACCCGGACATTGTAATTCATTGCAGTGTTTGCGATTTCACCCATGATTCCGATATTGCCGCCGCCATAAACCAGCGACAGACTTCGAAGCGCCATTTCCTTTGCAAGAGATTGTGCGGCAAGCAGGTGTGCGGTTCCTTTCCCGGAACTGGATCCGCAGAAAACGCACACTGCCTTCATTTAGCTGTGTATGTATTTTGCTTTCTCTGGGATTTCTTGAGCATATTGGAACAAATCGCCGAGATGCCCGATCCGGCAATTAATATGAGAAGAAGATTATTGCTGATGCGGCTTTGAAGGTCGTAATTCAGTTCGATGAATTCCATCGTCTTGTCAATTGATTCTCTTGGCGTTGCAGATGAGATTAGAATATGTTCAACTTCTTTGCTAAGCCTGAGCGCCATTCCTTTGTTGATGATCTCAAAATAAATATAAGTGATGAACACAATAATGATTGCAGTGGCAAAAGTAATAATTATTCCGGTTCTTAACCCCTCGTTGAATGAGATGAATCCGAAGTTGACTTTATCCCTTTTCTCCCTGATGGCGAAGTAAATAAGCGAAAGCGGAAGTATAGTGATCAGCAAGCCAAGGTAGAAAGTAGTTTCCTTAAGAGCAGGTACAAGGAGGGTGTATTCAATGACCATTAATATAAAGATCAGAAATGATATGAATATACTGTACTTAAATTCTATCATTCTTCTGACAGAAATTTATTAGGCAAGATCATTTTAAATTTGGTATTGATTCTTCCGCCGCAATTTGTCATTTCAGTGAAAGCAAAAACACAGCATTTAACTTGATTTAACGTCTTTCAGCAATTGCCGGGCATAGTCAGCATCTTCCGGAAGTACTTTGAAAACTACCGGGCCGGTAACAGGATTGAATCCAGTGCCAAGCACTCCCACGCCAAACAGGTCCTGCACTCCTTCGCCTTCTGCAAGATACTTTATCTGAGCCTCATCGAGAATTGATTTCACAATGGCTATCAAACCGTCATGGCCTGTTTCATACACAGGCACCAAACTCTCGTGATCGAGCTTTTCATGTTCTTCTCTGTTCATGTGTTTTGTTTACGATAATCTTTGAAAATAAATCAATTTATTCAACTGACTTTTGAGGTAAGTGATCGGAATGTGCGGCAGAGTTTTGCTTCTTTATTACTTTCGGCTGATGCAGTATCTTTGCACCAAAAAAGCAATCAACCATGCAGTCAAAAGCCGCCACACCGGATGAGTACATTGAATCATTGCCGGAAGAAAGAAAGGAAGCACTCGCCAAACTGAGAAAGATCATAAAAAAGAACCTGCCCAAAGGCTTCTCCGAAGAAATGAATTACGGCATGCTGGGATATGTAGTACCGCACAAACTCTATCCCAAAGGGTATCATTGTGACCCGAAACTGCCGCTGCCGTTTCTGGCAGTAGCATCTCAAAAGAATTTTGTGGCACTGTACCACATGGGGATCTATGCAAAGA
This sequence comes from uncultured Ignavibacteriaceae bacterium, assembly GCA_964615795.1. Taxonomy (GTDB): domain Bacteria; phylum Bacteroidota; class Ignavibacteria; order Tepidaquicellales; family Tepidaquicellaceae; genus JADJAH01. The sequence continues at coordinate 50,561 of CAZTQR010000010.1, forward strand.
AAGACCTACTCGACTGGTTCAAAAAGGAATTTCCCAAGCACAGCAAGAAGAAACTGGATATGGGAAAGAGCTGCATCAGGTTCAAGAAGACGGAAGACATTCCTTATGAGCTGATCGGGGAGCTTGTTTCAAAAATGACGCCTGCCGACTGGATCGAATGCTACGAAAGCGCATTCAAAAAGTAAGCGGACCCGGAATTAACGGAAATGTCCGGTGACAGCTGTTATACAAAAATGATGCATTGTTCCGGTAAAATTTCAGCGTGCAAATTCTACAGGCATTTCGCAATCAGGGAATAAAATAGTTGAGCATTTTGTAGATCAGCTTTGCCGTCATAAAATCAGGGAATGGATTTTGCTTCCTTGGCGAAAGCTCAACAACGTCAAATCCAACCACCTTTCTATCCCGTCCAAGCTGCTTCAGGAGTTTCATGGTTTCATCCCAAAAGAATCCGTTCGGTTCAGGCGTGCCCGTTGACGGCATAAGCGAAGGATCAAAATAATCCACATCAAAAGTAATGTAAACATTCCTGTTCAGGCCGTCTATTACGGATGATTGCCAGTCAGCCCCGTACTTGCCATCCCTGATCTCAAAAGCAAAAAATGTCCTGATCCCGTTGGCCTTTATAAATTCATACTCTTCCCTGCATTGTGCGCGAATTCCAACCTGCGTGATGTTCTTTGTGAATTCGCTTACACGTGCCGCAAAGCATGCATGCGAATATTTTGTGCCTTCGTATTCGTTGCGCAGATCGGAATGAGCATCAAAATGAAGGACCGAAAGGTCGCTGTATGAATTGAAATGTGCACGGATAGGTGCGGTGGAGATACTGTGCTCGCCGCCGAGTGTTACCACAAACTTTCCGTCGTCTATCAGTTCCTTCACGGATCCGTAGATCGCATCAAGAGCTTTCTTTCCCTTCTTCTCTTTGAGGTTCAAAGGAAGAAGAGAACAGATCCCTTTTTCAAAGCAAAGCTCACGGTTCAGTTCTTCGTCAAAGAATTCCACATAATGCGAAGCATCAAGTATTGCCGCAGGTCCTTTAGAGGTTCCCTTTCCGTAGGAAGTGGTTTGCTCGAAAGGAACGGGCAGGATGCATACCTGGGAATTTCTGTAGGCGGAATACTTTTCTTCAATTGCAAGAAAGTTCTTCTTTATTCCGAAATATTTCCTGTCGTACATAGGTCAGTTGAATTTGTATTCTTCGGCATCAAACAGTTCCTTCAGCTTGACGATGATCTCTTCCTTTGAAATGCCGGGGCTCTTACCGGCTTCGCCGGTATCCGTTTTCTGAACCTCCTCGCGACCGCTCCCCGAGGCGGCTTCGCCGCCTGCCCCCTCAGTCAGAACTTTTTTTTTTGCCCCCCTCATCTCTGAGAGAATCTCCGACAGATCGCTGATCTCGGCCTTCAGCCTGCAAAGTTCGGCAAGCATCACCTCCATGAAGATCTTCTGGTTTGAGGAATACCGGATCCTGCCTTCGGCATCGGCAAGAACTTTCAGTATCCTTATTATCTCATCCATACTGAACTGCCCCGCTTCATCCGAAAATTTTTCCCTTATCGAATCAGGCTCGTCCAGCATCCCGGCACTGCCGGCGGACGAAGTTATCATAAGGTCCCGGAAATGGGCCGTCAGCCCGTTGAAAAATGTCTGAATATCAAGGCCCTTTGAATTCTGCTCGTTGAAAAATTCAAGGGCTCCTCTTACGTCACATTTCTGAATGAAGTCTGCAACCGTGAAGTAGATCTCCTTCTGAGGCAGATTGAGAAAACTCGTGAGCTCTTCAACCGTTATCCTGTTTCCGCAATACGATACTGCACTGTCAAATACACCAAGCGCATCGCGGAGCGCTCCGTCTCCGAGCTTTGCAATGAGAAACAGCGACTCGTCGTCGATCTTCACCTTTTCCTCTGCGGCGATCTCCTTAAGTTTGGCGGAAATCTCGCTTACCTTGAACCTCTGCAGAGGAAACCTCTGACAGCGGCTTGTGATTGTGGGAGGTATCTTCTCCGGATTTGTAGTGGCAAGCACGAATACAAGATACGGCGGCGGCTCTTCAAGGATCTTCAGCAGGGCGTTGAATGCCTGCTGTGTAAGCATGTGCACCTCGTCTATGATAAAGAACTTGTACGTGGCTTTCATGGGATGAGCTTTCGCGGCTTCCTGAATATCGCGAATGTCGTCAATGCCCCTTCTTGATGCGGCATCAATTTCTATTACGTCAGGGTGAATGCTCCTCTTAATCTCCGTGCACGACTCGCATTTGTCGCATGGCTCGCCGTCCTTCCTGTCAGTGCAGTTGAGCGCCTTTGCGAGAATGCGCGCGATGGTGGTCTTGCCAACTCCGCGCGGCCCGCTCAGCAGATATGCATGTGCGATCTTTCCGATAGATACCGCATTCCTGAGAGTCTGAGTTACAAACTCCTGCGAAGTGACTTCGGAAAATCTCTGAGGCCTGTACTTCCTTGCCGATACTGTGAATGTTGACAATCCTGTTCTTCCTTATGATTATAATCTTACTTCCTGTACTTTATTTTCTTCCCGGCAAATACATGACTGACGGCTTCTTCGACCTTTTCCACAAGCACGATCTCAAGCTGGTCCAGAATTTCCTTTTGTATCTCAACAAGGTCCTTCTCGTTATCCTTCGGGATCAGCACTTTCTTTATTCCGCTTCTTACGGCGGCAAGAAGTTTTTCATTCAATCCGCCTATAGGCAGTACGTTTCCGCGCAATGTTATTTCTCCCGTCATTGCTACGTCAGTCCTGACCGGCGCTTTTGTGATCGCAGAAAGCATTGCCATTATCATGGTTATGCCTGCGGAGGGTCCGTCTTTCGGAATAGCTCCTTCGGGAAGGTGAATGTGGATCTCCTTGTCCTTAAAGAAGGTGGATGGAATCCCGTACCTTGATGCGTTCGACTTAATGTAAGACAATCCCGCCTGCGCAGATTCTTTCATGATATCGCCGAGCTTGCCTGTAAGTATGAACTTGTTGGGGCCGTTCATCACCGTTACATCCACGTTGAGAATGTCTCCTCCCATAGAGGTCCATGCAAGTCCGGTCACCGACCCTATCTTAGTCTTGCCTTCCGTGTCAGCAAGTTTGGTCTTGAACTTCGGAACGCCAAGGTATTTGTGAACCATATCTTCTGTGATCGAAAGCGGCTTCTTCGATTTCTTCGGGCCGTCTTCAACTATCTCTCTCGTGACCTTCCTTATTATTGAGGATAATTCTCTCTCAAGATTTCTTACTCCCGCTTCGCGCGTGTACTCGCGGATCACCTTAAGGATTATCTCATCTTCGAACCTGATCTGAGATTCGTAAAGGCCATGCTCAGCAATTTCCTTTGGTATGATGTGCCTTCGGGCTATTTCAACTTTCTCAAAGTCGAGGTAGCTTCGCATTTCAATTATCTCCATCCTGTCAAGCAGCGGCAGTGGAATTGAGTAATACACGTTTGCGGTAGTTATGAAAAGCACATTGGACAGATCATAATCAACATCAAGATAGTGATCGTTGAAAGTTGAGTTCTGTTCGGGATCAAGAACTTCGAGCATCGCGCTTGCGGGGTCACCCCTGAAGTCACTGCTCATCTTGTCGATCTCGTCTATCAAAAGCACCGGATTGACGCTTCCCGCCTTCTTCATCGCCTGAATGATCTTTCCGGGCATTGATCCGATGTAGGTCCTTCTGTGTCCTCTGATCTCGGCCTCGTCCCTTACGCCGCCGACGGAGATGCGCACGAAGTTCCTGTTGAGTGCGCGCGCTATAGACTTTCCAAGCGACGTCTTGCCCACTCCGGGCGGACCCACAAAGCACAGGATCTGTCCCTTCGGTGATTTATGTATCTCCTTTTCCTTAAGCAGTTTCAGGACTGCGATCAGTTCAAGTATCCTGTCCTTGGCCTTGTCAAGTCCGTAATGATCTTCATCGAGAATCTTCTTCGCGTGCCTGAGGTCAAAGTTATCTTCCGTGTAAAGCGCCCACGGAACGTTGACCATCCATTCCAGATAATTCCTTATCACTCCGTAGTCCGGGGACATCGGCGGAGTCTTCTTCATTTTCTGAAACTCCTCCAGTGCCTTGCTCATCACCGGCTCCGGCATACCCGACGAGTCAATCTTCTCCTTAAGCCTCACCATTTCCGGATCGGTCTCCACGCCTTCGCCGAGCTCGTCCTGTAGTATCCTTATCTGTTCCTGAACGATGAACCTCCTCTGATTCTTCTGCATCGTCTGATAGACCTTCTCGTCTATCTCCTTTTCAACGTTCAGTATCTCCATTTCAGAACTCATAATGAACAGCACTTCGTAATACTGCTTGTGAAGTTCGCCTATCTCGAGGATCCTCTGCTTCTTCTGAACGGATGCGTTTATGGTTGAAGCTATGTAATAGAGCTTTCGGTCAGGCTCCTTTATGTTCTCGTATGCAACAAGTGTTTCCTGAGGGATCGACCTGTTTGCCTGCACATAATCATTGAAGAGTTTGGATGCCTGCCGCATCAGGGCTTCAAGCTCATTGTCCGGTTTGAAAGCCGGATTCTTGAGTTCAAATGTAGCTGAGATGAATTTGCCGCTGTGAAACTTCTTCACGTCGGCCGTGTAAAGCCCGTCCACCAGAACCTTTATGAGTCCGTTCGGAAGGCGAAGCACCTGTATGATCTTCGCTACAGTGCCCGTCCTGTAAAGGTTTTCAAATGTCGGCTCCTCGATCTTCTCATCCACCTGCGATACCAGCAGGATGAACTTATCCTTTTCAACCGAACTGTTTACAGCCGCTATCGTGGATTCTCTTCCCGCCAGTATCGGAAACATCATATACGGAAATACAACCATATCCTTAAGCGGAAGCACCGGCAATGTCTCCGGTATGCTGGATGCGAAATCTTCTATGTTCTTGTCAGGATTGTCGAATATGACCTCATCGGCCTCACTGACGCTGTCTTTGTCTTTGAGTTCTTGTTCGTTCATCTGTTTGTTGTTCTTGGATCTGCCTGCCATCAATAGATTAATTTTGAGAAATATATAGCCGCTTCAAAAGAGTTTCAATTCTTTTGCTGACTTCTGTCTTCATGCCGTTTATTCAGATTGCCGTATTGTGCGGACTTATGTGAAATACTATAGATAAGTTTGTTAAATCCGGCTTCAGATAAAATGCAAAAGTTATGGTACATGCGCGAAGACTCCCTGAAGTCCTGAATATTGCGTCTTCAAAGCTAAAGCCATTTAAATAAATCATCAGGATTCATAAATTGCGCACATGCCCAGAATAAATGTAACCATAGTTGACGCTACCGGTAATAAGGAACAGCAGGCAACCCTGCCTGATGATGCATCCGTAAAGAGAATACTGGAAGTGCTTCTTCCAAAGATGAAGATGCCGCTTATCGGCCCTGACGGCGAGCCCCTCTCCTACAAGTTTCACCACAAAGCGTCGGGCAAGCAATTGACCGAGAATCAGACGCTTGCCGAGGCCGGTGTTAAGGAGGGAGACGTGCTGCGTCTGCACCCCGAGATCACCGCCGGATAGATTCTTTCGGCTTATCCGTAATTCCTGCAAACAGCATTACACGATGAAGTGAAAACCTGCGGATGATTGTGTCCGCAGACGGTCCGTTTTCATTTTGTCAGATTGTCAGGATCATAATTTTGGCTGAAGATGGAAACAGTTGTCTTCAATGCCGACTTTACTTTGTGGGCACAGGATTCAGCGGAGCTTATCGTAAATGTGATTGGATAATCAGAACTTCCCGGAGGTTCACTCAGAGCTTATTTTGCGGGAGGCACTTCATCAAGACTGTAATAGACCGGCAGTCCTTTGGAAATCATCAGGTCCCTCTCCATATTGGCTCCCTTGCTTTCGCCGATCATGAGTATTCCGTCGCACTTGTCCACAAGCTCAAGGGAGATCTTCATCAAAGAACCGTACTTGTCCTTAACATTGGATCTCTCAACAACAGGAAGTGCTGCATTGATCCCGATGAACGGGACATGCCCTGCTTCGAGAAGCCTTGCCGCTGTCTCATTCATCGCATCCAGGTTCTTCTGTCTTTGTCCGGGCGTATCTGCTGAGTATGGCCCCGCAACCGCAATGATCATTCAGCACTATTTGTTTGATTCAACTGCGACTATCTGATTTCCGTAAAGATCAGTGAATTGAACTGACTGCTGTTCATCGGCCGACTTTGGCTCTCTGGTAATGGTAGTTCCGTTTGCCACAAGCCTGTCATAGAATTCAGCAATTGAATCAGTGTAAACAACAAGCACCGGCTTCTTTCCCGTCTGGTTACCGACTCTTCTCAGCTCATCATCATCTTCCGCCTCGCTCAGCCATATTCCCGCGGAGAGGTCCGGCTCAAATCCCAGATGAAGATACCTCTTGCCGTTCTCCATAACCAGATCGAAGAACTTCTTGCATCCGAGGTTCTTTTCGTAAAACTCAAATGCCTCGTCACAGTCCTTTACAAGAATTGTGACCCTTCCCAGTTCGGTCTTCATTGAGTTTGCGTTTATTAAGAAATTGTATCTTCCTTTCAGAAACTGCTTCAAAAATAGCTATTTGATGAGGTCATTTCAATTGTCAAAGCCGATTCATGTGTGGAAAGAAAAAAGTTCTTGACTAAATGAACAATGTTCAGTAACTTTGCACTGTTCAATATTACTATGGGAATAAAACAGAGAAAAGAGCGCGAGAAAGAGGAAATGAAAAAGCTTGTGCTTGATGCGGCCGGCAAGATAGCAGTCAGCGAGGGCTTTGAAAAGATCTCCATAAGAAGGATTGCGGAAGAGATCGAATACAGTCCAGGGACAATCTATCTGTATTTTAAGAACAGGGATGAAATCCTCTATGACCTGCACCGGCTTGCATTTCAGAAGTTCTATGAAATGCAGTTAACAGTCAGCAACATCAAGGACCCTTTTGAAAAGCTCCGCGAGCACGGCAGGGTTTACATCACGTTCGGCCTTGATAATCCTGAACTGTATGAACTTATGTTCATAGTGCAGGCTCCGGGAAATGAGATCGAGGCAAATCAGGAATGGAATGAAGGCATGAAGACTTTCGAGTTTCTGAAACAGAATATTCAGGAATGCGTGGATGCAGGCTACCTAAGGGGAGATGTAAGCGTTCTCTCAATAGGCATGTGGTCGCTTGTACACGGACTCGTCTCGCTCTTTCTGAGGAAGAGAATGGCTATGGTTCCGAAAGATTATATAAGGCCTGTTCTGTACAATGCGTATGAGACAATGGTAGATAACTTCAGACAGGGAAAGTAAAAATTTTTTACACTCACAATGAACACTGTTCAATTAACAAATAACGTTCACTCAAAAAAACAGAAATGAAAAACACTCTCTTGTCATTGGCACTTCTTATTTTCATTGCCGGCGCCGCGACTGCTCAAACCGGAAACGGGATCATCCGCGGAAAGGTGATTGACGGCGAAACAAAGGCACCTCTTGAGGGCGCCGTAGCAGAACTGCTTGAGACAAAGCAGAAGACGGGAACTGATGCCAAAGGCGAATTCGTCTTCGACCGCCTCAGCGAATCAACCTACAGAGTGCGGATAACTTACATTGGTTACGAGCCGATCATAAAGAACGACCTGGTGATTTATGCAGGAAGGCCTTTGGAAACTGTGATAGAAATTTCACCCTCCTCAATCACAACAGGCGAGATAGATGTAAGCGCGAGCTACTTCGAAAAGAATTCCGATGTAAGCACAAGCATGATCAACCTGGATTATGAAGAGATCAGGCGCGCACCGGGAGCGGCGGAAGACATCTCAAGAATGGTGCAGGCCGTTTCAGGTGTTTCATTTTCAAATGACCAGAGGAACGATCTCATAATCCGCGGAGGCTCACCTGCCGAAAACCT
>CAZTQR010000011.1:0-56625 GCA_964615795.1 uncultured Ignavibacteriaceae bacterium
GATTGATCCAGACCGCATGGAGCGCGCTGAACAACACAGGCGATAATCTGATACTTATGAACTCCTCCGGCAGCAGAGTTGATTCGCTTTTGTTTGCCGCTTCATGGGGAGGAACGTCTGCTTATTCACTTGAAAGAAGGGACCCTCTCGGATTGACCAACTCAAGCGCCAACTGGGGCTCGTGTATTCTGACAGTCAAAGCCACTCCCGGAGTCGAAAACTCCAACAGGGCAAAAGAGTTTGATGTTGCTTTCAGAAAAATTCTGATATCCCCGATCAATCCGGTTGCAGGATCTTATGCGGATGCAAAGATTATTCTGATAAATACCGGGCTGAATCCTGCAGAAGGAGTTTTGCTTAAGGTCTATGATGACCGCAACCTTGACACTTCCGCTCAGCCGGGTGAACTTATCGTCAGTTCTGCACTGAGCACAATACTGCCGGGAGATTCCTCTGAGTTTGAAACTCAGATTGCAGGGCTTGAGGCAGGACGAAAACAGCTGATAGCCATTGCAGAATATGTTCCTGACAACGACACATCAGACAACAGGTTAACTCACTCGTTCTTTGTAAGCGAACCCGGATCGGCCGGCAGTATGGTGATCAACGAGATCATGTTTGATCCTCTTACAGGTATGTCTGAATGGATAGAGCTCTATAATCCCTCAGCAAACGGCTATGATGTGAAAGGCTGGAAGATACTTGATAACAGTTCTGAAATAGATTTGTCAGACACTTCCCTTAATGTGCCGCCCGGAGCTTTCCTTGTCGTTGCATCTGATTCGTCAGTCATAATGCAGTTCCCGCACCTTGCAGAAAGAAGCCCTGATGTGAGAACCGTCATCCGCGGCTCCATAAGCCTGAACAACAGCGGAGAGAAGATCACTCTCACTGACAGTCTATCGACCGCGATTGACTTCACCGAATATTCACCTTCCATGCACAACCCTGATATAGAAGACCCGAAAGGAATATCACTCGAAAGGATAAATCCTTCATTCCCCTCGAATTATTCCTCCAACTGGAGCTCGTGCACTGACAGGACGGGCGGAACTCCGGGAAAGAAGAACAGCCTGTTCACCGGCTACCACCCAATCACTGCGGAGATCAGCGTTACGCCGAACCCATTCTCACCCGACGGTGACGGCTATCAGGATGCGGCAGTGATCACATGCAATTTTAATTTTTCATCCGGAACCCTGCGCGCAGGTGTTTACGATGTCCGCGGAAATCTCGTATTCACGCTTGCAAGCAATGAAGTTACGGGGAGAAGCAAGGACTTCATATTCAACGGTTATTCCGACGGCAAATCAAGGCTTCCTATGGGAATTTATGTCGTTGTCATCGAAGCAATTGACCGTGACAACGGCATTCCGGTAACAGTCAAAGCGCCGGTTGTTATTGCCGCCCGATTGTAAACAGTGACATAACATGTTTCCTGACCATTGAACCGCAGATAACAGAAACAGTTTGTGGTGAACTTCCAACTTACTTTGATTAATGAGATAGAATTTCTAATTTGAATCACATTAAAGCACACACACAGAGAGTTGACAAACATCAAACCTGTCTATTGCTACCTCATAATTATAGCCGTAACGTTCATAGTCTTTGCCAATGCTCTTGACGGCGGTTTTGTATTTGATGATGAGAGTGTAGTAGTCAACAATTCGTCAATACAGGACCTTTCGAATATTCCGAAATTCTTTACGGCTGAGGAGGGATTTCACAAAGTTATAGGAAAGTATTACAGGCCTCTTGTCTCTGCAAGCTATGCCGTTGATTTTTCAATTTGGGGACTGAATCCCTACGGTTTCCATCTCACAAACATAATCATACACTGTATTGCCTCCATGCTCCTGTTCAGGATCTTTCAGCTCCTGTTCTGGAGATACAAATACAGGAACATATTTTCCCTGCTCACTGCACTGATCTTTGCCGTTCATCCCGTTCACACAGAAGCTGTTACATGGATAAGCGGAAGAACCGACTCAATGGTCACTCTGTTCTTTTTCGCGTCTTTCATATTCTATCTTGAATATACACGTGAACAGAAGCACGACAGAAGGACGGGACAAATTGTAAGCGTGCAAACTCACAGGCCGGTCTATCTTTATCTGTCATTGCTTTCTTATGCAGTGGGATTGCTTTGCAAGGAGATGCTTGTAACAATGCCTATAATAATACTCCTGTATGACTTTGTTTACCGCAGAAAGGATCTTGATTACCTGAAGAAGAACGCATTCGTGTACATACTCTTTGGTGTGATTACCGTTGCATTCATGCTGATAAGGCACAACTTGCTGAAAGACATTCCCGACAGGGAAACTTATCTTTACTTCTTCGGAAAGGATGATGTGACGGCAATTGCAACAATGCTGAAGACAATCCCTGTTTATTTCAGACTCTTGTTTGCACCGTTCGGCCTCTTATATCATTACAACGGTGTCATCAGGGACTCGGATAGCTTTCTTGATCTGCCGGTCGTATTGTCCGTGCTGTTCATCCTGCTTCTGATCTATGCATCATATTTCTTCTACAAAAGAGACAGCATAGTTTCCTTTGCGATACTTTTCTTCCTCGTCACATTATTGCCGGTGATGAACATTGTTCCAACGATGAACCTGATGGCGGAGAGGTTTCTCTATCTTGTTTCATTCTCGCTGGTCATTGTCATTGCTCATCTTTGCATGCTTGGAAGCTCCAAAAGGGACAAAGGAATACTTCTTGCGGGGATGGTGGTGATAATCGGCTCGATGTCGTTTCTTACATATGCGAGAAACAAAGACTGGAAAGACAACAACACTTTGTATTCTTCCGCGGAGGGAATTGAGGGGAATGTGTTGCTTGTCAACAGAGGCAACATCTTTGCCAATATGCAGAAGTATGATGATGCGGCTAAGCTCTATAAGAGAGCGATCGAACTTCGTGAGAACAGTCTTCTTGCACATCACAACCTGGGTTTGGTTTACATTCTCAAAGGCAACCTCGATTCTGCCGAGATCAGATTCAAAAGGGGGATACAGATAGATCCCTACGCGCCTGATGGATATTTTCAGATGGCGACAATATCCAACATGAGAAACAAGAAGGATGATGCGATCTATTATCTGGAGAAATTGCAGACAGTGTTTCCCGATTACAAGAATTCCGCACAGATACTTGCTGAACTGAAGTCAGGCAAGGGCGACAAGCTCAGCATGGTGCCGAGGGGATTTGACGACAAGGAGTCTGTGGATTACAAGAAGTCAATTCTTCAGAGAAGGTCATACGCAAACTTCTCCGAAGGAAAGATTGATGAAGCGATAAAGGATCTTAATGAACTCCTGGCAATCACTGAAGACAGTACAAACAAAGCCGGCATTCTGAACAACATTGCAATGTGTTATGAGAAAAAAGGTGACAAGGAGAATGAAGAGAAGCACTTCCTGATGTCTCTGGATTATGATCCGAAAAGCATAAATGCGATGAACGGTGTTGCCGCTTTTTATCTGAGGCAGGGGAATGCGAAGAAGGCAGAGGAGTTCTTCAGAAGGATTCTCGAGATAAGCCCTGACAATGAGATTGCAATAAAGAAGCTCGATTCGCTTCGGAATTCCAGGTGAGAATAACTCAATTCAATTTGAAAATCCAATAGTATTATGAATTTGAAACTTGTAATTATTCTTGTTGCAATGGGCGCAGTAATGGCTGTGCTTTCTGTTTACGGGATACTTCAGTCCGGATTTGAACTTGTGATCTGGATCCTTTTCGGTTTGATCTCCGCATATCTCATAGCAAAGATCGGAGGAAGAATGCCCTTCGTTGAGGGGACAGTGGTGGGAATCTTGAGCGGTCTGGTAAACGCCGTAATACAATCCGCAATGTTCAACACTTATCTTCTGAATAATCCGCAGTCTCTTGACGGATTCAAGGAATTGCCTGTGGCAATGCAGCCGCAGTATGTATTGCTGTTTGCGGGTCCTTTCATCGGACTGATTTACGGAGTTGTATTGGGGATAATTGCATTGTCATTAAGGAAGATCATAAGCTCAAACGATTAATTTAAGATCATGAATAAGAATATCCTGGCATTTGTTTTTCTGATACTGATCTTTTTCGTCTCATCAGCGATTCCGCAAGATAAGCCGCGAAGGGCATACATGCCGCTTGACGAAGAGGCAGAAATGATAGCAAATACACGTCCTGAGTTCAAAGACCAAAGACAGATGCAGTCACCTTTATCTTCCTTTGCCAATGTCAACATATCAGGCGACAGCTCTCCTCAGAATGAACCTTCGGTCAAGATCAGCAGAAAAGATCCTTCGAGGGTAGTGGCCGCATGGAGAGATTTCAGAAGAGGTGTATCAAATCCTACCAACAGGCAGGTAGGGTACAGCATATCAACGGACGGCGGAACAACCTGGTCCGAAAGCATGCTTCTCGACTCCACTCTGTTGCCCGGGTTTCCAAGAAACAGCGATCCTGTTGTTGCAGTTGATTCGGCCGGCAATTTCTACATTGCGGTAGTATGCATAGGCAATTCCGTAGGACTAGGAGTTTACAAGTCAACTGACGCAGGCGAGACTTTTCCTCAGGCATACCTGGTTGCGAATACGGGCTCGGAAGACAAAGAGTGGATGGACAATGACAGAGTACCGGGAAGCCCTTATTTGGACAGGCTTTACATGTCGTGGACGCGCTTCAGCGGCAATACCGGAATAAAGGTCTCATACTCCTCAAATTCGGGGATTAACTGGAGCGACGGAGTATCCGTAAGCGATGAGATTAACGGCGTGCAAGGGTCCGACATAGCAATCGGCCTCAATGGAGAGCTTTACATTACATGGCTTGATTTTAACACATCGCTTGATGTGTTGAAATTCGACAAGTCAACAAACGGGGGACTTTCATTTGGTACCGACATAGACATTGCCAGCGGACCAAGCCCTTTCATCACAATTTCTTCCAGCAATATTTCCATGCCTTCAATTGCAGCGGACATAAGCAACGGTCCCGGAAGAGGAAACATATATGCTGTTTGGTGCGATGCCAGGAACGGCGATCCGGATGTTTTCATCTCAAAATCAACAGACAGAGGAGCAAACTGGTCACAGCCATACAGAATGAATAATGATGCGGTGGGAAACGGTAAGCTTCAGTGCTGGCCCTGGATAGAAGTTGATGAAGATGGGAATATCGCAGTGCTTTATTACAGTTCTGAAAACACATCGACCAATAACGAGATAGAGGCATTTCTGGCATGGTCTGACGATCAGGGCGAATCATTTATGAACTCATTGCTCAGTACTGAGCCATCTCCTACGAATCAACCTAACACGGCTGTCAGATTCGGAGATTACATTTGCCTTGATTACTATTCCAATAAAATTGTTCCCGTGTGGACGGATGAAAGGGCGGGAGGCGTGAACATGGAAATCTATACGGCGTTGTACACGAAACCTTCAGGAATAGTCCAGTATTCGGCGGCAGTTCCGCAGGGATTCAAGCTGTATCAGAATTATCCGAATCCGTTCAATCCGGAAACAAAGATAAGATTCGACGCAGCATCAAAAGGAACGATAAGTCTCAAAGTTTTTGACATGCTCGGAAGGGAAGTCGTTTCACTTGCAGAAGGTGTTATGGATGCAGGTTCATACGAGGTCTCTTTTGATGCGTCAGGACTTTCAGGGGGAGTATATTTTTACAGGCTGCAGTCAGAAAATTATAACGAAACAAAAAAACTGACTGTGCTTAAGTGAGCCCTCAACAACAGTCACTGTAGTTTGAAGTGCTGCGCCGTTCGCACGGCTTGACGGTAGTGCCTTTCTTCATGGAGAGAAATGATCTGAAGAAGATCATCCAGCGAGTAGGTAATGATTCTTGAAGCAGGTGATGTTATCATGGTCTTATTTAAGTCAGTTCCGCTTAAGTCGGAAATCAGTTCGCCAAGTTCCTCCTGAGTATCCAGAAATTTTCTGATAACGCCGGGATCAAGATTACTGTATGCAGGTTCAAAAGGTGCCATAGTCTTAAATTTCCTGGTCATTTCCGGGCTGACTGATTTGATCAGCATCTTTCCGAAGAAGGTCGGCAGCAATGGCATTTTTGCCCAGATATTCTGATGCAGGGTCCCATCGGCGGCGGCCTTCAGCTGAGAGAAATAGGATCTGTTGGAAACCGTCAGATGATCTATGCATTGCCCGATGCTCCAGGACTGTGGCCCGGTCTTCATGTTCAGCTTTTCTGAATCCAGTCCTTCAAAATCTTCTTTTACCTTTCTGCTGATCTCACGCAGATTGTCCTTTGTCACTGTAATCCTTTGATCTGACATACCGGAATAGTTTATCCGGAAGCTAAGTCTATGAACGGAAAAAACAAATGAACAACAAAGTGCTTTGACCTGTGCAGTTGATAATAAAACTTAGTGCTTTAAATATTGCTGATGAATTTGCATTTTGCCTTACACAAACATGATAACAGCGGATCATTACTCCAGGCGCATAAGCCTGCTGAAGGGAATATCTTGGAGGATAATAGGCACACTTGACACAATCCTGTTATCATTTATCTTCACGGGCAAACTGCATCTTGCTGTCAAGATAGGTGGTATCGAATTGTTTACCAAGATCTTCCTTTACTATGTCCATGAGCGAATCTGGGGCAAGCTCAGGATAGGAAGGCAGAAAACTGAAACGGGAGGAGTAATTAAGTATGAAGACAAGCACTGGAGAAGCGTAACAAAGGGCATAAGCTGGAGAGTGATCGGAACTCTTGACACTATTATCATAGCTTACTTTGTAACGGGCCATATAACACAGGCATTCGAGATTGGATTTACTGAAGTGTTTACAAAGATGTTTCTGTTCTATCTCCACGAAAGACTCTGGAACAAGATCACAAGACACAAAAAAGATTTTTCTGAAAATACTGTTACCGAACCTGCATGAATCCGCACATACTTGAAAAGAAGACCTTAATTAATAGAAACCGGCAGGAGTTGTTTCATTTCTTCAGTAATGCCGAGAACCTTGATCTGATAACGCCTCCTGAGCTAGGCTTCCGCATCATAACGCCGCTGCCCTTGGAAATGAAAGAGGGCGCATTGATCGAGTATGTGATCCGGCTGAACGGAATCCCCTTCAAGTGGAAAACGGAGATTACCAAATGGGATCCTCCCTTCAGTTTCACTGACACTCAGCTCAAAGGGCCATACAAAATGTGGGTTCACGAGCACATATTTGAAGCCAAGGGAGATACTACACTGATGACTGACATAGTAAGATATTTGTCACCGGGCGGTCCGTTTGAGATAATACCTCACAAGCTTTTTGTGGAAAGGAAGGTCAGAGAGATCTTTGATTTCAGGGAAAGGAAGTTCAATGAGCTATTCAAGTGATGTCCACAATTCACGATCTTCAGCGACCGCCAATGTCACTTAAAAATCCCTTGTAATTTTTGAGCATAAGTTATTACTTTGCTCAATCTCTAATCAAAAAAAGCGAAACAGAAATGAAAAGATTGCTTACAATCATGGCGCTTATCGGCGTCATCGTCTTTTCCCCAAAAACAAATTTTTCGCAGTCAAACAATGTACTGCTTGAATACTGCACCGGGACATGGTGTCAGTGGTGTCCTTGCGGACATGATATAATCAGCGGAATACTTGTCAACTATCCGAACACAGTAGTTCTCGGATATCACGGAGCGGGCAGCGATCCCTGGCAGACATACTCTGCCGGAATCAGAGGATTGTTCGGATTCAGCGCATATCCGACCGGCAGTGTCGGCAGGAAGTCCGGAATCATCTCAAGGAGTGCGTGGAACAATGAAGTGGTTATACAGACTAACACAATTCAGCCGGGAGTGAACATAGAGGTAACGAACAAGAGTTATGACGAAGGGACCAGGACTCTGACCGCTACAGTCAGGGTAACTGCAAACACTGATCTGACCGGAAGTTACTACGTAAACTATGTGCTTACAGAAGACAACCTGATATACAGCCAGACCGGAAACAGTTCATGTGCCGGAAATCCAAGCTACGTTCACAACCATGTTGTAAAGAGTATGATGAACGGAGATACCGGGGAGCTACTGAATTCGGGAACATGGACAAGCGGAACGACAGTAACGAGGCAGATAAACTATGTTGTGCCGGCATCACCACAGGTTGCAGATCCTAACAACTGCCATCTGAATGTATTTGTTTATCTTCAGGGTTCAAGTTACTCGGCCAACAGCAATGTTCAGCAGGCAATGAAGACACCGCTGACCGGAACAACGGGCATTTCGAACAACAATGCGACTGTTCAGGATTATGAGTTGTCACAGAATTATCCCAATCCATTCAACCCAAGCACGAATTTCACATTCTCAGTTCCGAAAAGCGGAGAGGTCTCTCTGAAATTCTACGATATGCTTGGCAACGAAGTGGCGACTTATGTTGACGGGTATCTGAATGCAGGATCATACAGTGTGGAGTTTGACGGTTCATCGCTTTCAAGCGGAGTTTACTTTTACAAGCTTCAGGCGGGAGATTTTTCCGCCACAAAGAAAATGGTACTTTCGAAATAACATCAACTAACTTCTTCACTACTTGCAAAGCGGGCTTAAGCCCGCTTTTTTTTTGCCGGGCTTAAGCCCGGAGACGGGAACTCCCGCTGTCAATTCAAGCACCGGCAAGCTCATTAGATCTTTTTGCAGACTAGAGTCTTCGATTCGTGAACAAATCTGTTTTCGCAACAGCGGGCTTAAGCCCGCTGTTGGAGAAATCACCGGCTGTTCGAACCTGCATTGTTGCTTCTGCTGAAATCGCTGCACATGCAGGCGGGCTTAAGCCCGCCTGCCTCCATACACATTCGCTCTGTACCGCAATTGGGAATTTAATCTTGATTCTTAGAAATAGTTTGCATAAAATGTTTTCACATTTTTATCAATTAAACCGGACGGAAAAATGAAAAGAAATTATCTACCGCTTCAGGCAATCGCTGCACTTCTGCTGGTGATCATCGTTACTTCGCACAGTTACTCTCAATGGACCTTGGCCGGATCTGTTTCAAATGCAGGGACTTTTCCCAGCATTTCTGTCGTGAACCAGAATGTCGCATGGATTGCGGGCGGACCAAACGGAACACCTGTTGTTTTCAGGACTACCAACGGCGGAACAAACTGGACAACCATCCCTACAACAGGCGTACAGTTGGAACTATACTGCATCTGGGCTACGGATGAAAACACAGCTTATGTGGGTAACGGCGGCGCATCCGGTGGCGCAGGCGGAAATGCAAGATTTTATAAGACTACAAACGCCGGTGTTTCATGGACTGAAGTCGGCGCGACGGGCGGTTCTGCCGGATTCTTCAACGGAATTGTCTTTTCCAGAACCACACCCAATTTCGGCATAGCACAAAGCGATCCCCCACTCGGCGCAGGACAGCCATACTATGTTTCAGTGACAACCGACGGTGGTCTCACATGGACGGCAACAAATCCTCCGGGTCAGTCGGGTACCGCATCTGCGCAAAACTCTATCGTTGTTATTGACAACCAATTCTACGGATTTGGCAGCAATACGACACCTCCTGCAGCTATCATTACTACTAACGGCGGCACAACATGGTTCAAACGGAACACAGCACTTACAGGCAACTTCACATCAGGCGTGGCATTCAAGGATGACAAGCTGACAGGCGTTGTTGCGTCAAGCACATCACTGCCTAATATCGCAAGGACAACAGACGCAGGAGCAACATGGACGCAGATCAATACAGGTACAGGTCAGTCAGGCTATTGCGGTCTTAAGTGGATTTCAGGAACCAACACTGTTTACCTTTCAGCTGATCAGGGTGTTACAGGTGTGGTGAAAAAGAGCACTAACGGCGGACTCAACTGGACAGTAATGTCAACCTCCGGACTAACTGGCATCACGCATTTCGATTTTTACAGAAGCGGTACCAATGTTTACGGATATGCCGTTACAGCCAATGGAGCGGTTCTCAAAGTGACCGACAATGTTACTTCCATAGAACCGGTGAACAGCATTGTTCCCGATCAGTTCAGTCTTGGCCAGAACTATCCCAATCCGTTCAATCCGTCAACAAAGATCAACTTCTCAATCCCGGTTTCATCACATGTAATGCTTAAAGTTTTTGATGCATCGGGCAGGGAAGTTGCGGAGATAGTCAATGAATTTGCTCAGGCCGGAAACTATACTGTTGATTTCAATGCAACAACAAACATGACATCGGGTGTGTATTTCTATACACTCAGTGCAGGCGAATTCAGAGCAACAAAGAAACTCATGCTCGTCAAGTAAAGCAAGAGTTGCTGTTGATTCTATATGCCTGTCGCAGTATGCGGCAGGCATTTTTTTTATGGCTTAATTTAGTTCTCTCTATGAAATATATTTGCGCAGTTTTCAATAATTAAACCCAATGAAATAATGAAGAATCTGTTTACACTCTTAATTACGATCCTGATTTCCGGCTTCTCATTTGCACAGTGGACCGTCGTCAGCCAGATCCCGACTAATCCCAACATCAATACGATCAGCGTTGTGAACCAGAACATTATCTGGGTCGCTTGTGATGCAAACCGATTGTACAAGACAACCGACGGGGGCACCACATGGCTTCTCAGAAACACGGGCCTGCCTACCGGAAACCTGTATGGCATATCAGCGCTTGACACAACTACCTGCTGGGTTGGTACGGTCAATGGCAGCATCTATAAGACCACTAACGGCGGAAATTCATGGACACTGCAGTTCTCGCTCTCTGGAAGCTTTACAAACGGAATCAATATGTTCAATGCAAACTACGGAGTTTACTATGGTGATCCGACAGGTTCAGGACAACCGTATCAGTTCAGATATACTACAAACGGCGGCACAAACTGGCTGTTGTCTCCGAATGCCCCTATTGCCGGAAATGAATTCGGCGTTGTAAATGCATGGGATTGGACCGATACATCGAGATTCTGGATCGGCTCTGCAAATCTTGCCGCAAGCGCACCAAACGCGAAGATCTACAAGACTAATGCAGGTTACGGCGGAGGTAACTGGACTTCGGCCACTGTTTCAGGAACAGGCGGCGCTCAGGGGCTGTATTATCAGGCCATTGCCTTTACTGATAACAACAACGGACTGGCCGGCTCCAATGGAAGCGACATAAGAAAGACTACAGACGGCGGAAATACATGGACAACTGTTACACCTCCTTCCGGATTTACCGCATTTGCCGCTATCAATTTTCACGGGATGAAAGACGGCTCAAACACAATTCGCGTGAGCCTTAACGACGGGCTTGTTTACAAGGTCTATAGGACAACCAACCTTGGCACTACCTGGACTGAAGAAACACTTCCCGCACTTGGACAAACAAATGGTGTTCAGCATATGCAGTTCATTAATGCCAATCTGGGATTCTCCGGCGGCAACCTGGGTGTTTTCATGAGATACGGTAATCCTTCCGGAATCAGCAATACTAGCGGAGAAATCCCTGCTGAATACAGCCTCGGTCAGAATTATCCTAATCCATTTAATCCTTCCACCAAAATTGACTTCTCAATTCCGGTCTCGTCAAATGTTACGCTGAAAGTTTATGATGCACTCGGAAAGGAAGTTGCAGTCTTGGCGGATAAATTCATGAATGCCGGCAATTATACGGCAGATTTCACGGCAACTTCAGGCCTTAACTCCGGAGTATATTTTTACACACTTGCTGCCGGAAATTTCAGTGAGACGAAAAAGCTTCTGCTTGTGAAATAAAATGAAATAACTTTTCGCAAAAAATTTCCACAAAAATACCCGCTCTGTGAGGGGCGGGTATTTCTTTTTGAGCGATTTGTTAAAGATCGAAGAGGTATATTTTAAGCAATTAAAAATCAAAATCAGTTCTTACCATAATGCGCAAATTTTTAGCTGTTTCAATCTTTATCCTCCTTTCCTCAACCGCATTTTCTCAGTGGACCACTTTGACAAGGCCTTCAGGTGCTACAGTCAGCTCGGTATCAGCGCCGAGCCCTTATGTTGTCTGGATTGCATGTGACTCTACTAAGCTTTTCAGGTCAACTGATGCAGGAACAACATGGTCTTTGAGAAATTCCGGCCTGCCAACCGGCAATCTTTACGGAATCTCTGCAATCGACTCATTGAATTGCTGGGTCGGGACAGTGGGCGGCAGTATTTACCGAACTTCTAACGGGGGATCGAACTGGACATTGCAGTTTTCGCAGTCAGGAAGCTTTTCGGACGGAATAAAAATGTTCAGTCTCAATTACGGAATATATTACGGTGACCCTACCGGATTGGGCGCTCCGTTTCAGATCAGATATACAACCAATGGTGGCACCAACTGGATTCTGTCCCCGAATGCTCCGGTTTCACAGAACGATTACGGTGTGATAAATGCCTGGGATTGGATTGACACTTCAAGAATATGGCTTGGCGCCGCAAATGCGACTTCATCTGCGACCAGTGCCAGAATCTTCAGAACAACTACAGGGATCGGAAGCGGCAACTGGTCCACCGTTACAATTATAGGATCAGGAACCACTGACGGATTGTACTGGCAGGCTATCGCATTCATAGATGCGAACAGCGGCCTTGCCGGATCAAACGGCGGCAATCTCAGAAGGACTACGGACGGTGGTGCAACCTGGCAACTGATTGCAAATCCTCCGGGCTTGGGAACTGTTGCTATGGTTGCCCTCAATGCGATCAGAGACGGCTCCGGAACAATACGGCTCAGCACTACCGGAGGCGGAATAAACAAGATCTTCAGAACAACAAACCTTGGTGCCAACTGGATCGAAGAATCTCTTCCGGCTCAAGGTACGCAGAACAAGATCAATCACATTCAGTTTTTGAGTCAGACTCTCGGCTATGCAGGGTGCAACGGAGGATATGTACTCAGATTCGGAAATCCTTCATCGGTCAATCTTGTGAATAACGCAACTCCGGGAAAGTTCAGTCTGGAACAGAACTATCCCAATCCGTTCAACCCGTCAACCAAGATTAACTTTTCAGTGCCAAAAGGATCAAACGTCACCATTAAGGTTTACGATCTCAACGGAAAAGAGACTGCATCTTTGTTGTCAGAGTTTAAGGAAGCCGGCAACTATTCGCTTGACTTCATTGCTCCTGCAAACATGACCTCCGGTCTGTACTTCTATAAAATGACTGCAGGTGAATTCACTGCTTCGAAGAAGCTTATGCTTGTTAAGTAAGGCAATAAGGATTTGACCTTCAAAGCCCCGTATTCAAAGGAAGCCGGGGCTTTTTGATTTTAATTGTTGCATCTTAAAATCATTCCTCTTAATTTGTCGCAAATCATTTATGCGACTTATCTTCCTGAAAATATTTTGCGCGAAGTTGCTGCCAAAGATCAGTTGGTGCCTTCAGAACTTTCTGACAATGGAGTTCTACAGGAAGATCTGCCGCAAGTGTTACTGGAATAACATCTACGAAAAAGAACATTCCGTTCTTAAGAACACGCTGTTGATCCTCGTTTCCATTCTGCCGCTGATGTTCCTGTCATTCTTTTATCAGCCGACTGATCCGGCCAATTCAAACAAAACATCTTCAGCATTGCGCTCGATAAAACTCTTTCTTTTGTTGAGGCTCAAGTTCGGCGCCATGCTTGATTCGTTCTCCGATAAAGTTCTCAGTCTTCCGTCGTTCTTCTCCGGACTTGGCGATACACGCTTATCCGGAAAGGACCTTTTCGTTACCTATTCTGTTCTCCGCATCTGAAGATACTTACGGTATTGTTCCGTAACGTTTCAAAGCATCATATCTGACCTTTTTCCATTCCGATCAAATTGAAACCGTTGGACACTGAACTTGCATACAGAAAGTGCAGAGAAGTTGCCCGGAAACATTACGAAAATTTTCCCGTGGGATCACTGCTGATCCCTTCAGATAAGAGAAAATACGTGTACGCTGTTTATGCTTTTGCGAGATATGCAGATGATATCGCAGATTCCGGTTCACTGAGCAAAGATGAGAAGATACTCCGGCTGGGCTACCTTAATGAGGAGCTTGACAAGATCGGATCGGGAAGGAACGGATTTGATCCCGAAACAGAATACATATTCACAGCGCTCTTTGATACATCATCTTCTCTTGAAATACCATTGCAGGATTTCAGAGACCTTCTTTCGGCATTCAGGCAGGATGCTGTCATTTCAAGGTACTTTGAGTTTGATGAGCTGACCGACTATTCGCAGAGATCAGCCAATCCGGTCGGCCGTCTTGTTCTTAGGATCTTCGGTTACGACAGTGCAATGCACAGAGAGCTTTTCATGAAGTCAGACAAGATCTGTACTGCTTTACAGCTTACCAACTTCTGGCAGGATGTTTCCGAAGATCTTAAGATTGACAGGATATACATCCCGGGAGAATACATGAACAGGCACGGATATACAGTTGATGACTTAAGGTCGGGAATTGCAGATGACAGATTCAGGAATATGATGAGGGAACTTTGCACGGTTACAGAAGAACTTTTTGCGGAAGGAGGATCGCTTCCGGAAAAACTAAGCGGCAGGCTCAGATATGAGATAAGGGCTACTGTAGAGGGTGGAAGGATGATACTCGGGAAGATCCGTGAACTGGACTATGATGTGTTGAACCATAGGCCGAAACTAAAAACAGCAGACAAGCTTTCATTGCTTTACAAAGCATTCAGAGGAAATTGAAGATCAAAGAAGAGGAAGATCAGAATCGGATAACAGGCGAAAGCAAATCGAGCTTTCTCTATTCATTCAGCCTCCTTTCAAGGGAAAAGAATGATGCGATCAATACGATCTATGCTTTTTGCAGGAAGACAGATGACATCGTTGACAATACAGACGAAAGCGAACTGCAGAAGACATCAAGAATCAGTGAATGGCGCGATGAGCTTGAGAAGGCGCTTTTAAGCGGTGAGTCAAAGTATTCGCTTCTGAACAAACTGAATTCCGTGAGGCTCAAATTTAATATTCCGGTTCAGCCGTTCTTTGACCTGGTAAAAGGAATGGAAATGGACCTGAAGAAAAAGCGTTACAATTCATTCAGCGAACTTGCGGAATACTGTTTTAATGTTGCTTCGACTGTCGGGCTTATGAGCATTGAGGTCTTTGGTTACAGCAATCAGAAGACAAAGGACTTTGCAGTGAATCTTGGCATCGCCTTACAGCTCACAAACATTTTGCGCGACATCCGGCAGGATGCTGAGCTTGGGAGGATCTACATTCCTCTTGAAGACATGAAGAAATTCGGATACACGGAAGACGATCTCATAAACATGAGGTATGATGAGAGATTCATTGAGCTGATGAAATATGAATGCGAAAGGGCAAAGTCCTATTACAGCAAAGCTGACAGCTTTCTTACAAAGGACGACAAAGGCATGATGTTTGCCGCAAGGATAATGCAGCATACTTATTTCAGGATACTTAAGAAGATCGAAAAGCGTAACTATGATGTGTTCAGAAGCAGAGTGAAAGTTTCAACACTGAGAAAGGCATACATAACAGCAGGAGTATTTCTTAAGTATAAGTTGCTGTACGGAAACGCAGGGATATAAGACTTGACAACCGGCGGAAGTGCGAAAGGTGATGTTACCGTAATAGGCGGCGGAATTGCGGGTTTGTCGGCCGCAGTGTTTCTTGCTGATAAGGGTTACCGAATTAAGCTGTTTGAAGCATCTCCAAAGCTCGGCGGAAGGGCTTACAGTTTTTACGATAAAGACAAGGGAGCGTTCTTTGACAACGGGCAACACATTCTTGCGGGCTGGTACAGGGATACATTCAGCTATCTGAAACTCATCGGTTCTTACGATATGCTCGGGTTTCAGGAAAGACTCCGGATCGATTTTCTTGAGAAAGGCCGGGCTAAGATGAGCCTGAGGTCTTCCGGGCTCAAGCCGCCTGCTGATCTGCTGGCAGGACTTCTGAGATTCGAAGGCTTCGATCTTAAGGAAAAGCTGAAACTGCTTAATCTCAGAAATATGATTAAGGATGAAGCAAGGCAGGAAGGACAAAACGCTGAAGATCTGCTCCGGGCCCACGGACAGTCAGGAAATTTGAGGAAATATTTCTGGGACCCGTTCATACTTGCAGTTTTCAATACTGAACCGCGTAACGTTGATGCGGGACTTCTGACAGATCTGCTTTCAAGATCAATGTCCGAAAGTAAAGGATTCACATTGGTGCTTCCGGGAATGGACTTGAACAAAGTGTTTATTGAACCTGCAGAGCGATATCTGCTTGAAAGAAATTGCGAGATTCACAAAAGCACGAGGGTCACAGGATTTGAAATTGATAAGCGTATGAATTACATGATCGCGGAAGATTCTGAGAAGATAGGCGCGGATTATTTCATTTCAGCTTTGCCGTTCTTTGGATTCTGTGATGTGTTCGGGCATCGCTTCGGCGCCGGCTCTGAAAGGCTCAGGACATCTTCGATAGTTTCCGTGCATCTTTTCCTTAAGCAAAGCATTGAAGGCCTTCCCAAAGACAATCTTGGAATGGCTGGAATGATAGGAACAAGAACGCAGTGGCTGTTCAGGAAGTCTGATGTTCATCTCAGCCTTGTAATAAGCGGTTCGGACGCGCTTGGAGTAACAAAGATGACCAACGAAGAAATTGCGGCGATGTGCATCAGCGAGCTTTCTTCATGCATTCAGGGGTTCGACGCAGGCATCGTATCCGACTTCCGTGTGATCAAGGAGAAGCGTGCGACGTTCATACCCGATCCGGAAAGCAGGAGGCACAGGCCTTCGCAAAGAACAGATACAGACAATTTCTTCATTGCCGGCGACTGGACAAACACAGGGCTTCCTTCCACTATAGAAGGAGCGGTAAGAAGCGCAAGTATCTGTGCCCGAATGATTGACGAAAATTCAAAATAAGGAAGAACAAATATTCGCTAACAAAAAATATTCACGAGAATGGAAACAAAGACAATTGACCCGGGATCAGTAGGCGTAATTGATGCCCGGAAAAGGAGTGAGATCGACCGCGAACAGCTTATCAAGACCATGATCCTTGAAGAAAGGAAGAGGCTTGAAGCGGAACACGGAATTGAGAACAAAAAGCGCGAGCATTTTAAGCGCCCGTTCGAAAATGCTTTCCTGAAGGAGCATAAGGAGAATACCGTTATCCTCTTCGGAGGACTCACATGGAAGCATGAGAAGCTTATCAAGGGCGCGCTCGAAGGACTTGGCTACAAGGCAGACCACATTCCCACTCCCGACAAGAAGTCATTCCAGCTCGGAAAAGAGTACGGCAACAATGGCCAGTGCAATCCGACGTATTTCACTGTCGGTAATCTCGTCCAGTTCCTGCAGTCGCTTGAAAACTCCGGCATGAGCAAACAGGATATCATTGACAAGTATGTCTTTTTCACAGCCGGCGCCTGCGGCCCGTGCAGATTCGGAATGTATGAAGCGGAGTACAGGCTTGCTTTAAGGAATTCCGGATTTGACGGATTCAGGGTTCTGCTGTTTCAGCAAACAGGCGGCCTTTCGCAGGAAGATGCAAAGGCAGGATTAGAGATGAACCTCGATTTCTTTCTCAGCATCATTAACGCAATGATGGTTGGAGACATCATAAACGAGGTAGCTTACAGGATCAGGCCTTTTGAAGTGAACCCGGGAGATACAGACAACGCCCTGAGGGAAGCAATGGACCTGTTCTATGAGAAGTTCAGGAACAAGAAGTATTTTGATTTCAATTCCAGGCTCGGAAACATTCTCCGGAAGATTCCCGCTTCGGATTATCTTACGAAGTTCATTGACCAGATGCTCGGCGACTACTATCTCGAAACTGCCATGGAAGCGAAAAGGATCTTCGAGAAAGTGGAAGTTGACCACACTCGAATGAAGCCGATAGTAAAGATCACGGGTGAGTTCTGGGCACAGACTACCGAAGGCGACGGCAACTTCAACATGTTCCCGTTCCTTGAAAGGGAAGGAGCGCAGGTGCTCGTTGAACCGATAGCCACATGGATCATGTACATGCTTCATCAGGCAAGCCTTGTGAATGAAGATCAGAAGGGGATCAATGTCTATAAAGAAGCAGATGAACATCATACGCTGAAAGAAAAACTCGCGCTTCTGAAGGAATACAAGCTGTCAAGGTCAGTGCTTGGGCTTGCCGAGAAAATATTTGAGCGTGAGTATAACAGGTACAGAAAGGCCTTTGCAGACATCCCGCACAAGCTTGTGCCTCAAAGCCTGCTCAAGGAACTTGCCCATGATTTCTACCACTCAAGGGTTGAAGGCGGTGAAGGGCATCTGGAAGTGGGGAAGAGTATCTATTACACTGTGAACGGACTTTGCCACATGGTGCTTTCTCTCAAGCCTTTCGGATGCATGCCCTCGACGCAGTCAGACGGTGTGCAGTCGGCAGTCTCCGCAAAGTTTAAGGACATGATCTTCCTGCCGATTGAAACATCGGGAGAAGGTGATGTGAACGCTCACTCAAGAGTGCAGATGGCGCTTGGGGAAGCGAAAGCAAAGGCAAAGCTAGAGTACAACGAATGCCTTTCAAAGACAGGTTACACGCTCCCGGAGATCAGGGCTTATGTTGATGCTCATCCGGAGCTGAAGAATCCATTCATTCACATATCTCACAGAAAGGGTGTTGTAGGCCTCGGAGCCAACTTCATACTTGA
This sequence comes from uncultured Ignavibacteriaceae bacterium, assembly GCA_964615795.1. Taxonomy (GTDB): domain Bacteria; phylum Bacteroidota; class Ignavibacteria; order Tepidaquicellales; family Tepidaquicellaceae; genus JADJAH01. Next base: position 18,644 of record CAZTQR010000011.1, read on the forward strand.
TGTGGCCGAGCGAATGAAGAATGAAGGCGTGAAAGCATCGCCTAAAGCTGCATAAAGCATTTAAGAATCAATTAAGAATTTGTCATGTCATCCGGGATAAAATATTACATCGGCTTTGATGTAGGCTCAACGACAGTTAAAGGAATTGTGATTGATGCCGCAACGGATCAGATCATCTGGTCTGATTACCAGAGGCACGAAACGAAACAACCCGAGAAAGCGCTTGAGCTTTTCAGGGCGCTGGAGGAAGCGTGCGGAATAACAAATCCCGAAGAAGTAAGATGCTTCATTACGGGTTCGGGAGGGGCAAACATCGGCAAGTTTGTCGGCGGAAAGTTTGTGCAGGAGGTCAATGCGGTTTCGCTTGCTGTCGAGAAGCTTTATCCCAATGCCAACTCGGTCATAGAACTCGGCGGACAGGATGCCAAGATCATCATATTCAAAGAGGATCCCGAATCAGGAAGAAAGAAGAAGATACCTTCGATGAATGACAAGTGCGCGGGCGGCACAGGCGCAGTGATTGACAAGATCAATGCAAAGCTCAAGATCCCTGCGGAAGAACTCTGCAACATGGGATACGCAGGACTGAGGCTTCATCCTGTTGCCGGGAAGTGCGGGGTGTTTGCAGAGACTGACATCAACGGATTGCAGAAATCGGGTGTGCCTGCGGATGAGCTTATGGCTTCACTGTTTGAGTCGATCATTCAGCAGAATATTTCTGTGCTGACGCGGGGAAATACGCTCAGGCCCGAAGTGCTTCTGCTTGGCGGCCCGAACACCTACATCAAGGGAATGAAGGACTGCTGGAAGCACAACATTCCGAAAATATGGGAAGAGCGGAAAGTGAAGCTTCCCGAAGGTGTAAATCCCGAAGACCTTATCAAAGTGCCTGACAATGCTCAGTACTTTGCAGCCATCGGTGCGGTTGAGTTTGGAAAGGATGAGGAGGAACACATCGGAGTTTACAAAGGCACCGGCGATCTTGAGTACTATATCAATGTGGGAAGGGAAGAAGAGAAAAAGAAGATCATTTCCGGTAGCAATACGGGTTTGTCGAAAAGCGAGGAAGAGCTATCTGAATTCAAAAAAGAATATACTGTAGAGAAGTTCACACCAAGGACTTTCAATCCGGGCGAGGTTGTGAAAGGGTTCATTGGAATTGACGGCGGCTCGACTTCAACAAAAGCAGCTCTTGTCTCTTCCGAAAGAGAAGTCCTCGTGAAGGCCTATCAGCTCTCGAAAGGCAATCCCATAGAAGACACTATCGAGATCCTAGGCAAGATCCGCGAGCAGGTTGAAAGGGACGGGGCCGTTCTTGAAGTATTGGGGATAGGAACAACGGGCTATGCAAAGGACATTCTGAAAGACGTTCTCAAGGCAGACGTTGCACTTGTTGAGACTGTTGCTCATACGCAGGCAGGACTGCATTTCTATCCTGATACGGATGTGATCTGTGACGTCGGCGGACAGGACATCAAGATCATAATCCTTAATCAGGGAAGGGTGGTGGACTTCAAGCTTAACACGCAGTGCTCCGCAGGCAACGGCTACTTCCTGCAGTCAACTGCGCAGGGCTTTGGGTATCCTGTCGAAGAGTTTGCAGACAAGGCATTCTCTGCAGGCACTTTTCCGACCTTCGGCTACGGATGTGCAGTTTTCATGCAGTCTGACATTGTTGACTTTCAGAGGCAGGGGTGGAAACCTGAAGAGATCATGGCCGGACTCGCAAACGTGCTTCCGAAGAATATCTGGCTGTATGTCTCACAGATCCCGAACCTGGCGAAACTCGGTTCAACCTTTGTTCTTCAGGGCGGCACACAGCACAATCTTGCCGCGGTCAAGTCGCAGGTTGATTTCATAACAGAGAGATTCAAGGGAAGCGGCATCACTCCCAAAATATTTGTGCACAAGCATACCGGTGAAGCCGGTGCGATCGGCAGCGGGATAGAGGCCGCAAGGCTTTATGAAAACGGACACAGGACAAGCTTCATCGGCCTTGAGAAAGTGTCAAAGATCATCTATAAGACTACGAGAGAAGAATCAACGAGATGTTACTTCTGCAAGAACAAGTGCCTGAGAACGTTCATTGACGTGAAGACCGAACTGAAGGCAAACGCCTCATACGAGGAAGAGAGAGAGAAGTTCATAGCACAGAAGGAAATTGAGGCCGCGAAAGTTGTCAATCCGAAATCAAAGGTGCCTATGGAAGAAGGCACTCAAAGACTGATCATAGCCACATGTGAAAAGGGAACGGTTGAGGATGTTGCAGAAATGCGCGGTATAAAGGAAGGTTTGGATCAGATCCGCAAGCAGAATCCAAACATAATTGACATAGCTGCAAACAAGGCATGGGTTAATTACAAGCCCGAGAAAGTGACGGATATTGCTGAGAGCAGGAAAGGATTGTTTGCATCCAGAAAAGCAAAAGCAGATGCTGAGAAGAGAGCGGAAGTGCTTGAGATGAGAAAGAAACTGGTCTTCGGAATTCCGCGCATACTTAACATGTATCAGCATACGCCGTTCTTCACAGCATACCTTGAAGCGCTGGGTGTGATGCCGGGAAATTTTGTCTATTCCGAATTCACATCCGAGGAGATGTACAAGGCCGGCGCCAAGAGGGGAAGCATTGACCCCTGTTTCCCGTCAAAGGTTGTCATTCCTCACATTCACAATCTTCTCTACCATCAGAGCAAGAAGAAGATTGATTACATCTTTGCCCCCATAGTTGACAACATGCCTTCTGACCTGAAACATGCGCAAGCCCATAATTCCTGTCCGACAATTACCGCAACAATTGAAGCTGCCAAAGCGGCTTTCACTAAGGAAGGGGACCTCTTCAAGGAGTTTGGCACTGAATACCTGTGTCCGTTTGTACAGCTGTTCAGTGAGCAGATGACTGCCAGGCAGATGTTTGAATGTTTCGGAAGCATTCTGCAGCTTGAAGATGAAGAGAACAGGAAGGCCGTGAAAGAAGGCTACAAGGCGTATTACCGGTTCATCAATGAACTCAAGGATGAGTCAAGGAGCGTACTTGAAATGCTTGAGCGTGAAGACAAGATCGGCATCGTCGTGCTTGCGCGACCTTACCATAATGATCCGGGAATTAATCATGAGATACTTGAAGAGTTTCAGAAGCTCGGATATCCTATACTGTTTCAGGATACACTGCCTACCGATGATGAAACAATGGAACGCCTCTTTGGTGATGAAGTCAAGGCAGGCATTATAGAGTCACCGTTCGACATCAGTGATGTATGGAAGAACTCCTATTCTGAGAACACGTCAAGGAAAGTGTGGGCGGCAAAGTTTGCGGCGCGCCACCCGAATCTTGTTGCCCTCGAGCTGTCTTCATTCAAGTGCGGTCACGATGCTCCGATCTACACAGTGATTCAGGAGATCATAGAAAGCTCCGGAACACCCTATTTCTCTTTCAAAGACATAGACGAGAACAAACCAGCGGGTTCCATCAAGATCCGCGTTGAAACGATCGGCTACTTCCTGAAGAGATTCAGGGAAGACATGATCTCTCACAAGCACAAAGTCCTGACCATTGAAGAGAAGCTTAAGGAGTTTGAAGACAAGATCAGAAGAAGCCATGAGCTGAGCGACAGGTTATGCCACATTGATGCACCGCTCGTGAAGGCTCCTGTTGAAAGCGGAGGCTCTTTCGTGTCGGTCGAAGATATCAAGATCAGACATAAGGAAACTGCAGAGCTCTGACAGCGCCGGAGTCAGAATCAAAAGATAAATTGCCTTTATTTGATTTCTTTGATAGTTTGAAATCAGATAATTGACGGAGGCGATATTTGATTCTCAAGCTCGAGCATACACCCAAGATAGTAGCTCCGCAGGTCACATCGTATTACTATTCAAGAGAGAGGCTTTTACAGAAGATCACTTCCCACAAAGACAAGAGGCTGATCCTGGTCACTGCCCCCGCCGGCTATGGGAAGACTTCTCTGGCTGTGGAGTTCTTCCACAAGCTCAGAAATGAGCTCAGGCTCTGGATCAGCATCAGCAGGTATGACAACTCGCTTGAGAACTTCTTCCTGCTGTTTGCCATGGCATTCCGCAAATACCTGAAGCCCGGAACTGTCGGGGAGAATCTGAGAAAAGTGCTTACCCAATCTCAGAACATGCAATCCGCGGACAAGATCAACCTCATTATTTCATCATTTTCAAGCGACCTGTATTCCTTTCTGAAGAAGCGCAACAAGGAGCTCTTCATCTTTCTCGATGATTTTCACAATATAGATGACAGCAGGGAAGTTTGCGAAGCGCTCAATTACTTCTTTGACTATCTGCCCGAAAATATCCGCTTTGTCATTATTACGAGGAAAGACCCGAAACTGCTCAACTATCCGAAGTTCATGGCAAAAGGCTGGTTGGGAAGGATCACTACATCGGATCTTTCATTTGATGAAGAAGACCTGAGGAATCTGCTTAAATCATATAGTAAGAGGATCAGAACGGTTGACAGCAAGCTTCTGAAAGAATACATAAGGGGAACGGAGGGATGGATCACCGCAATCCAGCTTCTGCTCATGTCGGGCCATACTGAACCGCTGACAGGAGATGACCTCATCAGAAACCGTGCGGACGTTTTCAATTATTTCGCAAATGAGATCTACTCGCACTGCTCCGGAGAAGAGAAGAAACTTCTGCTTGCCCTCTCCTACGCGGAATCATTCGACAAGAAGATCATAGAGGATGTTCTGTCCATAAAGGACGGATATGAAACCCTGCTGTCCCTTCACGAGAACAATCTTTTCATTAACAGGGAAGTTGATGAGTTCAGATTTCATGAACTGTTCCAGAAATTTCTGAACAACCAGGCAAAGGAGAATATTGGCGCTGCAGAGGAAAGGAAAATCCTCTCCAGTCTTGGCAGACACTACCTTTCAGCCGGCGAATGGAGAGAGGAGTTCATCGGGGTGAATTACCTTATCCGTGCCGGTGACCATGAAGAACTGAGGAAGTGGATCAAGTACAATGCATCCGACAAGCTTCTTCTGATCCATTCAAGCGGTCTGTATGACAAGATAAGCAACATAGATGATGCTGAGTTCAGCCGTTCTCTCGAGTACATACTTCTGAAAGTCAACACTCTTGTTTACAAAGACAAGGAGATAGACAAGGCAATCGAGTATCTCGAAGGCTTGCTAAGATCGCGGTTCGGCCTTTCAATGGAAGAGGATTATCTGATGGCTTCCGGAAAGATCCCTAAAAGGGAACTCAATTATTATGTGGAAGTGCTGATGCTGATCTGCAACTGCAATTTCCTGAAGGAAGGAATCTCGCACAGGAACATCGAGATCTCGGAGCACCTGCTAAAATTCAATCTCCGCATTGAACAGGAGATACAGTTCATTGTTTCGCTTGTCAAGTCTTACATCACTTCGGGCGAGAATGCGAAGAGCAGGAAACACATAGAAAGGCTGAAGAAGATCTTCATCGGGATGCAGACAGGTGAACCGGACCTGAAGAAGGATTCGGACGAGAACACATTTGTGGAAAGCGTATTCTCAATGCTTATTTTCTTTGATTACGGCGACTTCAAATGGGGAAATGACGTTGTGAACTTCATTGTCAATAACTGCGATCGAAAGAGTTTTGATATATCGAATTACAGTCAGGCATGCTTTGCGCTTTTTGCCAGCTATAACCGGCGTGACTTTGAGAAGTTCTATGCAATGCTTGGCAGCAAGCACAAGGAAAAGAAGAAGACGATTTTCTCAGCATACAAGAATCAGTATGAGTTCCAGACAATTTTGAGGAAATTCCTTCACTTCGAATTTGAGGAAACGATCAGGGAGCTGGAAGCCGTGAGAAAAAATACATTTCTGAAGAACTATGTATTCTTCATTGATTCGCTGATCCTCTACTCATATTGCCTGCTGAATCATCCGCGGGCGGTGATCCGCCACCTGGAAAGCGGAAAGTACAATGTGTCGAAAACCAGAGAATTGATACTGAGGCTTGAAGCGGCTCTTCTTCTCGGTGATTTCAGGGAGTATGAAATGCAGATGAAAAGGGTAGGGGAGATCGGCAGGGAGAATTTTACCGTGTTCAATCAGGCTGTCATTATCTTCTATGAATGTTTCTGCCATTCGCTGAGGAATGACAAGGCGAAGTTCAGGGAGCGCTATTTGAAATTCCTTTCCATCTGCAAGGAGCATCATTACGATAACTATGTCATTTTCAGGGCAAACTCAAACCGGCTGAGGTCAGTCTTTGAGTATGCGGCAGTCAATGGTATTTCAAGCGACTATGCATCTTCATTGCCCGGCGTAATTCCGATGGTCGAAAGCTCTGCCGAAAGGCGAAGACTGACAATCGAAGTTAAATATCTTAATCACAACAGGATATACATCAACGGAAAAGAACTGACTGACAATCTGTGGCTCAGGCCAAAGTCGAAAATCATATTTCTGTACTGCATCTATAAGGCTTCCGTCAATGATGACATTACAAAAGAGAAGATCATAGATGACATACTGTACAAGGCAAAGGATGTCAACTATGAAGCGATCGTGGACGTGGAGATAAACAAGGTAAGAAAGACGCTTCAAAGGTTTGTGTCTGAGCTGATCTCTGATGACGTCGGGAAGGATTTCATGATGCTTAAGGAAAAGAAGTATCAGATATGCTCAAAGAACTTTGAACTTGAGTTACTGACCGACACTGATGAATTCAAAAGGCTTGCGTCGGGAAGTATTGAAGACAAGCTTAAGGCGGTGGAGTTGTACGAAACAGACTTCATAAAGGATTCATACAGGAATTGGGCTGAGGATGTAAGGGAAAATCTGAAGTTCATCTATTCAGACGTTATTCACAAGCTCATCACTCACTTTGAAAACAAGAATGAGAACGAAAATGTGATAAGGCTTTTGGAAAGACTGCTGGAGCTGGATTTCACGGATGAGGAGATAATGATGAAACTGCTATCCCTGTACAACAGGGAGAAGGACTACAGGAAATTCAAATACGCTTACGGATTGTATGAGAAAAGGCTGAAGAAGGAGTTTAACGTTCAGCCATCAAATGAACTGAAGGAGTTCTTTAACGAAGTTACGATGCAGTCATGATTCTTCCAGGCTGTCCATATTTCCTGTTATGTTAAAATACTCTTTGCACAAAGACAGGTCCTCTGCAAGAACAAGCGACCTTGCAAGACTCTCCTGATCCATTTTCAGATACAAATTCCTCATATCCCTGGCCTCCGGCTCCCCGGATTCGTCCAGCAGATCATCAAGCATTGTTATGAACTTCTGCACGTTGGTGTTAAATTCGGAGAATATTTTCTTCACATATTCGTCTTCCGTATAACTGCCGTATGATGCTATCTTCTTGAGTCCGGTGACATACTTCGCCGTGAACATGAGGTCAGAAAGAAGCTTTGACCTTTCTCCGGAGGCGGAAACTGCGAACAGAAAACAAACATGGGCGGGATTGGTGAACTTCCTGCCCATGTGTGTCTGAATACTCTCTGTCAGTTTCTCCGGATCTTTTGTGCTGAGATTCATCACTCAGTTAACAGCTTCTTTGCTTGTCCTGCCGTGGCAGTTCTTGTATTTTTTACCGCTGCCGCAGAAGCAAGGATCGTTTCTTCCGATCTTCTCTCCCACTTTGACCGGAGTATGCTTGGCGTTCGGGTCCTGTTCCGGTTGTTCTCCGCCGCCAATATAACCCATGCCCTCAGATGACTGATGATAAGTTCTCATTCTTGAAGGGCTCGGCTGCATCGGAGTCCTGACTGTCTTTGCCTCTTCAGGAGCCTGTGCCGTGAATTTATAAATGAAGTTTACCACTGCGGCATTCAGTGAATCGAGCATCTCAACAAACAGCTTGAAGCCGTCGCTCTTGTACTCGATCAGCGGATCCTTCTGGCCATACGCGCGGAAATTGATCCCTTCCTTCAGGTCATCCATCTCCCTCAGATGTTCTTTCCACTTCTCATCTATGATGCTCAGCATGGCAAACCTCTCGATCTGCCCCATCAGATCCGCACCGTATCTCTCTTCCTTCCTGTTGTAGAAATCCGTAGCTTCCTTAACCACCATTTCCTTTAGCCCTGCTTCCCCCATCTTCTGAAACTCCTCCGGAGTAATGCTCAGTCTCACAAGAAATGTCCTCTGAACCTCATCAATCAGACCTTCAATATCTCCTTCTTCATAATGCTTCTTGACAATGTCCTCAGCCGACTTAGAAACCATTTCCAGGATCTCATCCTTGAGCCTTTCACCCATAAGCGCCTGACGCCTCTTGGAATAGATCACCTCTCTTTGCTGATTCATTACATTGTCATACTCAAGCAGTCTTTTTCTGATGGCGAAGTTGTTCTCTTCGACCTTCTTCTGCGCCCTCTCCACAGAACTTGTGATCATCTTATGTTCAATTGCCTCGCCTTCTTCAATCCCAAGTCTCTGCATTACGCTCGCAATTCTTTCGCTTCCAAAGAGCCTCATCAGGTCATCCTCAAGCGAAAGGTAGAACTTCGACGAGCCCGGGTCACCCTGCCTGCCTGCACGGCCGCGAAGCTGACGGTCAATTCTTCTCGATTCATGCCTCTCGGTTCCGATAATGTGAAGTCCGCCCGCTTCGGAAACTCCCGGCCCGAGTTTGATGTCGGTTCCGCGCCCGGCCATGTTTGTTGCAATTGTCACGGCTCCGGGCAGGCCGGCGTTTTCAACTATCTGCGCTTCCCTTTGATGCTGTTTGGCGTTAAGAACTTCGTGATGGATGCTTCTTCGTTTCAGAAGCCGTGAAATGGTCTCCGAAACTTCAACACTTGTGGTTCCGACAAGCACCGGTCTGCGCTTCTCCTTCATAGCCACGATCTCATCTATCACTGCATTGTACTTCTCCCTCTTTGTCTTGTATATGACATCGTTCACATCATCTCGTACGCATTCCTTGTTTGTGGGGATAACGGTTACATCAAGCTTGTAGATGTCGAAGAACTCTGATGCCTCTGTTTCCGCAGTTCCCGTCATGCCTGCAAGTTTCTTATAAAGTCTGAAATAGTTCTGAAGCGTAATTGTGGCAAGTGTCTGCGTGTCCTTTTCCACATGAACATTTTCCTTGGCCTCGATCGCCTGGTGAAGTCCTTCGGAATATCTTCTTCCGGTCAGAATTCTTCCCGTGAATTCATCCACGATCATCACCTTGCCGTCCTGAACAACATAGTCAACATCCTTTTCATATAGTCCGTAAGCCTTAAGAAGCTGGTGAACCGTGTGAAGCCTGTCGCTTCTTTCCGCATAGATCTTTGTGACATCGTCCTTCCTGATCTCCTTTTCTTCTACGGAAATGTTCTCATTATTCTCAATTGCAGCAAATTCACTGCCCATATCAGGCAGTGTGAAGAAATCCCTCTCCATCGAACTTGGCGCAAGGAATTCCCTTCCTTTTTCGGTGAGGTCGGTTACGTGTGACTTCTCGTCAATCGTGAAATAAAGTTCGTCATCAACAATGTGAAGGTTCTTCGCGTTGTCACGCAGGTATTCCGCCTCCGTTGAAAGCAGGAGCTTCTTGTTTGACGGCTCGCTGAGAAGCTTCTGCAGTTTCTTATGCTTCGGAAGCGCCCTGCTCGAACGGTAAAGCGCAAGCCCGGCCTTCGTAAGCTCTTCTTTGGAAGGATCTTCCTTCTCCAGTATTTTCTCAGCCTCTCCGGTGAGCGTATTTACAAGGCTTCTTTGTGCATCTACAAGCCGCTTCACCCGCACATTCAGTTCATCAAATTTGTGTGTCGGGGCTTCTACAGGCCCCGAGATTATGAGCGGAGTTCTTGCTTCATCTATCAGAACTGAGTCAACTTCGTCAACGATCGCATAAAAATGTTCCCTCTGTACAAGAAAGGACTTGTCAACTACCATGTTATCTCTCAGATAGTCGAATCCAAATTCATTGTTTGTGCCGTAAGTGATGTCGCAATTGTACATCTCCCGCCGCTTGTTGGAATCCATATCATTTAGGATCACACCCACCGTAAGACCGAGGAACTTATAAACTTCTCCCATCCATTCACTGTCGCGCTTTGCGAGATAGTCATTTACAGTTACAAGGTGAACTCCTCTTCCGGCCAAAGCATTGAGATACATAGGAAGTGTGGCAACAAGGGTCTTACCTTCACCCGTAGCCATTTCTGAGATCTTGCCCTGATGCAGAACAATGCCGCCGATCAGCTGAACATCATAAGGCACCATGTTCCATCTGATCTTGTTGCCTGCGGCTTCCCATTCCTTGCCGACGAGCCTCTTGCACGCCTGCTTGACGACCGCAAAGGCTTCCGGCAAAATCTCGTCCAGGACAGCGGAAGTTATTTCGTACTTCTCTTTTTCAAGTTTGTCAAGCTCATCATAAAGGTCCATTCTATCGTTATGCGGAACGTCCTCCTTCAGCTTAGCCTGAATCTCAGATATTCTTCCGGATGTTTCTGCTGTTTCTGAAATGATCTTTTCTTTGAATTCGGCGGTCTTTGCCCGGAGTTGTTCATCGGTCAGATTGTCAAATTCCTCAAATTTCGCATTTATCTCCTCCACCAAGGGCTGTATTGAGTTGATATCCTTTTCGTGCTTGGAAGGGAAGAGTTTCTTGATAAAACTTAGCATGCAGTTCTATTGTGTGGTTAATTTTGGGCTTCAATTTACAATTTAGTGAGACCAAAAGAAAAACAAAAAGTTGTCTGATTTGGCAATATCTGCGACGGAATAAGCCGTATAGCTGATCCCAAAGGATGGGAAACCAGCGGAAGAGGTCGGATAGTGTCAGGCCGTAGCCGGGCCGGTATTTCAGCGTTTCAGAAAAAGCCGCATTTCACAGTTTTGATGCAGGATCTAACCAAACAAGGATTTCCGGAGGATGCTATGTACAATTGCCTGTCATAGCTGATTACCGGCAGGCTAAGATGAATGCTGTTCAGATGCGAAAGCGGCTTTCCGCTGAAATTTGTGAATCAAAATTAGTCAATTACCCCATTACCGGGACGGAAATTTTTATTAAATAGTCGCTCTATGATATTATCACCCTATTCGGGAAAGACGTCAACAATAATGCCATTATCGTAAATCAGTATCCACCAGATGTTGTCGAAGAAAGAGGACACATAGATCACAAGAACAAGCGACAGGGCTGAAAATGCTGGCGTAAACCCGGATCCGAACCTTGACGTCAGTTTCCTGAAGGGTCTGCAGAGTGAAGATAAAGCGGAATGCCTGAGCAGAAAAACGTTGATTGCAATTACCGAAATACGGGTGGCGAAGATAGCCAGTGCATCGGCAAGGATAATGCAAGCTGAGAGAACAGATTTGGCGCTAATCATAAGGCCGTTCTAAATTAGATTAATAATTGAATCTTAATAATAAGCCGGCAATCGCACTGATCAGTGCATTTGCCTTATGGAACTATTTTGTACAGCTTTGTCTGGAATTATCGGATAAGACTGTGGTCATTTCTAAGGTTGAACAAGCCGGGACAACAATGGCCCGTCATTCCGCTAATAAGGTTTAATATTAATAAAAAATAGCCGGACAGTAGTCTTGCATAGCCAGGTTCCGCACCGTCCGGCATTAATCAGATATTTGGGCGAATCTAATCTTGAACCCGGCCTTCTTCCTTCAGTTGAATCTATTCTTCTATGATAGCCCTGCAATTTAAAAATAACTCCTTACATGTCAAAAGAAAAATTTGTTGAAAAGTCGCTTGACAAAATCGAGACATTCTTTGAAAACTCAATAATTGCTTGAAAAAGAAAATGACTGTAAATAGTTTGTATACATTTCATTATCAGTAAATAGCTAATCTAAATTATGAACTATAAAGCGATAGAGATATTAAAGACGCTTACAAAGTCAGAGATGCTGGACTGCGGAATCTTCATGAATTCACCGTTTACAAATCCAAGTCCGAAGGTTGCCGCTCTGTTCAGCAAACTGGCTTCATTTCATCCGGAATTCAAGATGGACGGGGTCACAGAGGAATCGCTCAGCATGGAGATCGCTCCTCATCTGAAGTACAACCGTTCATCAATGAAGAATCTGTTTGCAGACCTGGCAGAAGCTCTTGATTCCTATCTTATCTATATCGGCCTTTCAAGACGCCTTCCGGAAAAGTGGGATGTTCTCAGGGAAGAGTACCTGAGGAGAAATCTCTTTAAACATATTGAAAGGAATATCAGAACTGCCGAAAATCATCTGAACAATCGTGATCCGCAAGGAGCAGATCATTTCATTGATTCGGCAAGACTTCTGGTTGATAAGACCAATTACCTGGCTATAAGTAAGGACAAGAACAGCGCAGACTATGCAAATGAATTCAGAAGTATTCTAAATGAGCGCGCAATTAACATTGCCGGATTTTTCATAAAGGAACTTGTAAGGCAATACGAAAATATCAGTGCCATAAACAGAACATTTGCTCCTCCTCCGAACAGGTCATTCATGGATAAGCTTTTTGAAGCTATTGATTTCAGTAAGCTGGCGGAACTTTTAGTGAGAGAAACAAAAGGCAGTAATCATTCTGCAACGTTTGAAATTCATGAATCTATGTTCAGGTGTTTATCGGAGCCTGGTGATGAAACAAATTATTTCAGATATAAGAAGATACTGATGAAGCTCCGGAATACTCTGATATTTAGCGATGTCAGATTTCATCTCATCAGGCTTGTCAGGTACTGCATGAATAAGATTGAGGAAGATGGAGGAATCTCTGCGTTTGACAATGAACTCCTTAACGTATATAAGTTCATTCTGGAAAATGGTTACTACAAGCCGGAACTGGTGCATTACATGCCGGTTGAATTTTACAGGACGATCATTCTTCAGTCACTTAAGCTGAAGGAAATCGATTATGCCCGTCACATAATGGAGAAATACACGGATAAGATCCATATTGATAAAAGGGAGAATATGAGACTCTATGCCACCGCTCTTATCAATTTTTATGAGAAGCAGTTTGACGAGGCAATGGAAAACTGCCAGAAAGTGAAACTGAATCACTTTTTGCTGAAGTTTGAAATAAGAGACCTTATGCTGATGACGGCATATGAAAAGGGGCTTGACGGAAATATGAGAACTATGCTGGATGCCTACAGGCATTTGCTCAAAAATGATTCTGTACTTTCAAAAAAGGAAAAGGAAAAGTACAGATCTTTCCTGACTGCAATTTCAAAGCTTAATTCAATCAGAAACACTGGTAACTTAAGTGAATGTGCAGTAATTGAGAAGCTTCTTGAAAATGATATTTCAAACAAATTATGGCTGATGGAAAAAGTGAAAGAACTGAATGCTTCTGCGAGAAGGAAGAAAGTGAAGTAAACCAATACGTAAAACACAATGTCGTATCCGCTTATCCGTATTTACATTTTCGGCAATTACCGAATTTGAAGCTTTATGCCGCTCTGAGATAAATTTTTACGTTGCAGAAGTATCAGTGTCAGTTTAGTTTACCGGAAAATCCAGTATCCGCGGCGCAATCCGCCGTGTCTCAATTTTATCAATCCATGATGAACAGATCACTCGCTCTTGCAGTATTTGCTTTCTTCATCTTGCTTAGATCAGGATCAGTTGCTAATGCGCGGGCGCCCGCTCCGTCGCTTGTTGGTTACTGGCAGAACTGGAACGACTTTCAATGCCCGTACATTCCGCTTACCCAGATTGACACAAGCTACAATGTGATACAGGTTGCATTTGCGATACCGGCTTCCGGCACTACCTACAATATGACATTCGTTCCGGACGGCATCTCGCAGTCTGACTTCAGAAAGAAGATTGACACGATGCACATGAGAGGCAAGAAAGTGCTTATATCTATCGGCGGTGCAAATGATCCCGTTGAACTTCCCGATACTGTCAAGCGAAACGTATTCATATCTTCAATGATGTCCATCATCAGCTACTACGGCTTTGACGGAATGGATATTGACCTTGAGGGAAGTTCGTTATGGTTGAGCGGCGGAACGATCGCCAATCCTGTTGATGCCAAGATCATCAATCTGATCTATGCGGTGAGGAAGATCATGGATCTGTACAGAGTGCAGTTCGGTAAGAGAATGCTTCTTACAATGGCTCCCGAGACAGCATTTGTGCAAGGTGGGATGTCTGCTTATGCCGGAATCTGGGGCGCGTATCTGCCGGTAATTCATGCATTGAGAGATTCGATCGAGATACTGCATGTTCAGCTTTACAACTCCGGAAGCATGTACGGGATTGACGGCAACATTTATTTCCAGGGTACCGTTGATTTCATTCTTTCACAAACTGAAGCTGTGATGCACGGATTCAATACGGCAGGAGGATACTTTACAGGATTGCGTGCGGATCAGGTGGCAGTAGGATTGCCTGCATGCCCGAATGCCGCAGGCGGAGGATACATAGTGCCTGATTCAGTCAAAGCGGCCATCAATTATCTGAGAGGACTTTCACCAAAACCGGCAAGATATACCAGGACAGCGGTGTATCCCGGATTGAGGGGTATGATGGACTGGTCTGTAAACTGGGATGCCGTTGCAAACTGCGCTTCGAGATATGAATATGCGAACAGTTTCAACAGCATATTCAGGCCATCGCAGTCTCTCAACCTGACCTGCCTGCTTGAAGGATTTTACGATCCGGTCACAAATCTAATGAGACAGGACACATTGCGCGCTTATCTCCGCGATACACTTTCACCATATACGATCATTGACTCTGCTCTTGCAATGATGAGCAGTTCCGGTTCCGCATCAATGAAGTTCACAAAGGCCGTGAATTCAAGAAGATACCTACTCATGCTGAAGCACAGAAACTCCATTGAAACGTGGAGCAAATCAGCCGGTGTCACATTCTCCTCTTCACAGGCAAGTTTCGATCTCACGACTTCGGCCGCGCAGGCATTCGGAAGCAACCTGAAGCAGGTTGACAATTCACCCGTCAGATATGCAGTTTACGGCGGAGATGTAAATCAGGACGGAGTCGTTGACGGAGCAGACCTGAACATAATAGACAATGACTCATTCAATTTTGTCACGGGCTATGTAAGGTCAGACGTGAACGGCGATAATGTTGCGGATGCTTCAGATGCTTCATTATGCGACAACAACGCTTTCAATTTTGTCCAGAAGATCGTTCCTTAAATTCGGGACTCAAAAAAAACTACCATGAAACCGCAACTCAGAATTCTTTCAATAGACGGCGGAGGAATAAGAGGGATAATCCCCTGCACGATACTCTCATTCATACAGGAACAGCTTGGATACCCTCTGTGTCAGGTGTTTGACCTGATCTCAGGTACCTCAACCGGAGGTATAATAACAATGGGGCTCGCGGCGCCGGGCGATGACGGGAGCGCTATGTATTCACCCTCTGATCTCCGGAAGCTCTACCTCGAGAACGGATCAAGGATCTTCGGAGAGAGACAGGACGATCTCATCAGCAGGATAGGCTCGCTCACGAAGATCACCGATATGATACTGCAGAAGCCCTATGATGAAGAGAGTTTTGAAAGATTACTCAAAGACTATTTCAGAGACATACGGCTTTCCAACGGACTCACGAGTACGCTTGTAACTTCTTACGAAATTCAGAAAGGAAAGCCATTCTATTTTTCTTCAAGACTTGCGGCGGGAGATCCGAAGGAAGATTTTCTCATGAGGGAGGTTTGCAGGTCAACGTCGGCGGCGCCGGTTTATTTTGAACCTTCCGTAGTGAAGTTTGAAGAGGATGAAGATCTTGCGCTTGTTGACGGCGGAGTGTTTGCGAACAATCCGTCGGTGCTTGCATACAGTGAGGCAAAGGAACTTTGGAAGATCCGCACAGGCAAGGCATTTGAACCTGTTGTAAGGCCCGATGACGATGACCTTCCGTTCTTCATGCTTTCAATAGGCACGGGATATTCACTGAAGTCAATTCCGCTGAATGAAGCAAAGGACTGGCGTGCTTTGAACTGGGGAAGATTTCTGACGGACATCTTTATGCGAAGCGTTTCAGAAAGCACCGACTTCACAATGGCGCATCTTCTGCCTGATTACAGGAACGGCGACAAGCGATACGTCAGACTGAACTTAAGGATTCCCGAAGAGAATTCAAAAATGGACGACGTGAGCGATAAGAATATGTTTGCCCTTTGCGAGCTCGCCGAAAAATACACAAAGAAGAATGAGAGTGAACTGCTTCGGATCTGTGACATGCTAAGCTGAAGCATGAACAGGCCATTTGATCCTGAAAGATCCATGGCGCTGGTGATCGGTGCCGGCGCGCGGTTTGAAGCCGATAGTCTCATGTTGCAGACAATTGACGATGCGGAGTTTGTATCCGGCAAACTGACCACTGTCTGCAATATTCCATCACAGAGAATTATTTCGAAGTACGGTCCTGATGCTTCATCGGAAGCATTATTGAAGGAACTTGACAGGATTGCAGAGCAAACACTTGAAGATCCTCTGGAGATATTCTTTTTTTATTTCTCCGGTCACGGAGCCGTTAACAAAGGGAAGTATTACATCATCTGCAACAATAACGACGGAAAAGGATTCGGCAAGGGGACTGTCGAGTCTGATGTTCTTATGGGCAAATTGCAGGCTGTCAACACAATCAAGATGGTAGTATTGCTTGATTGCTGTCATGCAGAGGGAATGACTGCATCTGACGATAATCCTATAAATGATGAATCTCTGACACTTTCAAAACCGAACCGCGTAGTGCTTTCGGCTTCTCATTACGATCAGGTGTCGTTTCTGAGCAGGCCGGTGAGCGCTTTCACGTATGCTTTGCTGGAAGGTCTGAGCGGCAAGTATCTTTCCGGCAACGACAAGTACATTACAATCTTTGACCTTGCCATGTATGTAAGGGAGAAAGTATCCGCACTCAGCAGGCAGAAGCAGAAGCCTCAGCTAAACATAATTCAGAACAACCTCACGTCCAACTTCGCCGTCGCGTTCCATTCTGAAGGCAGGCCTGATACGCCGGTTTTTGAAACGGCGTTTTCGCTTGTGACTATAGACGGAAAGGGAATTGAAACAGATTCTGAACAGGCTGTTGATGAAGTGTTCAGGGCAGAGAACGAGTGGATCAGACTCAACATTTCAGCAGGCGACAGTTTGGAATTTATCGTGTCGGTCAAAGGTGATGCGAGAGACCTGAATGTGAACCTTCTGAACATCGAATCAGTGGTTTCGAAGATGGATGAGGCGGAGGAACTGAGAAAGGACCTGAATCATGAAACCGATACCTCAAGAAGAAAGCAGAAGTTACTGCGGCTGGAAAGGATCACGAAGGAGCTAAACGAGCAGAAAGAGAACATCATTTCACTGGCAAGAACATTCGGCAGGATAGAACTGAATCAGACAAGACTCAGGAGAGCTTACGAAGAATTTCTAAAGGGCAACATACAGAAAGTTGACATGATACTTGATTCAGAAACGCTTGAGAAAGAGCAGGCCGGAATTCTGAGCATGTATGAAGAAGCGGAGCAACAGATTATTGAAGCCGACAAATTGAGACAGCAGAATTCAGAGGAATTCCTTCTGAAAGCCTACAACGTGCTTTTGATCGATGCCATGCCCGAAAGATTTGTGCTGGCCGAGAACCATTTCCGGAATTCAATAAAGTCATACAGAAACACAAAGAATTTATTTGCATTCGGCAGTTATCTGCGCGGGCAAAACCGTTTTGAAGAAGCTGCAGGGTTGTTCGGCGAATGCATTTCCGCATACATGAATGCGCCCGGAGACAGAAAAAAGTACAGGAACGATGTTGCTTCAGCATATCAGAATCTCGGATATTGTCTGAAAAGTATGAATGATCAGAAGTCGGCGGTGAAGTGTTTTGAGAATGGCGTTTCGATACTCAATGAAATGAATGAGGAAGGTATTGATGTAAACGACGACCTGGCCTCAGCATACAGCAATCTTGCAATTCAGAATATGGAGATGATGGATTACAAGTCTGCGGAAACAAATCTTCTGGCCTCTCTCAGCATTAAGAAGAAACTGTCTGAATCAGGAAAGCCGGAGCATCTGTATTCACTTGCCCTTGGATTTCTGAATCTCGGAAAATTCTTGTCTGACAAGGGCGAATATCTGAATTCCTTCAACATCAGCGGATCAGCTCTCAGTATTCTTGATGAACTTAATTCCGGGGCAAACGGGAAGTACGATCCTGACATTGCAAGGGCAATGAACAATATGGGACAGTCGCTTTCATCATACATAGGAAGCAACGAAGACAAGGAAAACACGGAGACGGCCCGCAAAATATTTGAAGACTGCATTGCTGTCAGAAGGAAACTCTGCGCACGAAACATTGCGGCGTACAGGCCTGAACTTGCGGGTACACTGAACGGATACGGGTTGTTCGAATACAGGCAAAGGAATTTTGAAAAGGCGCGGGCTCTGCTTGCAGAAGCACTTGAGATCAGGCAGGATCTTGCAGATCAATCTCCCGCATCATTTTCGGATGAGCTTGCTGAGTCGCTTGAGAACATCGGAATGCTTAAGCTCAACACAGATGACGTTAAGGGTGGCGGTGCTGACCTGTACAAAGCTGCCGGGTTGATTGAGAGGCTTGAAAAGCTACAACCGGGGGTTTACGGACTGAGGCTTGCACAGCTCAAATTTCATCTTGCGATCTTTCATTCGCTAAAGAATGAAACTGAAGAAGCGGTATCATTGTGCGAATCCGCACTAAGCTTAGCTGAGAAATTTCCGGGGCTGAGTCAATCCGGGAACATTAAGAAAAGCGTTGCCAACTTACTTCAACACCTAAAAAAGTAGGCACGTAATAAACTGCACCAATCCATTAAACCACGTAAACATACCGGCATGAAGAAGGTAGTTCTCAATCTGGGAATCATATTGAGCTGGACAGGAGTGATACTGCAGTATTATTTGTCGATGACTGTTGCAGATTCACGAATAGCCGACACAGTTAAGTTTCTAAGCTTCATGACAATATGGACGAATTTCCTGATCGCAATCTTCTTCACTTTTGTAACGATCTCACCGCAAAGCAGGGGAGGGAAGTTCTTCTCGATCCATTCAGTACAGACAGCTCTGCTTGTTTACATTATTGCTGTAGGACTGATCTACCACCTGTTCCTTGCGCACATCTGGGACCCGAAGGGTTATCAGTATGTTGCCGACCAGATACTGCATACTGCCGTACCATTATTTTACCTTGCATACTGGATCTTCTTCACGGAGAAAACCGAATTGAAACTCAGAAGCGCGTTCAACTGGCTTCTATATCCGCTTGTATATGCCATATATGCAATGGCTCGCGGAGCTGCTACAGGAAAATATCCGTATTACTTTCTGAATGCGGACTCACTGGGCTACGGAGTTATATTCAGGAATATAGCGCTTATTGCTGTATCATATTTCATGATGGGAGCCTTGCTGATAGCGATAAACAATATGCTGGTAAGGAGGCAACTGACGAAAGCCAGGGCGGCGAACTAAGAACCATTCCCCGAAGTTCCGCCAGTAAGCGGCAACCTGACTGTTTAATCCCGCAGGAAGGCATGCTCATTGCGTGCCTTTTAACTCATTGAATTGCTGTGATCCTTTCTGCAGAACTTCTATCTTACAGTCCCTGCAATGATAATCCATTGAGAGACTTATCACTTGCTTACTTCAGCATTAAGGTTCGATCCTGTTGCACATAATGATTGCAATGGCATGATCGTTCTGTTCAGGAGCACCTTAATTTTCTTCTCCGTGCACGGAAGAAAGATGTTGAACTGCTTTTGCCGCTCAGCCGGGTATCCTGCAAGTACCTTCGAATGCAGGCCGCGGCTGAGAATGATAATTACTTTATTTCAATTGCACGATCCTGTCAATCAGCCATGACTTAGCGCTCACATTTGCTTTTGCAAGTTCTTTCTCAAGCAGGCCAACGTCTTCCGTATGATTGACTCCGAATTTTATGGCTGCAAGTCTCTTCATGTACCTGACGAAGTTCGCATGCCGTTTGAAAAAAGTCTCTTTGCTCTTGCCGGAATTTCTGATGAACTGATAATAAGTATTGAGCAGTGAATAAAGTGATTCGACGGATGATGTATCATAATATGCTTTTGCAAGGAGGTTCTTAAGGTCAAGTTTGAAGAATACCTGATCAATATTAGCCCGAACCGCGAGCTCAATTGCCTTATCCGGATCGTTTCTCTCATAGAATATTCTTGCTTCGCAATAGAGCCGTACATCTTCTTTTACAGCCGGGTTCAGCTTATCTATATACTTATTGCAGAAGAACTCAGCCCAGTCAATTTCTCTCAGGTTCAGTGCTTCAATGAATGTCGTCCTGAACTTGCTCAGCCTGATAGTCCTGTTCTCATCGTCAGAAAATAAGTCTTCTTCAACAAGCTTCTTCCTTATCTCGAATACTTCCTTATTGAACCCGGAGTTTCCTGCCAGAACTCTGAGTGAGCAAAGTTCTGCAAGCCGGTTAAGCATATACTGCTTAAGGTCCCGGTCAAATGAATCAAGCCCGTCAAATACAAGTTTCTTCAGCTCAAAGTAGGGTTCATCTTTCAGGGGATGCAAGTTTGCCTTTACATTGAGATACTGCATCAGCATCAGAGTATAGCTCTTCCTGTCCTTTACTTTCAGGATGCCGAGGAATCTGCCGAAATCGAAACACTCCCTCAGTTCTTTGTAAAGGCATGCCTCATAATCAGCCTTATCAAATGTCTTCTGGGAGAAGAGGGAAGTAAGGAACATGGATGATTCCGTGATATGCCAGTAGAGCGAGTTTTTCAGTAATTCGTGAAGAAGGTCAGGGAGTTTGTGCCTTTGATCGAACAGGTAATGATATGATGCCACTTCCTTTGCAATCTCTTTTGCGTCAAAGAAATGGCGTACAGTGATCCTGCCTGAATTCAACTGATCTGACAACTTACTTATGAGCGCATTGCCCTTTCTGGGGAGGTTCCTTCTTGCGTAGGCATTCAACTTTGCCCAGTCCCTGTTCAGCTTTTCGTCTGCCTCGTATTCCTTCTGGATCATGTACTCCTCCGCAAGATTTCCCAATCTGGAAAATGTCGAGTACATCACGCTTTCCTTGTATGCCTTGCCGGGCCAGAGTCTTTTGTACAGGTTCTCCTTCCTGAGTTCCGGGGACTTGAATGCGGGCCTGTGTTTCTTCAGTATCTTCATAAGGATTCCAAAATTCCTTCCCTTATTGAAATACGGGGATGCGGCAAACTTCTCAAATTCCAGCCATTCTTCATCTGAGAATGTTGAAAGTACTTTGTAAAGGTAGTTCCTTTCCTGTACTTCCGGGTCAGGGCTGTCAAGGTTCGTTACGGCCATTTCAGCAAAAATTTGCTGAAAATAGGGATAATGCCACGAAAGTAAAACCCACACTTGTCAAGGTACATTTGATAATTTATTTCATGCCCTGGCCGTGTAAAGATAATTTTGTGCAAACATTAACAAACGAACTCAAAACAAAATCAATCTAACATGAAAAGAGCAACTCTGATTCTGGCGATCTTCACACTCATTTCTTTTTCGGTCCATGCCCAAAATGGCAGGGCTGACAATCCTTCTCTGGCTGAGCTTGAGACAAGGCACAAGAAGGCAGCGGAAACCGGTGACCTTACCCTGGCCGGCAACATAGAACTTCAGATCAGCGGATTGAATGCGAATGATACAGAAACCGGAGACCTTCCGGCCGTTCCGGGAATGGAGATATCCGAAGATTCAGAAAGAGACTGGCATTCATCGGACAAGATCGTACAGGCAGGGCTTATCAAGCCTTCCATAGACAGCGGCAAGACGATGGACATTAAAGTCGGGGAAGACGGTGTGCTGTACTCTGCAGTCTGCTGGCTGCAGAATTCGCCAACCTATCCGAATGTCATTACTGTCAGGAAATCGACCGATAACGGCAGCACATGGAATTATATCATCGGGTACCAGTACTCAAGTTATGTTGGAAGCTTATCAATGCTTGTTGAATCCAGGGATAACTCAAAGGCCGACTCAACAAGAATAATTGTATTCTTCACTTTGAGTTCAGCTTCAAACCTCTCAAACGCAACAGTGAATTACTTTTCAGTAAGAAGCAACGGTACAGCTCCTTCAAATGCTCAGATAGCAGTTCCGCCCGCCGGCAAGAAGTTCTGCCATGTCAGCGCACTGAGCGACGGGGCTTTCTATGCAGGGGCAACATATTTCGGAGTTGTGTTCACCGAGAGCGATAACACGCCTGCATTTGCAAGCTTAACCAGGACAAGGTATTTCAGAACGATCAACTGGGGTTCGACGTGGACAAACTCAATACTTACAACCGGCACCGCGGATTATTTTCCCAGCGCAGATTACAAAGAGGGAACTTCTGATTCAGTTTACATTGCTGTTGAAAGGAGATCTTCAGAAAACGAAGTCGGCATCTATCTGCTTAAGACATCCTTCACACCTTCAACTTCATTTACGCTTAAGGCTGTCAGGACCATCATTAACGGTGAGAAGATCTTCAGAAAGCCATGCCTGGCGATCCAGCAAACAAGCCCTGTACAGGAAATGGTAGTAACTTTCAGCCATAACAACATGCCGTTCTTTTCCAGATACTCAAATGACTGGCAGCTCCTGATCTTCCTGCAGAACATATCCAGCAGTTTCTCGGTCTTTACTCATGTAGTGGCGGCCGGTGAAGGACTGAATCCTTTCTCTGCAATTTGTATGACCTCCGGAGGCGATTCACTGAATGTTATAAAGATCGCTGTCTCATCAAGTGTGATCTTCACTTATAAAACTAACAGCCAGAAGGCATCGGGGAAAACTCAGCCGGTGGGATCAATAAGAACAGGCTCACAGAAGAACCTGATAAATATTTTGTATGCCGGATGTTCTGTCACTCAGGACAGCCTGACAAACGCCTATTCAGATTACGAAGGCAACAAGATAATCAATCTCAAGCTCAGTCTTCAGGGCTTATACAATCCTGCCTCAAACAAACTAAGTACCAGGGACACTGTCAGAATCTATCTCAAGAGATATGAGGATGTTACGGAAACAGTTGATTCGGGAAAAGCAGTCATAGACTCGGCTACGCTCAACTGTACTTTCAGCTTCAGCTATCTGCCGGACACATACTGCTATTTGATCGTCAGGCACCGGAACTCACTCGAGACATGGTCATACTGGCCAGTCATGATAGAGAATCCGGTAACTTCGTATGATATGACGAATTCATCCGGTGCGGCATACGGAAACAATCTCATTCAGACAGATAACGCTCCGGTCGTATTCTCTGTCTTTTCAGGTGATGTAAATCAGGACGGCAGCATAGACGCAACGGATCTTTCACAGATTGACAATGCCTCTTATGTTTTTGCTTCGGGATATGTAAACACTGATCTCAACGGGGATGGATTTGTAGACGCTTCCGATGCATCAGTGGCTGACAACAATGCGGCAAATTTTGTCGGACTGATAAGGCCGTGATCCTCAGGGAACAGTATTGATGCAACACACAAATGCGCCTGAGAATATTCTCAGGCGCATGTTTTTTGCGCTGTAACACAGGGGCGGCTGATGCTGAAGATCGTGCAATAATTCACCCGGGCTTTTATTGAAGTGGAATACATTTTGCTGTATAGTTATTTTGACACCAATCTTTATACTTAGACAAGCCATATCAACAAGATAATAAGCAGAACCATTGCCGCGTTCCGGCTATTCGGAGAGCGTGAGCCGGCAGAGAGTGTAATTGAAGCGGTTGAGAAGGGTTCCGCATTCAGGGGAACAAATCTCTGGATACTCGTCTTTGCGATCTTTATTGCCTCACTCGGCCTTAACATGAATTCGACTGCGGTGATCATCGGTGCAATGCTGATCTCGCCGCTGATGGGACCGATTATGGGAATAGGGCTGGCGCTGGGAATCAGCAGTCTGCCATTACTGAAGAAGTCGGTTTACAATTTCATGTTTGCATTGCTTGTAAGCCTTGCAACGTCAACTCTTTACTTCCTGATATCGCCAATTGACACTGTGCAGTCAGAACTGCTTTCAAGGACTTCGCCCACGATGTATGACGTTCTCATTGCGTTCTTCGGCGGACTTGCCGGAATACTTGCGCTTTCGAGCAAGCAAAAGGGAAATGTGATACCGGGAGTTGCCATTGCCACTGCCCTGATGCCGCCGCTATGCACGGCCGGGTTCGGATTGGCAAACTGGAATGCCGGATTCTTCTTCGGAGCATTTTACCTTTTCTTCATCAATACGGTGTTCATAGCATGGGCAACGTTTGTTACGGTAAAACTGCTCAGGTTTCCTCAGAAGGAGGTCAGCAACAAATTAGCAGAGCGCAGAGCCAGAAGGCTTGTCAACATAATAGTGTTTTCAACTTTGATCCCCAGCGTTTATCTTGCATACAAGTTCAGGCAGGAAATGGATTTTCAAAACAAAGCATCAAATTTTGTTAACGAAATGACAGCCATTGAGGGTAATTATCTTTTTGGCAAAGATGTTGACTCAAAGAGCAACAGGATAACGCTTACTTACGGAGGAAAGGGTGTAAGCCAGGAACAAAGAGATTCGCTGAAGCTGAGGCTGTTGTCTGCCGGGCTGAATGATGCCGAGCTTCAGATACGGCAGGGACTTTCAGTGATTGAAAGGAAGAAGATAGAGAGTCAGATAGAAGAACTGAAGAACGCGGTAGGATCAAAGGACCACGTGATCAGCGAACTGATTCTCAGTCTGGACAGTATGCGTCAGCTGGAGGAGCTGTCAGTTCAGGTGCTGAAGGAAGCAAAAGTCAACTTTCCTGATGTGAGTTACATAACGATTAACAGGAAGAGGTCCGGCGCTGAAACCGATACAGCCGGTGGCCTGACGGTGACTCTTGAAGCTTCAGCCGGGATCAAGAGCTCAGACAGAAAGAGGCTTGTTGAATGGCTGAAAACGAGATTGGATCAGGATTCCCTGGACGTTGGCTTCATTGAAAAGACATTTAAGCACAAGTGACAGATTTAACAACTCTTGCTCATTAACCAAAACATCAATATGAAGATAATACCGCTTCTGCTTTTTACAGTAATTGCAATGACAGGCTTCTGCACCGTCAATGCGCAGTCAGAGCTGAATGTGTACGGAGGCAAAGAGGAAAGCGCTGCTCCCAAGAAGTACAAGTCGTTTCTCCTCGGCGGAGTTGCAGGGATGACATTCGGAGACTATACGGAGCTCCGGTTATCCGGCCTTATCGGTTACAGGCTTTCCAGGGATTTTTCAGCAGGTGTAAAGGCTACCTACCGCATGTCATGGGATAAGCAGGTGACATCGTCTCAGGAAGAGGTTACTGCAACTGACAATTCATTCGGGGGAGGCGCATACTTCCAATATAATCCGGCGAAGGAATTCTACCTGATGAGCGAGTATTCTTATCAGAAATACAATACCGAGACCACACAGGGAAAGATCTCCCGCGATGTAAACTTCCTCTTTCTGGGAGCAGGTTATACTAAAGAACTGTCACGGGATGTATTTCTTAATGCCGGCCTGAAGGTGGACGTGCTTAATGATCAGGATTCGCCGTTCAGCGATTTTCAGCCGTTCTTTGAAGTGGGAATAGTCGCTGGTTTGTAACAGGAGTTTTGCGGAACAGATCCGGCACTTAGGTTAAGAGCCGGATCATTCCGGATCGTTCAGGTGTCAGAAGTTGACAAGGAAGTCAAGATGCACAATGCTTCCTTTTGCGCCAACCGGATATGGCAGAGACAGCCCTCCCACAGGGCTCTTGTCAAGGTAAATGTATTCGACGTTTACTCTTGCCACTTCATTCTTCCACGGGTGTATGTTGATCCCTCCCCTTGCTCCCCAGGGATTGCCGTAGTTTCCGAAGATCTTGGAATATCCGCCGTAGAGCTGGAAGAACTGAGGAACTATCATGTAAGATGACAGCAGAAGAAATCCGTCATCCTTTATTTCATTGAATCCAAGCGAGCCGAGATTGTCACCGCCGAACTTGTCCAGCCATCTGTAATAATATCCACCGTCAAGCGAGAAGCCCCTGTACTTGATTCCGAAATCGAAACTTGCCATTCTGTATTGCAGCTTTTTGATGTTAATTTCGTATCCAAAAAGCGATGGCTTGAAGATTATACTGCCGTCAGATAGCCGGATCTGAGTGTTATCGAATCCGTCTGTGTTAGGCTGGCTTTGCCTGTCCTCGTTACTGATAGTGAAATGCCCGGCGAGTCTTGTCGCAACTTTCTTATGATTTTCAAAATCTCCGTAACTGCTGTTCCTGCCGAACTCGCCTGTAGTCGGATACCACTTCAGCGCAAGCGATACAGTGCTAAGATCTTCATCAAGCTGTCCTGCGTCAATTCCGAGCTGACTGAGATTGTTGCCTATCATCAGGTGATACAAGAGTCCCGTCGCAATTTGTCCGTCAATCCAAAGACCAGTTGTATAAGAGGGCCTGAAGAACTCTTCGGCAATCAGACGGTTATCATTTACAACCCAAAACGGAAAGTTGCCTTCGGTTGATCTTACTCCGGGCAGGCTTCCAATACCTCCCGAGAGCCTGATGAAATCGTTGAACTTGTAAGACAGGTTGCCGGCCACCACAACCTGCGAGACTTGTCCCTGTGCGGTGTTGTTTGTCCAAACGTAGAACAGGTATCTGAATTTCTCATCCAGCAGCCAGCCCATAAAATTGAGCGTAACCTTATTCAGCTGAATGTCATTCCTTCTCTTCACTGAAGATGTATCACCGAATGCATTTGCATATTCAGGATCAAGGCTCTGCTGGTTAAGATAGCGGATATAGGAGAAGATCCTGAAGTTCAGGCTTCCCATTTTTGTATCTGCAATTGTAAATCCCGCACCGGGAGTATAAGTCCCGAATGAACCGGATGTGTCGGCAGGAATCTCTGCACTCTCATGAAGTTTGAGCGTACCGGAAGAAAATCCTGTAGTGTTTCCGGCAGATTGTGCGAATCCTTCGAATTGAAAACAGAACAACAGGCAGGTGGTTAAGAATGAAATCAGCAGAACAGATTTTTTCATGTTCGGGTCATTATGATGTATTGTAATGAATGTTTGCAAAGATATTCATTTCGGTTGCAAGTGTCCATATGCCTCACGGTGATTCCAAAAAAAAGCGCGGGGATTATATAATCCCCGCGCCCGCACTGCAAACCAAATCTGACCTCCGCTAGAACAGCCTGTCTTTGTTGGCTTCTTCCCATGCCCTTATCTTCGGCTTTGCCTCATCAAACAATCTCGCGAAATTTCCCTTTCTCACCTTCTCGCTGGTTTCGGGAGTGAGTGCCTTCCACAACGGCTCGTACATGTTGTAAACCTTCATGTAAAGTTTCTGGTCTGTAGGGCCAACCTCATCAGTCCCGAAAAGGAACCTGTCGGGATATCTGTTTATAAGTTCCGCCACCGCCTTCACGGTTTCATCGCTCTGTACTATGTACTTTGCCACTTCATCCCATGAGATGTCAAAGTAAAGATGCTTCAGTGTCGGATCATCCAGCATCATTTCCATAAACCTGATCTGATCCTTCACAGGCGCAACCACCCGGCCGAGTCCGCAGTGAGCCCAGATAATTGTCGCATCAGGATGCCTTTTGAACAGCTCCCATGCATCTTTGAGGTAATCCGTTGTGTATGCCTTTGGAAACGGCTTGTTTATGTCATTGTGGAAAATTACTACAAGCCCTATCTCGCCGGCGGCAGTAAGGATAGTGTCAAGCGCAGGATTTCTCAGACTTGCAACTTCGCCTGCAATTTTTGAAGACACAAACTCTTTGTGAATTGTGAATTCGCCTATGCCTGAGAACACTCCGGGATATGTGAGAAGTACCCTCTTGATGTGATCGGCGGCATACATGTCAGCGGGGTTAAATCCGGTTATCATCGGTTCAAGACGCTTCTTCTCATCCTCAGTCAGCTCACTGAACTGATCGGCTATGAATGCATCTGTGAATGAGTAATAGTAAAGAGGCGCATCCGAATCGAGGTAGTACTTTGGCGCATCTTCGCCGGAGTTCATCCATGACCATTGCTGCTGAAGCGGAATTCCGAACAGTGTTGATCTTCCGACTTTATCGCCCATCACATTCAAAAAGTCCTTAATTGACGGCCCCTTCTGTATGTAGTTGGTCAGATGCAGGTGAGAATCGTAGAACAGTGATCCGTCGTCAGCTGAGTTCTGTGCAAACGTTGCATTGCCGGCAAACAGCAATGACAATGCAACAAAGATCCCGATTATTGTTTTCATTTTTCCTGATGTTTAAAGTAATATATCCGTGCTGATGCCGATAATGGGGCCCTTAAGCCCTGCAAGGTAGTAACCGAAATATGAGCTTGCCGAAGACCTGTCAACATAGATCAACTGTCCGTTTATCCTCCAGCTTCTTGACTGGACCGGATAGTAGCTCAATCCCGCAATAACTTCCCACGGATTCCTTCTGAACTGGTCAAATATGTATGAAGAAGACACGTAAGCTCCTAGCGTCTTATGGACGAGCATCTGCGATATTGTTGCCTGGCCTCCGTGATCGAATATGGATTCGACAGGAATAGGGCCGTCTGCTGCGATCTTTGACAGATATCTGAAGAAGTAGTCCATCTGAAAGTGAAATCCTTTGTATTTAAATCCGATGTCAACAGAACCTTCGTCGTAATTGCTTCTTTGCACGGTAACGCCGTCGGCAAGTGCGCCCCTGTCATAGTAATTCATACCGTCCGAAAGCTTTGTCTGCGTGTTGGCAGAAGTTGAGTCTGACACAGGATCAAATCTGTCGTCCCTTGCATGAGTATATGAAACACCGAACCTAGTTGCCGGTTGCTTATGATTCTCGAAATCAAGCATTCCGCCGCGCTCACCGAACTCACCCGTTGTCGGCATCCACCAAAGGCTTGCGCTTGTCGTCAGGTCCCTTGTAAGCTGAGATCCCGTTACGCCAAGCTGGCTGACATTGTTGCCGACCGAAATATTGTAGTTAAGTCTTGGTAACATCTCGCCCGTCATCCAGATACTGCCTGTGAAGCCGGGCCTCATGGATTCTTCCGTCAATTGCCTGTCTGATCCGTTGAAGAATGGCCACATGCCCTGCAATGACCTCCCGCCAAGGTTGGGCGCTATACCAACTCCAAACTTGAAGGCATTCGATGCGGCATAAGTGAGATTACCAAATACCAAAACCTGCTGAGTTGTCGGAAGTCCCCATACAGTAAGATTATATCTGAATCGCTGAACGCCTAGAAATCCGGTGAACCACACAAACACCCTGTGAACATTTATGTCGTTTCTCGGATCAACTATCTGCTCACGGCCAAGATGGTCTCTGAAGGTCTGCTTTGCAGGCAGCTGATTGATGTATCTCGCCAGCAGGTATCCGCTGATATTTAGGCTTGCAAATTTCGTTTTGAAAGCGTCAAATCCTCTTCCGGGAGTAAACTCACCGGCTGTTTCATTCTTGTAGCTTTCGATCTGCATCAACTCTTCTTTGGCAATTGTTGAAGTATCTGAAAAGGATCTGTCAGGAACGTCATCCTGCGCGTATGACGAATTTCCAGCCAGTATTACGGCTATTGCAATAAGCAGAGCCATTATTGTCAGTTGCATGGAATATGGGTGTGTCATTTGAGTTAATTTGTTAAGCAAGAAGTGGATTGAACACTTCCGCGGCATTGAGCGAACTGTGTATCTCAATATCGGTTTAGACCCGCGGATATTCAATCCACTTTAGAATTGATGCGGTTGTTACTTGGGCTGAACGAGATATGGATTTGCGCCGAGTTTGTCAATTATGTAGTCAATTGACAATTGTGCCTTTACGCTGTTGCCGGCCTCGTCAAGGGGAGGAGCTATCACTGCTATTCCAAACTTCCCCGGAACAACTGCAATTATTCCGCCGCCCACACCGCTCTTTGCCGGAACACCGGTCCTGTAAAGCCAGATACCGCTGTCGTCATAAAGTCCTGCAGTTGACATCACGGAAAGAACGTGCGCCACAGTCTCAGGGTTTACAACCAGTTTATCCGTAACAGGATTTGTCCCGCCGTTGGCAAGCGTAGCCGCCATCATGCCAAGATCCTTAGCATTCACATTTATCGCGCACTGCTTTGTGTAAAGGTCCGTTGTCTGAAGATTGTCCCATGACATGCTTTCAAATGATGCCATCAGGAATGCAAGTGCCTGATTGTGCTGGTTCGTTGCGGCTTCGGACTCATAGACAGGCTGATTGACTTCGAGCTTGTCACCGGCAAACCCTTCCATAACGCTCATGATTGTATTCCACTTCTCATTATAGTCAGCGCCTTTGATCATGCTGGTTGTTGCTATTGCTCCGGCATTGACCAGCGGATTTCCCTGCTTGCCTTTGTTCCTTTCAACAAATTCTGCATTGTTGAACTTCATTCCGGTTGCATCAACGCCGATCTTGCTCGACACAACGTCAGGTCCGAGTTCGTTGATCACACTTGCAAGCGTGAAGACCTTTGAAATTGATTGAATCGAGACTTTGGATGTGAGGTCACCTTTTGTGTAAACCGTTCCGTCAACCGTGATAAGCGCAATTCCGAAGATCTTGGAATCAACCTCTGCAAGTGCAGGTATGTAATCCGCATTCTTGCCTTCGGTCACATTTTCGTATTTGGTGTATGCTTCGCTGATTGCTGATTCAATTTCTGATTTTGTCTGGGCTGAAATTGTCTGCCCGATTGCCAAAAACAGGATTGCGGCAACTGCCGCAAGGATTTCTCTTTTGATTAAACTTGTGATTTTCATTTTCTTGTATTTATTTGATTTACATTGAAAAAGTTCTTGAGAAATTCCACTTGAATGAGAACTGGACCTTCATGTCCTTTGATTTGAATCCGTTCTTATTGTCTCTCTGAATCCATTGGTATTCAACACCGGCCATCATGTTGCTGACAGGGTAGTAGAGAAGATTGGCAAGTGCATACTGTCCTTTCTTGAATGCGGTTCCCGACTGTCCGTCAGTGTTGTCAATATTTACGAGCGAATATCCGACCGAACTTGTGAAGTACTTGCTCCATGTGTGATCAAGAAATGCAACAATTCCGTAAACCGGAAGCGGCACTCCCTTCACAGGCCTGTTCGGATCTCCTGTACTGGGCTCAAGGCCGATGTCTGCCGGTGCATCGTTCATATAGTTCTCAACACCTTCTCCGTAAATTCCCTGAAGTCTCAGCACATCATTCTTAGTTACATTCAGATTTGAGCTAAGGTTTACTCCCCATCCGAGCGCGCTTCCGTCAAGCGAAAGGGTGTCTTCCCTGGTGTCAACCCACTTGATGCTTCTGAGTATTCCTGCAACCTCAACATATCCGAACTTGTCACCGTATCTGTACTCGGCAGAAAAATCCGGGAGATAGAACTGCGGCTTTATGTCCTGAACCTCAATTCTGTCAGAGTAAATTCCTCCGTCGCCGCTTGCACCGGGCTTTTCAAGTGCAAATGTCAGCTTTGACTGTCCCTGTATCGGCATGTATCTTACTTGTATGTTTCTGAAGAACACCATGCCGCTTGGGCCCCAGTATTCCAGCGAGTTCGGGAATACGTCAATGTCCATGAACGGGCTCCAGTATTGCCCTGCGCCGAATTTGCCGAGCTCTCCGTAAGCATGCCTTAGTCTGAAAGTAGTCTGCCCTGCATCCACTCCGGTTCCGAAAAGTTCAAACTCGAACTGGGTCTTGAACTCTCCGAGCGATGTGGGAGTGCTTGACTTAACGCCAAAGCGGGTTTGCCTTACGCTGAAATATGTCTTGCCGTCCGGCTCATACTCGCCCTTGAACGAAGGAAGCTTTGTAGGACGCATAACGTCATACCAGTTTGGGTCCTGCGTGAAGAACTCATAGCCGGCATCTGTCATCACAAATCCGTAGATATCCAGCTTGGTCCCGGAATTTTGTGCCGAAGCGGTTGTCACTAGAAACCCAAAAAGAAGAACGAGAAGTGATTTGGTTTTCATGGCTGTGTGTGTTTTAGTTTGTCAATATGTTACATAATATCAAATGTTTGCGGTCTTTTGATAAGTTCATAATATTGCACGGCTATTGCAAGTTATAAGGATTTTCAGGAATGGAAGAATTTGCAGGAATTGTGCGGCTCAGCCGGGCAAAAAAAAGTGCCCCCCGGCACTGCATCTCGAAAGGAGTTCGGTAATACAGTTTTGCCGGAGGGCTGAAGCGAGGATGACCTCAAATCTGATCCGCTAAGGAGAATAAAGCGCTTTCGTCAAAGAAGCTTTTGCCATCCCCGTTGTTTCAAACACACTTACAAAACTAAACAAAAGGATCCGGCAAATGCATGACAGCACTTACGCTTTCTTTGTAAGTAAGTTCACCTAATTGCAGGATTCACGGTTAATCCCGGCTAACTTGAGATTGCAGGACTGCATTTGTATTTTGAACGCACTCAAAATAAAAGTATTCAATCTTAATCAAATTATTTATGGAACATACGAAAGATGTGCTTAAATGCCCTAACTGTGGCGCCTTCATAGACGTTAGTGAGGTGCTTTACAGCCAGCTTAAAGAACAGCTTCAGTCCGAATTTGCAAAGGCTTCTGCGGAGAAGGAAACCGAAATGAAGGCTGTGATCGCAAAGATGAAGCAAAGGGAAGATGAGATATCAAGGAAGGAAAGTGAACTGGAAGAAGCAGTGGAAAGAAAAGTGTCGGCCGGGCTGAAGAAGGAACTTGAAGCCCGTGAGAAGCTCATGAAGAAGAAGCTTGATGAAGAGAATGCGGAGTTCGTTTCGGGTTTGAGAAAAGAGCTTGAAGAGAAATCTGACAAACTAAGAGAACTCAACAAGACAAAAGCCGAACTTGAAAGGCTTAAGAGAGATAAGGATGAGCTTGCCGAAAGAATTTCAATGGAGAAGGAAAAAGAATTCACCGGAAAGCTGAATGAGGAGAAAATGAAGCTGAGGAAGCTGGCAGAGGAAGAGTCTAATTTGAAAATGAAAGAGAGAGAGAAGATAATCGAAGACCTGAAGTCACAGCTTGATGAGGCCAGGCGCAAGGCGGAGCAGGGTTCGATGCAGCTTCAGGGTGAAGTTCAGGAATTGGCAATAGAAGATTTCCTCAGAAAGAATTTTCCGCTCGATTCAATTGAGGAAATTAAGAAAGGCGCGAGAGGAGCCGACTGTGTGCAGACCGTCAACACACATTCGCGCAGCAACTGCGGTGTCATTTACTACGAAAGCAAAAGGACCAAAGACTTTCAGCCTTCATGGATAGAGAAGTTCAAGGAGGATATGAGAAGCATAGGCGCAGGCTTTGGCGTGCTCGTCACAAATGTTCTTCCTAAAGACTGGAAGAGAATGGGGCAAAAGGACGGGATATGGATCTGCACATTCGAGGAGTTCAAAGCTCTTTGTTTTGTAATCCGGGAATCTGTTGTGATGCTAGGAGAAGCA
This sequence comes from uncultured Ignavibacteriaceae bacterium, assembly GCA_964615795.1. Taxonomy (GTDB): domain Bacteria; phylum Bacteroidota; class Ignavibacteria; order Tepidaquicellales; family Tepidaquicellaceae; genus JADJAH01. Next base: position 52,030 of record CAZTQR010000011.1, read on the forward strand.
GTTGCCACTCAGGAGAACAAGGGAGAAAAGATGAACATGCTTTACGACTATCTCACCGGGAATGAATTCCGGCAGCAGATCGAGTCAATTGTTGAAGGATTTGTGCAGATGAATGAAGATCTTGAATCGGAGAAGCGGGCCATGCAGGGCATCTGGAAGAAAAGGGAAAAGCAGATCAGGAAAGTTCTGCTCAACACGAACCACATGTATCATTCCGTCAAAGGCATTGCAGGCAATGCGATCGGTACGATCAAAGTGCTTGAACTGCCGTCAGGTGATGAAGTTGATGGGGATGATGAGGATTGACAGGCATTTTGCCCGCATCAGGTTCTGCTGAACCTTTTGTCCAGTTCGTCAGTGGTGATCCTTATCACAGTGGGCCTGCCGTGCGGGCACACATAAGGCATTCTGCATGCAAAGAGCTCATCAATAAGGTTGGTCATTTCCGCGTTCGTTAGCTTGTCGCCCGATTTGATTGCACTTCTGCATGCAAATGATTTTGCAAGATTGTCGCGCTTCTCAAGGCTCAGCTTGAGTTCATATTCTTTGAACTGGTCAATCAGCTCCTGAAGGATCTTGTTCTCATTGCCGAGCCAGACGTCGGAAGGCACACCGGCGATCTCAACCGTGTCGTTGCCTGTAAAGTTAAGGCTGAAGCCGAGGTTGGACAGTTCATCCTTCAGCCCTTCTGCAAGATGGTAGTCGATCTTCGAAAGTTTGAGATTGACAGGGATCAGCAACTGTTGTGAGAATGACGAATGAGACTCCATCCAGAGCAATGCTCTCTCATAAAGCACTCTTTCATGAGCCGCATGCTGGTCAATGATCATGAATCCCGATTCGGTCTGGCACATGATATACTTGAGCTGAAACTGCCAGAGATTGAATCCTTCATACTCTGATTTCCTCGTATGCTCAAACACATTCGGCTGATCCTGCTTCACGGGCTCCGGAAGATCCCGGTGTTCTGTCTCAGTCCTTCCGGCCTCGAGTATCGAGTGAATGCTCGCACCCGATTTCCTTCCCTCTGAAATTTCCTTCCATGTGCGCTCATGCCTGAGCGACGGCGTGTCGCGTGTTTCCCGTGATGGCGTTGCAAAAGAAAATGATTCACTGCTGCCGGGAAAGCCGAGCTTGCCGGCGAATCCGACATTGAAAACAAGATCTGCCTTGCCGAGTGCCTCTCTCACCGACTTCCTCACCGTACCGAATGCGAGTCCCTCATCCTCAAACTTCACTTCCATCTTTGAAGGATGAACATTCACATCAACTTTCGAGGGATCTGTCTCAATAAAAATAAAGAACGACGGATAATCTCCTTTCTCGATCAGGTCATCGTATCCTGCATAAACGGCAAAGTTCAGATTTTTGTTTGTGAAGTATCTGTTGTTAAGATAAAGAAACTGATCCTGCCTGGTCTTTTTTGTGAAGTTCGGCTTTGAGATGAATCCTCCCACTTTGATCTTCTCATTTGCATGGCTGACTTCGATCAATGCATTGGCAAAGTCATCGCCGAACAGTTCAGACACCCTTTCTATCCTGCCCTGCGGCTTAAGATCAAAAACGTTATCGTCATTACTTACCAATCTGAAACCCTTGTCCGGATTTGCAAGAGCAAGCCTGACGAACGTGTCGTATATATGACGGAACTCCGTCTGGTTGGATTTGAGAAAGTTCCTTCTTCCGGGAGTATTGTAAAACAGGTTTCTCACGCTGACCGATGTTCCGGTTTCTCCCGATGAACGGCTCTTGCCGGTAAATTCTCCGCCGTCAATCCTGATCACAGTCGCAAGCTCGTCCTCAGCCCGCTTCGTTTTCAGTTCAACCTGCGAGACGGAAGCAATTGATGCAAGGGCTTCGCCCCTGAAGCCAAGTGTCTTTATGCATTCAATGTCTTCATACGTGCTAACCTTACTTGTGGAATGTCTCTGAAAGCAGATCTCAGCATCTTCCTCGCTCATGCCGCTGCCGTCGTCTATCACCTGTATAAGCGATTTGCCGGCATCTTTAATGATCAGCGTTACTGATGAAGCTCCGGCATCTATGGAGTTTTCGAGAAGTTCCTTAGCAACTGACTCCGGCCTGTTCACCACTTCGCCTGCGGCGATCTTGTTTGACAGCGACTGCGGAAGAAGTTTTATTATCCCTGACATTTCTATTTTTCAAACATGGCTTTTACAAAACTCTCGCTCTCAAACACCTGAAGGTCGTCTATCTGCTCGCCCACGCCGATGAACCTAACCGGCAGGTTCATTTCCTTGTTGATCTTCAGCACGATCCCTCCTTTTGCCGTACCGTCAAGCTTGGTAAGTATTATTCCGCTCAATCCTTCAAGCGCATTCGAAAATTCCTTGGCCTGATTAAGGCCGTTCTGGCCTGTGGTTGCATCGATCACTATGAATATTTCGTGAGGCGCATCGGGAACAACCTTCTTCATCACACGCCTTATCTTTTTCAGCTCTTCCATCAGGTGTGACTTGTTATGAAGCCTTCCTGCCGTGTCTATGATCACAACATCGGTTCCCTTTGCTACGGCCGACTTCACTGTGTCAAATGAGACCGAGGCGGGGTCTGCGTTTCCGGTGCTTTGGATTATGTCAACGCCCGCACGCTTTGCCCATATCTCAAGCTGATCGTTTGCCGCGGCGCGGAAAGTGTCTGCCGACCCGATCAGCACACTCTTGCCCGCCTTGCGAAAATTGTGAGCAAGCTTGCCTATCGAAGTGGTCTTGCCGACGCCGTTCACTCCCACAACCATTATCACGAAAGGCTTTGACGGTATGTCGAAGCTGAACTCCCTGAATGCGGATGTTGTACTGCTGAATATTCTCTTTATCTCATCATTGATGATCCCGGAAAGTTCATCCTGCGTTTCGTACTTGTCTTTTTTAACGCGCTCCCTTATTGCCGTCATCAGTTGTTCAGATGTGTCGAATCCGATATCAGACGAAATGAAGATCTCTTCGAGTTCTTCCATAAAACTGTCATCGATCGTTGTCCTTGAATTGATAAGCCTGTTCACCTTACCGAAGAGATTGTCCTTTGTCTTGTTAAGGCCATCCTTCAGCTTGTTGAATCCTATCTTGTCTAAAAATGACAAACCTTTACTCCTTCAAAATTCAATTAACAAAAAAAGCCAAGCTCCGCTCAGAGATTGGCTTTTGGAACAAATCCTTCACCGGATCAGAACATGTTCAGAAGGTTTCTTGCAATCACCATCTTCTGAACTTCGGATGTGCCTTCTCCGATCGTCATTAACTTTACGTCACGGTAAAACTTCTCGACGGGAAACTCCTTGATAAAGCCGTATCCGCCGTGAATCTGTATCGCTTCGTTGGTTGCCTTAGTAGCTATCTCGCTTGCATAGAACTTTGCCATTGCAGCCGAAAGGTTGATCTCCTTGCCCTGATCCTTCATTATTGCCGCTCTGTAAGTAAGCAGTCTCGCAGCCGAGATCTCTGTTGCCATGTCAGCTAGCTTGAACTGAATTCCCTGAAACTCCGATAGCGACTTGCCGAACTGCTTTCTTTCCTTTGAATATTTCAGCGAAGCATCAAGCGCGCCCTGAGCTATGCCGAGTGAAAGCGCTGCTATGGCAATCCTTCCGCCGTCAAGTATCTTCATGCACTGAACAAATCCTTCACCCTCATTGCCTATCATGTTTTCCGCCGGGACTTCAAGGTCTTCGAAAATAAGTTCGGCAGTGTCTGAAGCCCTCATGCCGAGCTTGTTCTCCTTCTTTCCGGTCTTGAAACCGTCCCAGCCCTTTTCAACTATGAATGCCGATATTCCCTTCTTGCCTTTTGACTTGTCGGTAACTGCCGTAACGACTGCAGTTTCTCCGACACTGCCGTGTGTAATGAACAGCTTGCTTCCGTTTATTACATAGTGGCCGTTCTTCCTTTCGGCAACTGTCGCCATTCCGGCCGCATCGCTTCCGGAAACATTTTCAGTCAGTCCCCATGCTCCGAGTTTCTTACCTGTGGTAAGGTCGGGAAGGTACTTCTTCTTCAGCTCTTCGTTTGCGAAGCTGAAAATGTGGTTTGTGCAAAGTCCGTTATGCGCTGCAATCGTGAGACCGATAGACGGATCAACTTTTGAGATCTCTTCAACAATGATCGCATATTCAAGTGTGGAGAAATGTGCGCCTCCGTATTCTTCAGGGAAAATTATGCCGAGGAATCCCATGTCGCCCATCTTTCTTGCAATCTCCATCGGAAACTCCTGTGACTCGTCATACTTCATCACATGCGGAAGTATTTCGTTCTGCGCAAAGTCACGCGCAAGCTTCTGCACTTCCAGTTCGTGTTCAGAAAGATTGAAATCCATTTAGTGTGGTTGGTTAATTAGAGACTGCAAATATAGGAATATGAGCATTCTGCCGAAATGTAAATTTCGCTGACGGCGAAAATGCAGTTAACTGATTCCGTCCCAAAGCGCCGGGCCGTGTTTCCGGTGATCCCTTGTAAAGGGAATTCCCGCAGACTCAGCACTTAACGCACGAGGTTCGCCTTGAATTTTGGCTGAAGGCCTTCGGCATAGCCTTGCAGGAACCGGCAAATCAATGCCCATCTATGCTGAATTCTGAAATGAAGG